>SDXZ01000008.1 GCA_004210805.1 Acidovorax sp.
GCGTTGGTTGCCAAGGCGCTTTTCATGCTGGCAAACACGCGGGGCGCCACGCTGCGCGCGGACGACCTGCGCATTGCGCCGGCAGAGCAGGGCCGACACCAGTGCGCGCAACGGGCCCTGCTCTGCCGGCGCAATGCGCAGGTCGTCCGCGCGCAGCGTGGCGCCCCGCGTGTTTGCCAGCATGAAAAGCGCCTTGGCAACCAACGCGTCCTTGAGGCCACCCGCGCCGTCTTCGATAAAAACGGCCAGGTTGTACGTCGCGTTGCCGTGGCCGGCTTCGGCCGCCTGCGCGTACCAGGCGCGGGCCTCAGCCGGGTTCACCGGGCTGCCGTGCCGGCCGTGGTGGCAGGCCAGGCCCATCTCGTAGGCGGCTTCGGGGTGGCCTTCGCGCGCGTACCAGCCCACCAGGTCGCGGCGGATGGAGCCTGTCCACACCATGGGCCCGCTCGCCGGGTCTGGCGATCCGCGGGCGGGCGTGAGCGGCGCCAGGCTGAGGCCCCCCGGCGAGCCGCCCTCTTGCGCCTGCTGCCTTTTCTTTTCCTCTTGCTGCCGCTGCGTCAGCGCGGCGGCGTTCCACTTGGCGGCTTCTTCAGCATTCACTGCGCCGCCCCAGCCGCGCTCGTACATCACTGCCAGCAGGCGCTTGGCAGGTTCGTAGTCCCAGTCGGCGGCGCGCTGGGCCCAATAGCGGGCGCTTTCGTAGTTGGGCACTTCCCAGCCGGTGACCGCCTCCAGCGCGTGTTCATACGCGGCGATTTCGTGGCCCTGCGTGGCGGCGGCCTCCAGGCCGTCAGCAGCTTCAATACGTTTGCGGCTGTACAGCGCCATTTGCGAAAACTGGACAAAGGCGTCGTCCACGGCCTTGCGTTCGCTGTCGATGATCTGCAGCAGCAGCTCGCCCGATGCAGACTTCAGCCGCGCCATCAGGGTCTGAATGCGCCCCTTGGCCTCGTCCGGAAACCGGTCGTAAAAGCCCTGGGCATCGCGCTTTTTCTGTTCGTCGGGCGCGCCCATCAGTTGCAGCACCGCCGCCAGGTCAAAGTGCCGGCGCTGGCCCAGGGTGCCAAACCGCAGCGCGCGGCCCATGGCGTAGATGGCGTGCGGATTGCCGCGCGCGGCGTGGCGGCGGTACTCGGCCCAGGCTGCGGCTTCGTCGCCCGCCTTGCGCGCACGCACTGCGCGCTCCATCTGCAGGTCGGGCTCCTCGGGCACGTCGCCATTGCCCAGGTAGTGCACGCCGCTTTGCGGGTCGTACAGGTTCAGGCCCAGCAGGGTGGCCTGCTCCCACGCGTGGTCGAACGCTGCGGCCACGTGGTCGGAATGCATGTTGATGCCGAACCCCAGCGTGGGGTCTTCGGTAACGCCGTCTTCGCTCCCGTCGAGCCAGACCTCCATGGTTTCAGGGTAGCGCGCGTGCATCGCGCGGCCCCACACCAGGAACTTGGGGTTCTGGCCTGCCGGCGGTCCTTCGAACACGCGCTCGAATTGCGCATCGGCTTCGGCCTTGGTGGCGGGCCAGGGCCAGTCGGCCGGTTTCTCCCAGAGCTGCAGCGTGTAACTCATTCCATCCCCCCAGATGCGGCATCTTTTTTATGTCTGGAGATTCTAGGACTGGCTATGGGACCTTTGCCGGCTTGCCCAGCCGGGCGCGCGCGGCGCCACCAGCATGACACGCGAGCACCTTGCGGCGAGAATTTGAATAAAAATAGGCCCTAGCGCTTATTCCTATTGCACTTATTGCTACATATTTAGTAGCAAGTCAATCTCAACCCGTTTTTTTAACGCTCGGACGTCCCATGACCACCCTCGCCCCCATCCCCCTCGAGATGCCCATCCCCACGGGCGATCAGCTCAAGGCAGCGCGTGTTGCCGCCGGGCTCAGCCAGGCGCAGGCGGCGGAGCTGATGGGTTACCCGCTGCAGACGGGCAGCCGGGGCGGTGTGCAGTCGCGCACCTGGCAGGCGCTGGAGAGCACGAGCGACGAGCGCAACATGCAAGGGCCGGTGTTTGCGATGTTTCTGTTGCTCACGGGGCAGCATCCGGGGTTTTGCCTGACCGAAAGATCCGGAGCGAACGAAGGTGAGCACGCCCCCCAAAGCGTTTGAACTTAACTGGGGGCGTACGAAAGAAGCATTGCGCGAACCCGGAACCCAAGCGGGACTGGGGCTCCGGGTTCACTGAGCCGGCTTCAATAGCCCGGAGCTTCCTTCGCGGACTCAGGCGATGTTGACGGTGAGGTTCGCCGCATAGCCGCTCGCCACACTGCCACTGATGGCCACCATCTCCGTGCTGGTGCCGTCACTGAACACGTTGTCGGCGGCGAAGCTCGTCACTGAGTTGTTCTGGCCCTTGGCGCTGTACAGCGTGCTGTTGTAGACCGCCGTCGTCGCGTCCAGGGGGAAAGCCAGTTGGGTGGTGGCTGTGGCGGTGACGCTGAGGTTGTCGTTCAGGTAGACCTGGGCGTGGATGTGCGTGATGCGGCCTGCGTACCAGCCGGGGTAGATGGTGGTGAACGTGACCTGGCCGCTGCTGTTCGTCACCTGGATACCGCGCAGATACGTCAGCCCCGACTGGCCCGCATTGGTGCCGGTGCTGTATCCCGAGTAGAGGCCATCCTTGTCGCAGTGCCAGATGTAGACCGCTGCGCCCGCCACGGGCGCACAGCCATTGCTCACGTCCTGCACCGTCAGCGTCACCGTCAGCGGTACGCCGGTTTTGCCCTCAGTGATGTTGCTGCGCACCATGGCCGAGTTCGACAGGATTGCCAGCAGTGGGTACGGCCCCTGCGTCTCGGTGGCCGTGAGTGTGCAGGTGCCCGTGGCGGCGCGCGTGGCCACCACGGTGTAGGTGCGTGCTGTGACGCCATCTGCAGCCGTCACCACGATGCTCAGGGTGTTGCTCCCCACCGCGAGGGTGATGGCGGATGACGCCGCGCCGCTGGCCACCGTGTTGCCGTTGACCGTGACCTTGGCACCGCTGCTCGCAGTGGTCGGCGTGATGGTCAATGAAGCCACGGTGTTGGAGATGGCCGCCGCATAGGACGTTGTAGCCGCCGCAAAGGACGGAGACAGGCTGCCGGACGACAGGACCAGCGCAGACAGGCTCGCGTCCGTGGACACCGAGGCTGCCGCGCGTGTCACCACCACGGTGGTGGTGCTGCTGGTGCCGCCGTCCTGCGCGGTCACGACGATCTTGACCGTGTTGCTGCCCACCGCCAGCGCGATGGCGCCGGAGTTGCTGCCGTTGGCCACCGCCACGCCATTCACTGAAACCGTGGCCGCCGCGCTGGTGGCCGTGGGCGTCACGGTGACCGAAGCGACGCTGTTGGCCACCGAGGCGGTGTAGCTGCTGGTGGCGGACGCAAAGGTGGGGGTGAGCGCCCCTGCAGACAGCACCAAGGTCTTGAGCGAAGCATCACTGGACACCGTGGTGGCAGCCCGCGTGACGACGACGGTGTAGCTGCGCGTGGTGACCTTGTCCTGGGCGATGACGCGCACCGCGAGCGTGGTGGTGCCCACGGCCAGCGAGATAGCTGCCGACGCGCTGCCGCTGGCCACGGCCACACCGTTGATCTGGATGCTGGCACCGCTGCTCGTGGCCGTGGGGGTGAGCGTGACCATGGAGGTGGCATTGGCCACCGCCACCGTGTAGCCCGTGGTGCCGGCCGCAAAAGTGGGCGACAGGTCGCCAGAGGACAGCGTGAGCGCGCGCAGCGAAGCATCTGCGGACGCACTGGCCGGCGCCCGCGTGACCCGCACCGTGTAAGTGCGCGAGGTGCTGGCATCGGCCGCCTTGACGACAACCGACAGGGTGTTCGTGCCCTCGGCGAGGGCCACCGTCGCCGTGCTGCTGCCGCTGGCCACGGTGGTGCCATTGACCTGAACGCTGGCATCAGTGCCCGCAGTCGTGGGCACCAGCTTCAGTGAGGTCACGGTGTTGGCCACCGCCAGGTCGTAACTGGTGGTGGCCGCATCAAACGCCGGGCTCAACCCTTCTTCTGACACGCTCAACCCGGAGAGCGCCGCGTTGCTCGACGTGCTGGAGTTGCTGCTGCTCCCGCCCCCTCCGCATGCGCTCAAGGTCAGCGCCGTGAGCGCGCCCACGGTGCCGAGTGCATTGCGACGCCGGGTGAGAAGAGGAGGGGTTGCGTGTGTCATGCCGGGGCCTTCAAAAAATGGGGATAGGGAGTCAAACCATGTGGACGGCGGATGCGCCACCCGTGTTTGTGCCTGCCAATTGGGGAGACAAATGGGAGACGCGCCTCGGTTGCCGTCCCACTGCACTGCCGCCCGATTCCCTTCCCACCCTGCCCCTGCATTTCGCCCTCCCCTGTGGGAAGCCCGTCGCAACGATGGGCAAAAAAAAGGCGGGACAGCCCGCAAAGGCCATCCCGCCAAATCCCTGACAAAGGAAAACTTATTCAGCCTTGATGTTGGCGGCCTTGATCACTTGCGCCCACTTCTCCACTTCGGCCTTCTGGAAGGCGGAAATCTGCGCCGTGTTCATGTCGGCAGGCTCCATGCCAAAACCCTTCAGGCGGTTTTGCATGTCGGGCTGGGCGAGGATCTTGCGGATCTCGTCATGCAGGCGCGTGACCACCGGCGTGGGCGTGTTGGCCGGCACAAAGATCGCCTGCCACGACTGCACCTGGAAGTCGGCCAGGCCATTCACGCCGGACTCGGCCACTGTGGGCACGTCCGGCATGGAGGCCAGGCGCTTGGGCGAGGTGACAGCAATGGCGCGCAGCTTGCCGCTCTGGATGTGCGGTGCAGCGACCACGGTGGTGTCGAACATCATGTCCACCTGGCCGCTGATCACGTCCTGGATGGCGGGACCGCTGCCTTTGTACGGAATGTGCGTGAACTTCACGCCCGACTTGTAGGCCAGCAGTTCCACGGCCAGATGCTGCGAGCTGCCGGTACCTGCCGATGCAGAAGACAGGCCGCCGTCCTTCTTGGCCTGGGCCGCAGCCAGCACGTCCTTGAGGGTCTTGTGCGGGCTGTTGGCAGCCACCACCAGCACCACGGGGTTGGTGCCGATCAGCGTGACGGGTGTGAAGGACTTGATGGGGTCGTAGCCCAGCTTGGGGTACAGGCTGATGTTGATGGCATGGGAGCTGACCGTGCCGCCCAGCAGGGTGTAGCCATCGGGTGCGGCGCGCGCTGCGGCCTCCGATCCAATGCTGCCGGCCGCGCCCCCCTTGTTCTCGACCACCACGGTGGTCCCCAGCGCGGTACCCAGCTGCTGACCGATCAGGCGGCCCAGCGTGTCGGTGGTGCCGCCAGCGGCAAACGGCACCACGTAGCTGATGGGCTTGCCCGTGGGCCAAGTGCCCTGCGCGGCGGCTGGCAGGCCGATGAAGCCCACGGCGGCGGCAAGGGCCGCTGTGTGGATGAAGGTTCTGCGTTGCATGTGGTGTCTCCTGGAATAAATGTTTGTGAAGGAAGAAGGAAGCGGAGCGCACCGATTCAAGGCAGGTCCACGATCTCGACCCAGTTGGGGTTCTTGCCCGCGGGCACGCGTGTGGGGGTACCCGGGATGCCGGTGGCGGGGTCGATGGGGTGCAACGAAACCTGGTGGGACTCCTGCCCCGCCGCGATCAGGAACCGGCCCGACGAATCCACTGCAAAACCGCGCGGGGATTTTTCAGTCGGCACATGGCCCAGGGGCTGCAGCTGGCCCGTGGCCGCATCGACGCGGAAGCTGCTGAGCGTGCTGGAGGTACGTTCGGACGCGTACAACGTGCGGCCGTCGGGCGACAGGTGGATGTCGGCCGCCCAGGGCTTGCCGGTAAAGCCGGCCGGCAACGCTGTGGTGCGCTGCACCGCGCGCAGCGTGCCGCGCGTGGCGTCATAAGCCATCACGTGGACAGAGGCGTCCAGTTCGTTCAGCAAATAGACAAAGCGCTGCCCCTTGTCCCACACGAAATGGCGCGGTCCCGATTTTTCGGGCGTCACTGCGGTAAGTGCAGGTTCGTTGGCGGAGAGCTTGCCGGTCTCGGCATCGAAGCGCCAGGCCGACAGGTTGTCGCCGCCCAGGCTGGTGGCAAACACATTGCGGTTGGTGGCATCGGCATGGATGGCGTGCGCGTTGGGCGCCGTGGGGATGAGCTGCTGCACGGCGCCTACCGCCCCATCCTTGCCAATGCTGTTGACCGTGATCTTGTGGCCGGGGTAGGACGCCGCAAACAGCCAGCGCCCCGTGGCATCGGTATCGATATTGGCCATGCTGTCGGCAAGCGGCGCCTCGCCCAGCTTACGCAGCTTGCCGCTGACGGGGTCGATCGCCAGACTCACCACCCGAAATGGTTGCGAGCGCAGCGCCACGTACAGCACCCTCTTGTCTGGGCTCACCGCCATGGGCATCGCCATGCCGCCGAGCGCGGTGGTGTCCACCGGCTTGAGCGCCACAGCGCTGCGGTCCAACTCGAACACCGACACATCCTGGCTGTCGGCGTTGGAGACATACACCCAGGTGGCCGCCCACGCGCCGGGTGTGGCCAGCGCCGCGGCGACTGCCAGTGCGAGTTGTGCGGCCCTGCGGCGGGCATGCGGTACAGCGTTCATTTGTCTCCCCTTTTTTTGATGGCGGGCCCGCGGCCAGTCGCTGGTCTGCGGGATATCTGGTTGTTGTCTTTGGCACCGCGCACTGGGTAGCGGAGCGTCATACCGCCGGCTGGAGATATGTTGTCATACAACTAGAGCGACATTGTGGCGCGACCGGCACTGCTCCGTACAAAGGGATTACCCGAGGTTTTTTCAGGTCTCAAGAATTTGATTTCCCTTCTGGGGAGATGGCTAAATCAGCATAAAAAACTCAGTAGTTACCCTAATTTTTTTGCCCTATCGCAGCCTTTTTTAGCGCACTAGTTGATTTCTTAGCCCCTTAGTTGTACGATGACTAACAACAAGTTTAGCAACGGAGACATTCCATGACCTTGAACCGCCGCGCCATCCTGCTGGCCTGTACCGCCGCCCTGGCAGCCGCCTCTGCCACCGCACAGACCGCTGAGTGGCCTGCCAAGACGCTGCGCATCGTTGTGCCTTACCCGCCCGGCGGCAGCTCGGACATCATTGCGCGCTCGATCAGCCAGTCGCTGTCCGAGGCGCTCAAGCAGTCGGTCATCGTCGAAAACAAGCCCGGCGCCAACGGCAACCTGGGTGCCGACTTTGTGGCCAAGGCCGAGCCGGACGGTTACACCATGCTGCTGTGCGACGTGGGAGCGCTGGCCATCAGCCCCTCGGTCTACACCAAGCTGTCCTTCGACCCTTCCAAGGACCTGCGTGGCGTGACCATGCTGGCCTACTCGCCCCACCTGTTAGTAGTGCACCCGTCCGTTCCAGTGAACAACCTCAAGGAGCTGGTGGCGTATTCGAAGAAGAACGACCTGAACTTTGCCGTCACCGCCACCGGCAGCGCCCCGCACGTGGCCGGCGTGGCGCTGGAGCGCGCCGCCGGTGCGCGCTGGCAGTACATCCCCTACAAGGGCGGCGTCACCGCCATCCAGGACACCGTCGCCGGCCAGACGCAGATCCTCATGAACGGCATGCTGGCCACCTTGCCCCACGTGCAGAGCGGCAAGCTCAAGGTGCTGGGCGTGTCCAAGGCCACCCGCATGCCGCTGATCGGCGACGTGCCCACCATTGCCGAACAGGGCGTGACCGGCTTCGAGTCCGGCACCTGGCAGGGCATCTTGCTGCCACGCGGCACGCCGGATGCCGTGGTGCAAAAGCTCAACAAGGCGCTCATCACCGCCATCCGCGCACCCGAAATCCGCTCACGCCTGGCCGGCCAGGGCGCCGAATTGGTGACCATGACGCCCGCCGAACAAGACCAGTTCTTCGCCAAGGAGCGCGCCCGCTGGGCGAGCGTGGTGAAGGCCGCCAACATCAAGCTCGACTAAAGAGGGCGTGAAAGAGCCCGGCCTGCCTGCTCGGACCAGCCGGATTCACGCCCCCCACCAAGCCGCCCGCCTGTTCTACTTTTTTTCAGCCCTGAACTCACATGAACCCGCAAGAACTCAAAACCATCATGGGCTCCGGCCTGCTCTCATTCCCCATCACGGACTTCGACGAGCAGGGCGAATTCCGCCCCAAGACCTACATTGAGCGCCTGGAGTGGCTGGCCCCCTACGGTGCCAGCGCCCTGTTTGCCGCCGGTGGCACGGGCGAATACTTCTCGCTGTCCGGCCCCGAGTACGGCCAGGTCATCAAGACCGCCGTGGACACCTGCCGCGGCAAGGTGCCGATCATTGCCGGCGCCGGTGGCCCCACCCGCACCGCCATCGCCCATGCCCAGGAAGCCGAGCGCCTGGGCGCCCACGGCATCCTGCTGCTGCCGCACTACCTGACCGAAGCCGGCCAGGAAGGCCTGATCGAGCATGTGGCCGCGGTCTGCAAGAGCGTGAAGTTTGGCGTGATCGTCTACAACCGCGACCGCACCAAGCTCACGGCCGAGTCGCTGGCCATCCTGGCCGATCGCTGCCCGAACCTGGTGGGGTTTAAGGACGGCGTCGGCAACATCGAGACCATGTCTTCCATCTACATGAAGATGGGCGACCGGTTCTCGTACCTGGGCGGCCTGCCCACGGCCGAGGTGTATGCAGCGGCCTATAAGGCGCTGGGCACACCGGTGTATTCGTCGGCGGTTTTCAACTTCATCCCCAAGACGGCGATGGAGTTCTACAAGGCGGTGGCCAGCGACGATATCGCGACCCAGCACAAGCTGCTCAAGGAGTTCTTCATGCCGTATCTGGCCATCCGCAACCGGGTGGAAGGCTATGGCGTGAGCATCATCAAGGCAGGCGCCAAGATCGTGGGCCATGACGGCGGCCCCGTGCGCGCGCCGCTGACGGACCTGAAGCCCAACGAGGTGGAAGAGCTCCGGGCGCTGATCGCCAAGCTGGGCCCGCAGTAAGCCCATGCAAGGGCCTGGTTCACCAGGCCCTTTTTTCATGCTCTTTTCAGTTTTTTGATCGCGATGCGCCTGGCCGTGCACGGGCGCACCGCGCAGCACTGGCACGCCCCTTTCCCTTCATCCAACACACAACAAGGAGACAAAGAGAATGTTCAAACAACTCGTCATTGCCGCTGCCACCGTGGTAGCCCTCGCCGCCTTCTCGGGCTGCGCCAGCAATGCCCCTGCAGGCGCTTCGTCGTCGGCCTCGTCCGAGCAAGCCGTGGCCGCCGCCGCTGAGCGCCTGCGCCTCGCGATGATCGACCCCACGCTCGCAACGCTCGCCCCGCTGGTGGCCGACGACCTGAGCTACGGCCACTCGGGCGGCCGCGTGGACACCAAGGACAGCTTCATCGGTGACCTGGTCGCAGGCAAGTCCGACTTCGTGACCATTGCCATCTCGGACCAGACCATCAAGGTCGTGGGCAATACCGCCATCGTGCGCCACACGCTCACGGCAGACACCAACGACTCGGGCAAGCCCGGCAAAGTACAGATCAAGATCCTGGGCGTGTGGCAGCAGCAAAGCGGCAGCTGGAAGCTGCTGGCCCGCCAGGCTGTGCGCGTCGCTGCTTAAGCAATCCCCCGTCGGGGCCGCCGCGTGCGGCCCTTTTTCTTTTGAGCCCTGCGCGCCGCCTGCCATGTCCACCACCCCAAAGCCCTGCATCCTGCAAATTGGCCGCCTGCCCCTTCCTGCGCTGGAGGCCGAACTGGCCGCCCGGTACAGCGTCATCTGCCTTGCAGACCAGGCCGATCCCGTGGCCTTTCTTGCGTCACGGGGCGCCGAGTTCAACGCAGTGGTCACCACGGCATCCACTGGCCTTACGGGCGAGGTCATTGCCGCCCTGCCCCACCTGCAGGTCATTAGCAGCTTTGGCGTGGGTTTTGACGCGCTGGACGTCGATGCCGCCAAGGCGCGTGGCGTTCAGGTGGGCTACACGCCTGGCGTACTCAACGATTGTGTGGCCGACATGGCCTTTGCGCTGATGCTGGACGTATCGCGCGGCATTGCCGCCAGCGACCGTTTTGTGCGGCGCGGCGAGTGGCCGCAAGGGCGTTTTGCGCTGGGCAGCCGGGTGTCGGGCAAGCGCCTGGGCATCGTTGGCATGGGCCGCATCGGCCAGGCTGTGGCCGAGCGGGCGAGCGGATTCCGCATGGAGGTGGGTTACCACAACCGCCGGCCCGCGCTCGATGCGGCGCTGCCGTATTTCGAGTCGCTGGTGGCGTTGGCCCGCTGGGCGGATTACCTGGTGCTCACCGTCGCTGGCAGCCCCGCGACGCGCCACATGGTGGACCGCCCGGTGCTCGACGCCCTGGGCCCCGAGGGCTTTCTCATCAACGTGGCGCGCGGCAGCGTGGTGGATGAAGCTGCGCTGATCGACGCCTTGGCAGAACGCCGCATCGCCGGGGCTGGGCTGGACGTCTTTGAAGACGAGCCCCGCGTGCCCGCCGCGCTGATCGCGCTCGACAACGTGGTGCTCACGCCGCATACCGCCAGCGCCACCCATGAGACCCGCCGGGCAATGGCGGACCTGGTGCTGGAGAACCTGGAATCGTTCTTTACGACGGGGGCTGTGCGCGTGCCCGTGCCGGGGACCTGAACTGAAGCGCCAGACTCTGCGGCCGCGCACCTCGCGGACCGCGTGCCCTCTTCAGTAAAAGGCGCAACCCGCCTCAGCGGTTACTTCAGCTTGTCGCGCGAGATGTCCATGATCATGCGCGTGGCCAGGTACAGCCGCGGCACGATGGTGTTGATCTGCACGTACTCGGCGTCGTTGGAATGCGCCCCATAGCCCGACAGGCCCATGCCCTCCACGACAGCGCCCTTGGTCTTGAGCGCCGCAAAGGCAGCATCGGTGCCGCCACCCGTCGCCTTTTCGACCACGGTGAGCGGCAGGCCCAGCTCCTGGTAAATGACCTTGCCATAGCCCGCCACGCGGCGTGAAGCGTCGCTGGCCTCCAGCGGCGGGCGGCGCACTTCGAACTTCACGTCCACCTTGGACGCTGGCAGCAACTTGGTCTTGATCTTCTCTTGCAGCGCCTTCTCCAGCCCATCAAAGTCCGCCACCTTCAAGGCACGCGCATCGGCCTGGGCCGTGGCCTCGGCCGGAATCACGTTGCGGTTGGTGCCGGATTTCGAGACGGTCCAGTTGAGTTTGAGGCCCTCGTCGTTCTTCGACAGATCCTTCATCTGCAGCAGCTGGTGCGACAGCTCGTACAGCGCGTTCACGCCATCCTCGGGCTTGGCGCCCGCGTGCGAGGCCTTGCCCTGCACGGTGATGTAGGCCGCGCCAATGCCGCTGGTGGCCAGGCGCAGCGTGCCATCGGTGCCGCCGCCTTCAAACGACAAGACTACATCCTGCTCGGCCGCCACCCGGGTGATGGTGCTGCGCCAGCCGGGCGAGCTGATTTCCTCGTCGCCATTGATCAGCACGGTGAGCGTGTCGTAGTCCTTGAAGCCGAGCTTTTGCAGCATAGCCACGGTGTGGATGATGAGCGCGATGCCCTGCTTGTCGTCGGAAATTCCCAAGCCGTAGGCCTTGTCGCCGTCGATGCGGAAAGGCTGGGCCTTGAGCATGCCTTTCAGGTACACCGTATCCATGTGCGCGATCAGCATGATCTTCTTGCTGCCCGTGCCCTTGAGCACGGCCTGCACCGCAGGGCCCACCTTCTCGGGCGTGTCGTCCAGGCGGTAGATGTCGCTGGTCTGCATCACCTCCACCGCGCCACCCAGTTGCTTGAGCTGGCCCGCGATGCGCTCGGCTATCTGGTTCAGGCCCTCGATGTCCTTGCTGCCCGACTCGATGTGCACCAGGTCACGCAGCGTGTCGAGCAGCGGCAGCTGCTGCGACTGGGCCAGGGCATGCACGTCGGCCACAGGTGCGGCCTGCGCCAGGGTGGCGCAAAAAGCCAAGGCGAGCGAGGCGATGAGCGGGCGGAATGTTGACGGAGCAGTGGGCAGGTAGTGCATGGTGCAGCGGCGGGTCGTGGAGCGAAGGAAAGCGATTATGGAGGTTTGCAACAGCGATTTCAAACCCTAAGCCAGTTTGCAATAGCCGTATCAGCCCGCCGCCGACAAGGCCTGTGCGCCGATGCGTGAAGGCCTGGTGCACAACTCGAAAAGCCACATGCCGTAGAGCGGGAGTGACTCGGCCAGGCGCAACGGCACGACGGCAGGCGCAGCAGCACCCAGCAGCACCGGATGCGGCACGACCGCCAGCAGGTCCGACTGGGCCACCAGATGCAGCATGCTGGCGAAGTCAGGGCAGCGCACTGCCATGCGGGGCGCAGGCATTCGCCGTACGCGGTGTGCCTCGGTCAGCACGTCTACGGGCCCGCTGACGCTGGGGCCCACACATGCCCAGGGCGCGCCTTTCAAGTCGGCCAGACCGCGGGCCTGGGCCAGTGGATGGCGGCGACGCGCATAGATGCGCGGTGCCAGTTCGTACAGGCGCCGCTCCACAACGTCCGGGTGCGAAAACCCGCGCGGCCGGGGGGCAATGACGGCGTCGAAACGCCCTTGCACCAGCCCCGCCAGCAAGCTGCCTTCGTCGGCGGTTTCCATCACCAGAGTGCGCCGGGTACCGGGCAGGCACCAGTCCTGGTACAGCAGCGGTCCACAGACCATGGCAGCAGACGACGTGAGCCCCACGCGCAGCGCACTGCGCACGGCGGGGGCCGTGCCTGCCTGGGCCAGCCCATCGATACGCTGGGCGAGCGATGCGGCCTCTTGCGCAAGGCTCCGCGCAAGCGGCGTGGGTACATAGCGGCGCCCTTGCTTCACCCACAGCGGCTCAGAAAAACCCGCTTGCAGGGCCTTCATGCCCTGGCTGATGGCGGGCTGGGACACACCACAGGCTCGGGCAGCCCCGGCAAAGCTGCCGTGTTCGATAACGGCCTGAAGGTAGTGGAGATGGCGCAGATACATAAGCCATGGTTATGTATAAAGCGCCATTGTCTCTTGTCCGGCGAGGCGTTTGGCAGGAAGCTCACCACAGCCTGACCAACCCTTCAAGGACACCACATGACCACGCAGCCGCTCGACACCGTGAGAACGTACTTGGCCCACCTGCACGCCAGCAGCACCGAGGGGCTGATCGCCTGTTTCGAGGAAGACGGCCAGGTGCACTCCCCCTTCCTGGGCACAATGCGTGCCGGCGACTTCTTCCGCAAGCTGGCCCAGGCCTCCAGCGGCAGCGTGATCACGGTGCTGGACCTGTTTGCCTCGGCGCAGCCGGCCGGGCAGGACGCGGTGCGCGTGGCCGCGTACTTTCGCTACGACTGGACCTTGAACGACGGACGCGAAGTGACCTTCACCTGCGTGGACGTGTTCACCTTCGATGCGGGCAGCGCGCGCATCCGGGACATGAACATCGTCTACGACACCCACCCGCTGCGCGAACAGGTGGGCGACAAGTACGCACCCGACTGACGGCGTCCGCTGCCGTTACAGCAGCGTCACACCCTTGAGCGTGACGAAACTCGTCTCGCGGACCACGCTCACGAAGTCTTGCAGATACGGCTTGGCCGACACCTGCGGCAGGCTCGCGGCATGCAGCTCGCCCCGCAGCCCTTGCGCCCCCACGGGCCGGGCTGTGACGTAGCCGCGGTCCAGATAGCCCTGCACCGCCCACAGCGGCAACGCTGCGACGCCGCGCCCGCTGGCCACCAGCTGCAGCATGGCCACGGTGAGCTCGGTGGTGCGCCGGGGCGGGCGCACGCCGGCGGGCTCCAGCACCTGGCGGATCAAATCGAGCATCTCGTCGGGCACCGGGTAGGTGATCACGGTCTGGTCGGCAAAGTCTTGCGCCACAAGGTACGGCTTGGCCACCAGCGGGTGCGCGTTGGCGAGCAGCGCACGGATCTCGAAGCCGAACAGCGGGTGGTAATCCACCCCCGCTTCATCTGCATCCACCTCCGACACGATGGCCAGGTCGGCCCGCCCCTGGTGCAGCAGGCCCACGGGGTCGGCATGGAAGCCGCTCACGATGTCCAGCTCCACCTCGGGCCAGCGGGTGCGAAAGGCGTCCATCGCGGGCATCAGCCAGTCAAAACAGGTGTGGCACTCCACGGCGATGCGCAGCTGGCCGCCCTGCCCCAGCACCAGCCGGGCCAGGTCGCGTTCAGCGGCCTCGATTTGCGGCAACACCAGGTCGGCCAGGGCCAGCAGCCGCTCGCCCACCGCGCTGAACTGCGGGGGCACCGATTTGCGCTCGAACAGCGGCGTGCCGCGCCGGTCTTCCAGCAGCTTGATCTGGTGCGACAGCGCCGACTGCGTGAGGTTGAGCAACTGCGCGGCGCGCACCAGGCTGCCGCTGTCGCGCAGCGCAACCAGAGTGCGCAAGTGGCGGATTTCCAGGATGGACTGGTTCATTAATAATTTTCAAGTTGAATCGTAAAAACTTTCGTTTGAATAATAATCCACGGCGCGCGACCATCGCTACCTTCATTGCATGCCATCGCAAAAATAGGAAAAAACCTCCATGTCGCTCGCCCAGTCCGCCCCCCCATTTCAGCCCGTCGCGGCCCGCCCGGTGCTCACTCACACCCTGGGCTTTCCGCGCATGGGCGCGCAGCGCGAACTCAAATTCGCGCTCGAATCCTTTTGGCGCGGCGACAGCAGCGCGGCCGACTTGCAGGACACCGCCGCCCAGCTGCGCCAGCTCCACTGGCAGGCGCAGGCCGATGCCGGCCTTGGCTTTGTCACCGTCGGCGACTTTGCGCTGTACGACCATGTGGCCAACCACATCCAGCTGCTGGGCTGCGAGCCCGCGCGGTTTGGTTTTGAGGACGACACGCCAGAGCTGGCGCGCTACTTCGCCATGGCCCGCGGCGTATCGGCCGATGCCCATCACGGTCACCACGACCATCAGGGCTGCGGCAAGGGTTGCACCGCCACACACACCTCTGACGGCCAGCCCGCGCTCGAGATGACCAAGTGGTTCGACACCAACTACCACTACCTCGTGCCCGAGTTCAGCGCCAGCACGCAGCTCCGCCTGGCCAGCGAGCGGCTGTTTGACGAGGTGGCCCAAGCGCAGGCACTCGGCCACAAGGTGAAGGCTGTGCTGCTGGGTCCGGTGAGTTTTCTGTGGCTGGGTAAGGCCAAGGAAGCGGGTTTTGATCGTTTCAGCCTGCTCGACCGGCTGCTGCCGGTGTACGAGGCCGTGCTGGCGCGGCTGAAGGCCCAAGGTGTGGAATGGGTGCAGATCGACGAACCCATCCTCGGCCTGGACCTGCCCGACACCTGGCGCCACGCGTTTGAGCCCGCCTACTGGCAATTGGCACGCAGTGCGCCCAAGCTGCTGCTGGCGACCTACTTCTCGCCCCTGGCCGAAAACCTGCGCCTGGCCTGCCAGCTGCCCGTGGCAGGACTGCATGTGGACGCCGTGCGTTCGCCCGACGAACTGGTGGGTGTGGCCGACTGGCTGCCCTCGCACAAGGTGCTGTCGGTGGGCATCGTGGATGGCCGCAACATCTGGCGCACCGACCTGGATGCCGCCTTGGCGCGCCTCCGCCCCGTGGCCGACAAGCACCAGGGCGAGTTGTGGATGGCGCCGTCGTGCTCTCTCCTGCACGTGCCTTTTAGCCTGGAGGCCGAGACGCAGCTCGATGCCGAAGTGAAATCATGGCTGGCGTTCGCGGTGGAAAAGCTCGATGAGCTGCGCCTGCTGTCTTCTGCGCTGGCCGATGGAGAGGCCGCCGTGGACGATGAACTCCACGCCGCCCGCACTGCCCTGGCCGCCCGCCGCGCCAGCCCCCGCGTGCACCGGGCCACCGTGGCCGCCCGCATTGCGGCTGCCGCACCGGGGGCTGACCAGCGCACCAGCTCCTTTCCTGTTCGGCAAGAAGCTCAGCGCGCACGTTTGAAGCTGCCGCTGCTGCCCACCACCACCATCGGCTCCTTTCCGCAGACGGCCGAGATCCGCGCCGCCCGCGCCGCCTTCAAGCGCGGCGCGCTCGATGCCGCCCACTACCAGCAGAAGATGCAAGCCGAGATTGCTCTGGCCGTGCGCAAACAGGAAGCGTTAGGCCTGGACGTGCTGGTACACGGCGAGGCCGAGCGCAACGACATGGTCGAATACTTTGGCGAGCAGCTCGACGGCTTTGCCTTTACCGCCAACGGCTGGGTGCAAAGCTACGGCTCGCGGTGCGTGAAGCCGCCCATCATCTACGGCGACGTGGCCCGCCCCGCGCCCATGACAGTGGCCTGGACGCAGTACGCGCAGAGCCTGACTACATTGCCCATGAAGGGAATGCTCACGGGCCCCATCACCATCTTGCAGTGGAGCTTTGTGCGCGACGACCAGCCCCGCGCCACCACGGCCGACCAGATTGCCTGGGCGATCCGCGACGAGGTGTGCGACCTGGAGGCCGCGGGCATCGCCATCATCCAGATCGACGAACCCGCCATCCGCGAAGGCCTGCCGCTGCGCCGCGCCGGGTGGAAAAGCTACCTGGATCGCGCCACGCGCGCCTTTCGCATCAGCGCGAGCGGTGTGCGCAACGACACGCAGATCCACACCCACATGTGCTACAGCGAGTTCAACGACATCCTGCCCGCCATCGCGGCCATGGACGCGGATGTGATCACCATCGAGACCAGCCGGTCGGATATGGAGTTGCTCCGGGGCTTTGGCGACTTCAGGTACCCCAACGAGATCGGCCCCGGCGTTTACGACATCCACTCACCCCGCGTACCCGGCGTGCAAGAGATGGCCGCGCTACTGGAGAAGGCCGCCGAGGTGGTGCCCATAGAACACCTGTGGGTGAACCCTGACTGTGGCCTCAAGACCCGTGGCTGGCCCGAGACGGAAGCCGCGCTGCGCCACATGGTGCAGGCCGCGCGACAGGTGCGCGCGCGATGGCAGGGAGAGAAAGCCTTGGCGTGAACCTCGAAGTGTGCTGAATCTGAGCCACAAATGCCTTCAGCGCTTATGTGGCAATGGTTGAACGCTATCAGTTCATGAGCACTCCTGGTTCATGCCGTTGGAAGTGGCTGGTGCGACGCTCGTGCCCAGCTACCCTGCCGGTCTTGTTGACTTCACGCAGGGCAGAGAATCCCTAGGAGCCAGCCAATGACCCCTACCCAAACCACACCCGAGACCCGCACTGGCGGATGCCATTGCGGCGCTGTCCGCTACGAAGCGTGGGGCAAGGTATTTAACGCGACGGTCTGCCACTGCACCCTGTGCCGAGGCACCACCGGAGCGCCAGCGGTTGCCTGGTTCAGCGTGGAGGCCACGCACTTTCGTTTGACGCGCGGGCAGCCGCAGAGCTACCGGTCCACGCCGCGCGGCAACCGCACGTTTTGCGCCGTCTGCGGCACACAGCTCACCTTCCGTGAGGACGGGGAAACCGCAATCGACATCACGACAGCCAGCCTGGACGAGCCCGCCGCGGCTGCCGTCGCCCCGCGGGACCAGACGTATGCACGCAGCGCATTGCCCTGGATGGACGGCCTGCATGTGTTGCCGCGCATTGCTGCAAGCAGGGACAAGGGGTAATGCCGCGGCCGCCCCCTGACAAGGGCACGTCAGCAGGAGAAAAAGCCATCCCACTGGCACATCGACGCCGATTGGCGCAAAATGCGCCAATCAGGAGTCCGCCATGCCCGCCACCGCTTTTTCTTCCGTCAAGCTCCCCGCCCACTTGGTGGAGCAGGCCCGCCAAGCCGCGCAACCGATGCGCCGCTCAGTGGCCAGCCAGATTGAATACTGGGCTACCCTGGGCCAGATCGTCGAAAACACGGGTCTGAGCGTGCAAGAGGCGCGCAGCGCCATCGAGCAGTACGAGGCCGCTTCTTCCCGTCAGACAGCCCTGGCTGCACCCACCTCAGTAGATTCCCTCACCGCCCGCCTGCTCGCCGCACAAACGCGCGGCACTCTGGCGCAGCGGGTGCGTGAAGTGGTTCTGGAGAACCAGGCCAAAGCCACCGCCCCTGTCGCCTGACGCTGCATGGTGGCCCGCTCACAGCCGACTCGCGCGCCGTTCAGCCCCCGCCCGCCGCCCCGCTGGTTCCACCTGCTGGCCGGCCCGAACGGTGCGGGCAAATCCACGCTCTACCGCGCCCTGGTCCGCGAAGGCATCCTGGGCCCGCCGATGGAGTTTGTGAACGCCGATCTCTACGAACAGGCGCACCTGCAGCACATCGCCGACCCCGAAGCCCGATCTGAAGCCGCCCGGCAATGGGCCGACGCGCGCCGCACCGCCCTGCTGCGCGAAGGCGCGGACTTTGCCAGCGAAACCGTGTTTTCGCACCCCTCCAAGCTGGCCCTGATCGAAGAAGCCCAGCGCTGCGGCTACACAGTGGCGCTATACATCGTCGCGCTGGACGACCCGGCCCGGCTGTTGCCCCGCGTGGCGCAGCGCGTGCGCGAAGGCGGGCACGCGGTGCCGCCCGAACGAATTCTGGCGCGCTACCCGCGCACCATGGACAACCTCGCTCAGGCCGTGAAGCAGGCCCATGTGTCGTACCTGTATGACGCAGCAGAGGTCGACGGCACTGGCCCGCAGCTGGTGGCCGTGTGCTCACCGGCTGAGGTCAATGCGCTGGTACCCCCCCTGCCCGCCTGGGCGCAGCGCCTGCCCGGGAGATAGCCCGGCCGCGGCTTGGGGCTTGGGGCAAGCGAATGACCCGCTTCCCGTCCACTTCTCAAATTTTATGCAAAAGTGGCCTCCAGCGCTTGCTTAATAAGCGCTTGTAGCTATATTTTGCATAGCACCGCCCTGTCCTAAAACCCTGTCAGCGTCACGGTCGCAAACTAATTGCCAAGACAATCATTGTCTAGTCAATTAAATTTGCCGCATGACGTCTGACATCTCTAAGCCTTCCCAGCCCGGCCCCGGTTTCTACAGCGCTGGCCAGCTTCAGCCTGAAAACAGCGTGGGCTACCTGATGCGCAAGGTGATGTCGTCCATCCGAACCCAGGCCGATGCGCAACTCGCGTCTCACGACCTGACTTACGCACAGTGGCTGCCGCTGTTCAAGCTCTCGCTGCGCGACAACTGTACGGTGGCCGGCCTGGCGCGCGACCTGGAGACAGATCCGGCCTCAATGACCCGCTCGCTCGACCGCATGGAAGCCAAAGGCCTCGTGGTGCGCGAACGCTCCACCGTTGACCGCCGCGTGGTGCAGCTCAAGCTCACCGCCGAAGGCCAGCGCATTGCCGCGCTGGTGCCGCCGGTGCTGGCCGATGTGCTCAACGGCCACTTGAGCGATTTCACCCACGACGAGTGGCAACTGCTGCTGTCCCTGCTGCGCCGCATGCTGGTGAACGGCAAAGCCGCAGCGCTGCCTTCGGCGTCTCCACCGTCCGTGCCCTGACACCACCGGCCCTGTCCACGCCGCCCGTTTCCGCGCTCCCTTTCCTCCTCCACACAACACCCAAAACCACTCTGGAGAACCCCGTGAACGTCACTTCACCTCTGCCCTCGATCCGCTCGGCCGTGGCGGCGCACTTTGCCGTGTCGGCGCTCGCCCTGGCCGCCGCGATCCTCCTGGTCGGCTGCGCCAGCCCCGGCGCGCCGCACACGCCGCTCGCACAGACGACGCCCGCAGCGGTGGGCCTGCGCACCGCCGCCACCGAAACCGCCGCCCCCTCGCAGTGGTGGATCGCGCTGGGCGACCCGCAGCTCAACACCTTAATCGACCAGGCACTGCAAGGCAGCCCCAGTCTGGCCGTGAGCCGCGCGCGCCTGGAGCAAGCCGTAGCGCTCTCGCAGGTGCGCGAGGCCGCCAATGGCGTGCAGGCCAACCTGGGCGTCGATGTCACGCGCCAGCGCTACACCGCCAACGGCCTGGTGCCTGCGCCCATCGCCGGCAACACCTACAACAGCGGCACCGTGCAGGCCACGCTGAGCTGGTCGCCCGACTTTTTTGGCCAACATGCCGCCGAGCTGCAGGCCGCCCTGGGCCAGGCCCGCGCCGCGCAGGCCGATGCGGCCGCCGCTGCAAATACCCTGGCCGCCCAGGTGGGCCGCAGCTACGTGGCCCTGGCCCGGTTGGTGGGCCAGCGCGACGTGGCCGCCCGGGCGCTGGCGCAGCGTGAGGAGCAACAACGCCTGACGCAGGAGCGCACGGCCGCGGGCCTCGACAGCCAGGTCGAGTTGACCCAGGCCCAGGCCGCCGTGCCCGATGCGCGCACCCAGATCGAGGCGCTGGACGAACAAATCACCCTGGCCCGCCGGCAGATTGCCGTGCTCACCGGCCAGGCCCCCGACGCCCTGACCGCCCTCACCCCGCAGCTGGCCCGCCTGCAGCCCACGGCCGTGCCCGAGGTGCTGGGCGCCGATCTGCTGGGTCGCCGCCCCGACGTGGTGGCAGCGCGCTGGCGCGTAGAGGCCGCCACCCAAGGCGTGAAAGTCGCACGCACGGAGTTCTATCCCAACATCAACATCGCCGCGTTCATTGGCCTGAACTCGCTGGGCCTGGACAACCTGTTCAACGCCGGCTCGCGTCAGATGGGCGTGACGCCCGCTCTACGTCTGCCCATCTTTGACGGCGGCCGGCTGCGCGCGCAACTGGGCGGACGCCAGGCCGAGCTGGACGCGGCCATCGCCCAATACAACGGCGTGGTGCTCGATGCCGTGAAGGAAGCCGGCGACGCGATGGCCTCCATCCAGTCGCTCACCCGCCAGCAAGCCCTGCAGGACGACGCCGTGGCCAGCGCCGAGAAGGCCTACCGCTTTGCGCAGGAGCGCTACCGCGCGGGGCTGGGCAACTACCTGGTGGTGCTCTCCACCGAAAGCCAGGTGCTCGCCCAGCGTCGCCTGGCCGTCGACCTGCGTGCGCGCCAGCTCGACACCCGCCTGCAGCTGATGAAGGCGCTGGGCGGCGGCTGGACGGATGACACGGCGGCATGAGACACCCCCTGAGCCGCTTCGCGTCTTCCCCCTCTCTCGCTTCGCGGGAGGGGAACGCACCCGGTGGCCTGGCAAAGCCAGTTCCACGGGTGCACTGGCCTCGGCCGCGCCAGTTGCGTAAGTAGCCGATAAGGCCCGGCCCGATCAAAAACACATAACAACGCATTCCTGAAAGACCACTGCCATGAGCGAATCTCTCAACGCCAATCCAGCCAACCAAACCAACCCTGCCCGCCGCCGCGGCCTGACCGTGATCGCCGCGGCCGTGGCGATTACCGCCGTCGCCTGGGGTGGCTGGCACTGGGCCAATGGCCGCCACATGGAAACCACCGACAACGCCTACGTGGCCGGCAACGTGGTGCAGATCACGCCCCAGGTGGGCGGCACGGTGGTGTCCATCGGCGCGGACGACACCGACTATGTGAAGGCCGGCCAGCTGCTGGTCAAGCTCGACCCCGCCGACGCCCGCGTGGCGCTGGAGCAGGCCGAAGCCCAGTTGGCGCAGGCGGTGCGCGAAGTGCGCACGCTGTTCGCCAACAACTCCACGCTGAAGGCCCAGGTCAGCCTGCGCAGCGCCGACCTGGCCCGCGCCCAGGCCGAAGCCGCACGCCTGCAGGACGACGTGAACCGCCGTGCCCCGCTGATGGCCAGCGGCGCCGTGGGCAAGGAAGAGTTCCAGCACGCCACCGCCCAGGTCACCGCTGCCAAGAGCACTGTGGCCGCCGCGCAGTCGGCCGTGGTGGCCGCGCAAGAGCAACTGGCCGCCAGCCAGACGCAGACCGAAGGCACCTCCATCGAGCAGCACCCCAACGTGCAACGCGCCTCGGCCCGCGTGCGCGAGGCCTACCTGGCCGTGCAGCGCGCCCAACTGGTCGCGCCGCTGGACGGCCACGTCGCCAAGCGCGGCGTGCAGGTGGGCCAGCGCGTGCAGGCGGGCGCACCGCTGATGACGCTGGTGGCCTTGAACGATTTGTGGGTGGACGCGAACTTCAAGGAAAGCCAGCTGCAGAGCCTGCGCATCGGCCAACCCGCCGAGCTGGAAGCCGACGTGTACGGCACCAAGGTCAAGTACCACGGCACCGTGACCGGCCTGGGTGCCGGCACCGGCGCAGCGTTTGCGCTGCTGCCCGCGCAGAACGCCACCGGCAACTGGATCAAGGTGGTGCAGCGCGTGCCCGTGCGCATTGCGCTCGACGCCAAGCAAGTGGCGGAGCACCCGCTGCGCGTGGGCCTGTCGATGGAGGTCAAGGTGGACACCGCCGACCAGAGCGGCAAGACCCTGGCCGACACGCAGCGCTCTGCCCCCGTGGCGGCCACTGCCGTGTTCGACCAGCAGTTCAAGGCCGCAGACGATGAAGTGGCGCAGATCATTGCCGCCAACCTGGGCCGCAGCAAGGCCGCCGCCACCGTGGCATCGCCCAAGGTAGGCAGTGCCGATGCCAAGGCCGGCACTGCTGCTGCAGCAGCCACCGTCAATAAGCACGCATCAGCGCCCGTGGCCTCCCTGCGGTCGCCTGCGGTGCACTAATCCAAGGCTTGTTGCATGAGCACCGCCAACCCCACCGCAGACCAGGGCGCCACACCGGCGCCTGCTGCGCCAGCCCCCGCATCCGCTGCTGGGCCGTCAGTCCCACCCGGGCCACCAGGCGCCTATCCCCCGCTGCAGGGTACCGCCTTGCTGCTGGGCACACTGTCGCTGTCGCTGGCCACGTTCATGAACGTGCTGGATTCGTCCATCGCCAACGTCTCCATTCCCGCTATCGCCGGCGACCTGGGTGTGAGCCCCGGCCAAGGCACCTGGGTGATCACCAGCTTTGGCGTGGCCAACGCCATCTCGGTACCGCTCACGGGCTGGCTCACGCAGCGCTTTGGCGCGGTGCGCCTGTTCACCATGAGCGTGCTGCTGTTTGTGCTCACGTCCTGGCTGTGCGGCTTTGCGTCGTCGCTGGAGATGCTGGTGTTCTTCCGCGTGCTGCAGGGCCTGGTGGCCGGGCCCATGATCCCGCTCAGCCAGACGCTGCTGCTGGCCAGCTACCCCAAGGCCTTGGCGGGCACCGCCCTCGCGTTATGGGGGGTGACCACGCTGGTGGCGCCCGTGGTCGGGCCGCTGTTGGGGGGGTGGATCACCGACAACATCTCGTGGCCGTGGATCTTCTACATCAACGTTCCCGTCGGGCTGTTCGCCGGGCTGCTCACCTGGGGCGTGTACCGCAAGCGCGAGACGCCCATCCGCAAGCTGCCCATCGACACAGTGGGGCTGAGTCTTCTGGTGCTGTGGGTGGGCGCGCTGCAGCTCATGCTCGACAAGGGCAAGGAGCTTGACTGGTTCGCCTCCGGCGAGATCATCATCATGGCCGTAGTCGCCGTGGTCGCGTTCGCGGTGTTCCTGGTGTGGGAGCTGACCGAAAAGCACCCTGTGGTGGACCTCAAGCTCTTTAAAGGCCGCAACTTCACCTTCGGCGCGTTGGCGCTGTCGGTGGCGTATGCGCTGTTCTTTGGCAACGTGGTGCTGCTGCCGCTGTGGCTGCAGCAGTGGATGGGCTACACCGCCACCTCGGCCGGCATGGCGCTGGCACCGGTGGGCGTGTTCGCCATTTTGCTCACCCCGCTGGTGGGCAAGAAGGTGGGCCAGTGGGACCCGCGCCGCATGGCCACGGGTGCGTTCATCGTGTTCAGCACGGTGCTGTGGATGCGCTCGCAGTTCACGGTGCAGACGGACTTCATCCACATCCTGATCCCCACGCTGTTGCAGGGGGCGGCCATGGCGTTCTTCTTCATCCCGCTGACGACGCTGACGCTGGCGGGCATTGCGCCCGAGCGCATTCCGGCCGCTGCAGGCCTGTCCAACTTTGTGCGGATCACCGCCGGGGCCATGGGCACGTCGATTGCCACCACGCTGTGGGAAAGCCGCGCCGCCATGCACCACGCGCACCTGACCGAAGGGCTGGTGCAAGGCCAGGGGGTGTTTGCGCAAACGCTCGACAGCCTGACTGCGACCGGCCTTACGCAACTGCAGGCGCTGGCGCAGGTCAACCGGCTCATCGACCAGCAAGCCTTCACGCGGGCGGCCGATGACATCTTTCTCGGGTCGGCGGGCTTGTTTCTGTTGCTGATCGGGTTGATCTGGCTGACCAAGCGGCCGACACAGGGAGGAAGCTCGGGCGGCGCGGACGCCAGCGGGGCGCATTGACGGCCGCAGCTACCGACATGGGATGCGAAAAATTGAGTGAAAAACGGCCCCAGCGCTTGATCCATAAGCGCTGATAGCTATATTTTTTATAGCAACCTCGCTTGGAGTGGCGCGCTGCCGCGCGGGCTCCCACAGGCCGCGTCGGAAAAGGCTGACCCCCGTGTGAGCGCAGCACCTGCGAGAGCGCCGCGGTGCAGCCCAAACAATCCACTCACCGCAACCAACAACAAGGAACCACCATGTCGCTCTCCCTGATTCTGCTGATCGTCCTCATCCTCATCCTGGTCGGCGCCCTGCCAACCTGGGGCCACAGCCGCTCGTGGGGCTACGGACCCAGTGGCGGGATTGGCTTGGTGGTGCTGATCCTGGTGGTCCTCCTGCTCATGGGCAGAATATGACGCCCTGATGGGATGGCAGTAGGAGGTACTCGCAGCCAGCTGCTGAGCTCTCTTCTTCCGTCACCCACAAAAAGCGGCCCTTCGGGGCCGCTTTTTTTTGCCTGTGTGCAACGTGTTCGGTGCGAGCGCTGAGCCCTTCAAACCGAAGATCCGCGCTGCTGCCCAGCGTTGGCAAACGCGGTGGTAAATGCCGCAAATTCGTTTTGGCTCACCACGCCATCGGTGTTGCCGCCACGGTCCATCAATTGCAGCACCGCCTGCGAGAAGTCGGTGCCGGGCCTTTGGATCGAGGTGCTGGCCAGCCCCTTGAGAAACTCACCGTGCGAGATGCTGCCGTCCTGGTTGGCGTCGAATCCTGCAGTGATCTGCGTTTTTTGCGCATCGTCGGCGCCAAAGCGGGTCAACAGCTCCTGAAAATCCTGCTTGGAAATGGCACCGCCCGGGCCCGCGTTGGCGGCCAGGTTGCCCGCACCCACGCCGCGCTGGGTGGCACCCAACGCCCCATCGAGCTTGCCTTGCGACACCAAAATGCCTTTGCCAGCAAAGCCTGCAAGCGCTTCGGCCTGCGGGCTCAGTGTGACCACGGTGGACGGCTGCGCCGGCGCCGCATCGCTGCCGCGGCGCGCGGCAGAGGACTTGCTGCTGCCCCCCGATGTGGCATTGAAGACGAGGGAGGCCAGAGAGGCCAGGCCAGAAATAAGAGGGGACATCGCCATGAACTCCTGTGTGGCGACACCTACGTGCCGTGGGGTGACGCCCCCGGTCCGTGTTTCGCCTTGCGCCTTGAGCGTACGACGTGGAGCGCGTGCGGAGTGCCGCGATCAGACTGCACTTTCAAGGCCACTTTCGCCGATGGCGGCACGCCCGCCCACGGCCCGTGCAACGCCAGGGTCATCCGAGAAGCCGCCCCACCGGGCCGCCCCGCATCTCACGCTGCCGACACGTACCCCGCCCCAAAGGCCACGAACTCGCCTTCAAGCTGCCCGGCCACCCGGCCCTGGTAATGCAACTCAGACGTTTGCACGATCCGCCCCACCCCCTTGCGTTGCAGCATGCGCGTGAACGGCTGCCAGGCCTGGGGCGCCGGTGCCCGCGCCACCGCCGTGAAGCTGCCGTCCATGGGTGCAAGGTAGTCCATGGTGTTGCGCTGGATCACCAAGCGGCTCCCCAGCCCCTCGGCCGACAGGCGCAGGTGCAGCATCGACCACGCGGCCAGGATGGCCACCGCCGATGCGCTGCCGCCAAACACCGTGTCCCGGTGGTTGATATTGGGCGCGAGCGGCGCGCTCAGCACCACGTGGTGGGCCGATGTCTCGACCACGGCGACCTCCATGGCGCGGCACAAGGGGATGTGCTGGTGCAGGTAGGCCTGAAGTTCGGCTGGGTTCACGGTGTGCGTCGATGGGCGTCGAGGAGTGATGGAGGGGAATGGCGTAGCCAAAGCTGCGCGATTCTCACGAAAACTGTCCAGCCCCCGCGGTCAATACGCCGCCCGCGGGCTCGGGCAGCGTGTCGATCAAGGTGGCACCGCCCAGCGCCGTCACGCGCACCTGCACCGGGCCGCTGGCAATGGCCGTGGGGTACACAAAATAGTTGTAGTCCATGCGCGGTACGGCAATCCAGTCGGCGCTGCCGCTGGGCTTGATCGCGAGGCCGGTTACGGGCAGGCGGTGGTTGCGCACCTGGATCGCCACCCACCAGCGGCTGCTGCCCTCCTTGTAGCGGTAGCTCACCGGCCCGCTCACATCACCCGGCACCACCTCCCAGCGAATGGGCACGCGCTCCGCCACCGGGTCGGCGATGCGCGCGAACGCAGACTCGCTCAGGTCCAGGTCGCCCGACTTGCATTCTGGGCATTGGTCGGTGATGCGCACCGTGACAGACCCCTTGGGCCCCGTGACCGCCACGTACTGTCCGCAGACCGCGCTGCCAGCGTAGTCCGGTGCGTTCATCGCGGCCACCATCAGGTTGCCCGGGCTGGCATCAAAGCTGCAGTTGCCCTCGCCCGTGGCGCCGTAGAACGTGCCTTCGCCGCTGTAGGTGGGCGACAGCGCGCCGGGTGCTGTGGGTCCGGGCGGCGAGCCAGGTGTTGGCGCAGGTGCCGGTGCCGGGGAAGGAGCGTCTGCGCCAGCGGCCGGCCCGTCGGCCGAGCCCCCGCCACCACAGGCCGCCAGGGAAACCAGTGCCGCCAATGCGGCGAGCCGAACCCAGCGGGCTCGGGTGGCGTGGGCGTGAGAGGAGGAATGTGGTTGTGCAGTCATCATCGTCCTGGGGTTGGGTGGGCTTGTGGTGCTGCGCCGGTGTCCTTCGGCGCAGGGGGATCACGGTGCACGATGTGCAGGACGCCGGTGGGCTCCTCAGCCAACCGGTCAGCCAAAAATGCTTGCAAAAACGCGGGCCGTATTTCCAGGCGCGCCAGCTCTGCGCGGGCAAACCACGCAAACACCAGTTTGCGGGTGCCTTCGACACCGGGGTAGGGGCCGCCGGTCAACACCAGCGCGCCACCGGGCACGGGGCTGGCATGAAGGTACAGGCCGATCTCGTGGTACGCCGACCCTGCATAGGTAAAAAAATTCTCGGCCACCACCGCCAAGGCGCCCACTGCAATACCAGCACCGAGACGGTCGCCCAGCTCCTCGCGCAGCTCGCGCGCCAGGGCTTCGCTGGCACTTTCGCCGGGTTCGATGGCACCGCCCGGCAAGGCCCAGACGCCGTCGCCTTCCACCTGGTGCAGCAGCACCCGGCCACCATGGGCAACGATGGCTGCGGCACGTTGGCGCACCTTGGGGGGCACGTGTGACAGGGTGGGATCGTCAGGGAGCATGGGGGTTGGGATGCGTGAATGAAGGGCAGGCGCGGCAATGCTATCCACTCCCGCACCCGCTCACCCACCTTCTGCCGACCAGCTTGCAAGCATTGGCAACAGAAGAGCCTGCAGAGCCGGTGCTCCCCCTCACACCGGCGTGATACACGGCACCACCGCACGGATGCAGGTGCCGCCCCCCTCCCCCCGCAGCACCAGCAGCTCGCCGCCAGCCAGCCGTGCCCGCTGGCTCATCCCGGCCATTCCCCGGCCTGCCGCGGCGAGGCGGTCAAAGGACCCAGGGGGCTGAATGCCTTTGCCGTTGTCGCTGACTTCGATGCACCAGGATTGCGCGCCTTCGAGGTACCTTGCGCTGACCTGGACCTCCGTGGCGTCGGCGTATTGCAGCGCGTTGCTCAGCGCCTCCTTAACAATCGCCACCAGGTGGGTGGCGCTGTCGGCGTTGGGCAACACGGCGCTCAGGGGCGGGTCCACTTCCCACGCCATGCGGATGCCGCGCCGCGCGAGGACGGGCTCGATCCGGTATCTGAGCTGCGCCAGGCGATCGGCAAACGGGGCACCGGCGCCGTCAATGGAGTCCACGACGAGGCGCATGTCCAACATGCATTTCTCGAGCGCCGCATGAATCTCGCGTTCGCGCGGCCGCTCGGGGTCAAGCAAGACCAGGGCGCAGACCAGCTGGGCCCCCAGGTTGTCATGCAGGTCTCTGGCAATGCGCCGCCGCTCTGCCAATACTTCAGCACTGGCGCGGGGGTTGAGCCGGGGACGCCACCGCAGGGCCCGTGGCAGCTGCAACAGCAGCAGGGCGCCAAGCCCCGCGGTCGCGCAGAAGAGCGCCAGCTCGCACCAGAACCCATGCATGAAATAGGCTGCCGACCCGGCCCAGCGGAACGCAATCGCAAGCAACACCACTTGCAGCAGCCAGAGACCCACGCAGAGGACGGCAAAACCGGGCGGGCGGGTACGAAACATGGTGCGAAAGTGCGATGACTCAGGCAACGATTGCGTACGGGGCGAGCAGCGAAAGGGTCGCTAGAACAAGCCCCGCAGGGAGGCAAACCGCACCGCCTGCGCGCGGGTGCGCACCTGCAGCTTGCGGTAGATGTTGCGCAGGTGGGTGTTCACCGTCATGCTGCTGATCAGCAGGCGCGAGCCGACCTCGGTGCTGGTGTAGCCGCTGGCCACCATCCGCAGGACTTCTTTCTCGCGCACCGAGAGCCGGTCTGCGTCGTCCGGCCGCCGCCGCTTGGTCTCGGCGGCATTCGCGCGGTCAAAACGCTGCAGCAGCCTTCGCGCAAGATTAGGCGTGATGGACGCACCGCCGTTGGCCACCTGCAGCACCGCCAGCGGGTAATTGCGAAACCAGGAGTTCTTGCTCAGGTAGCCGGTGGCTCCAAGCTCGAACGCGCGAATCACCTGGTCGTCGTCTTCCATGATCGAGATCACCACGGCCTGGGCCGACGGGCGCGCCGTTCGGACGTATTCGAGCAGGTCAAAGGCATCGCCATCGCCCAGGTTCAGGTCGACCAGCAGCACGTCGAACTCATGCTGCTTGATGGCCCTGCGCCCCTCCTTCACGCTCCCGGCCTGGGCGACCACCAAGGTGCGTGCATCGGACATCAGCTCCTGAGCGATCACCAGACGAATGTGCGCATCGTCATCCACCAGAAGCACCCGCACCGGGCTCTCCTTTTGCCCCATCAGGAACGCCGGCCAGACCGAAGGCGCGGTACCGAAGATGTCGAACTGCCCCGAGGACCACGGTGGCGGCGAGGACGTGGCGTCGGCAAAAGCCAAGGGGGGCGCCGTGGGGATAGCGGGGCTTCCAAACTTGCCAGGCTGCAATTCGTTCATACGAAAAAACTCCTGCGGACTGTGTCCGTGCTGACTCACGCCCGTTTGACTACGCCACCCTGCACGCGGTCCTGGAGCCGGCCGGGCTTTGGCTCCATCTTTTGTGCCCACCGAGCTGCACGGCATCCAAGATGCGGCAAATAAAAGTTGAAATCCATAACTAAATGTGGACCTCACAAATTTAACAATTGGTTACTACCTCATATTTTGCGTCGTTTTCCCGGTTTTTTCCACACGCGCGGTATGCCGCCGTCCGAGGTAACAACAAAACACAGGGTTGGGGAGTTCCACCGAACTGGCTACCTCAATCGGTGGATTCGCCGCCAGCGGGTGCCGCAACACACTGAACCCAGACAGCACGAGAGGGGCCGGTTTCGTTGGAGAAGCGAGAGACGAGCCCCACTCCACTGTCCATACCCTGCCCGCAGCCACGCTGCAAGGCAGACCCGTGTTGAAGTTCACCTTTGAAGGATCCGTCATGAAAACCCTTGCATTCATCGCCCTCAGCGTGGCCACCTCTGCTGCCCTGGCCACAGGCCCTGTGGCTTCCAGCCCCGACATCACGATCACAGGCAACTCCACCCAGGCTGTTTCGCTGACCTCGGTCTCCGTGAACAACAACTCGACCGGCTCCAAGAGCGAGGCGTTCCAGAACCTGGGCTCCAACACCGGGAACGTCACCATCAGCGGAAACTCGCTCCAGACCGTGACCGGATCTGGTGGCAACGTGACCAACACTGCCAGCGGCAGCGAGGCTTATGCCAGCCAGAACCTTTCCTCCAACGTGGGTGAAGTCACCATCGGCGGCAACTCCACACAGATCACCGCCATGAGGAATTCGTCGATCAACAACCTGTCCAGCGGCAGCAACAGCAAGGCCGTGCAGAACATTGCGACGAACAACGCCTGCTTTACCTGCCAGCCCACCAAGCCCGCCGGCTGGCCCTACTGAGCACTGCCCGCACGGTAGCACCAACGGCCTCTTGGCCCAGCGCGGCCTGGCCCACAGTCTCGGCAGCATCCTGCTGCCCAGACCTGCGAGCAGATGGCGTGCAGACCTGGCGCCCTCGCCAGCCGCGCTGCAGCCCCCTTTCTCCTTCTGGAGGTGTTCCATGAAGACACGTTTTTTTGCCCACTGGGTCACCTGGGCGATCTGGGCCCTGTGGGCTACCTGGGCCGTCGCCCTGTCCGCCTTGTCGATCGCAGGCCCCGCGTGGTCGCAAGCCCCCGGCGAAGACCCGGTCGTGCTCAACCAAAAACTCAACGTACAGATGCTCCCCATGGGCGCTGGCCCTGCCTCGACCGGCCTGGACAGCACCAACGCCATGCCCTCATGGCTGCGCGCCCGCATCGCACGCTACGAAGCCAAGGCTTTCTCGGACGACACCAGCGGTGTGCTGACCAACAACGATGTGGTCACCACGGCCAACGCGCAGGGCATGCAAAAGACCTGCGTGCAAGAGGTGGGCAGCAACACCGCATCGGGCAGCGCCACGGGTGCAGGCAAATACGGCCCCAACCAGGCACCCCAGGTGGTGGTGCTGCGCGGCGACCTCGTCAACATCTGCAAGTAATCCGGTTCGCACTGCAGCCACTGCAGCGAGGAGAGACAACATGCCGCCCTTCAACCTCGGCCAGGCAGGTGCAGACCAACGCGACGCAACAGGCGCGCACCGCACAACACTGTGGGTACTGCTGCTGGCCCTGGGGCTTAGCGGCTGCGCCACCCCGCGGGACCCGCGCAAGGACCAGGAATTTCAAGCCCTGGCCTCCATCACCGACCGGCCCGTGGTGCGCCCTACCCGCTCCATCTCCAGTTTTTCCGATTCGCTGATGTGCATGGACCACCTGCTGCGCGACGCACAGCTGCCCACCACGCTCATCACCAGCAAGCAGATCCCCGACTACTCCACCCGCGTGACCGTGGGCACCAAGGACATGGTGATCACTGCGCTGTCGCAGATGTCGCGCCTGAGCAATGCGTTCAGGTTTGTCGACTACGAGGTGGACATTGCGCGCCAGGACACGGTGCAGAACCTCACGACCATCCTGCTGAACAACAACCAGATGCAGCTGCAGCGGCCGGCGCTGTACCTGTCGGGCTCGATCTCGTTCGTGGACCAGAACGTCATCAACAACCGGTTCGACACCGGGCTCTCGGGCCCGCGCATCGACCTGGGCTACAGCCAGAGCCGCAACGCCACGATCATCGGCCTGGAGATGCACCTGGGCGACTTCCGCACGCGCACGCTCATTCCAGGTCTCGACTCTGCCAACGAGGTGGTCATCGGCAACGGCGGCCAGGGGGTGGATCTGGCCGGCCGCATCGGCACCTACGGCGTGCAGTTCAACGTGGGGCGCGACTACACGCAGGGCTCGGGCGGCGCGGTGCGAACGCTGGTGGATCTGGCCACCATCGAGCTCATCGGCAAATGGGCCCGCGTGCCGTACTGGCAATGCCTGACGCTGGAGCAGAACCACCCGGACTTCCAGCGCCAGCTGCGCGACTGGTTTGACGAAGGCTCGCCCGCCGTGCGCACCCAGCTGGTGGCGCGCTCGCTCAGCAGCCAGGGCTACCTGGCGCCCAGCGCCACCCCGGTGCCCGACCACAGCCCCGTGTTGCGCGGGGCGCTGGCGCGGTTTCAGGCCGACAACGGCATGGTGGTGACGGGGGTGGTTGACTTCCCTACTTACGAGCGCGCACTGCGCAATTTTGTCGGCCTGTCGGCCCAGGGCACGCTGGCCCGCATCGGGTGGGCCAGCACCCACGCCGAGCCTGTGGTGCAGGTGGCAGATGCCGCAGCCCCACCGACATCCGCACCCGGCACGCCGGCCCGTGGCGCCAAGGTGGTCACGCAAGTGCCCGTGGCTCTGCAGTACGGCGCCCCACCGCCACCGCGCACCATCGACCTGCAGATCGAGAACGTGCTGCTGGAGCGCACCGCGTTTGAAGTGGGCGAGCAGATCTTTCTGTCGGCCACCGTATCGCGGGCGTCGTACCTGCAGTGCTTTCTGGCCGACGCCACGGGCACCGTCATCCGCCTGATTCCGAACCGGGCCAACCCCACGGGCTGGGTGTCGGCCAACCATGCCATCCGCATCCCCGACTGGATGAGCCCGAACCCTGGCTTCATCATGGACGCGGCCAGCCCGGGCACCGAAGGCATTGCCTGTTTTGCCACCGACGAGGACAGCACCCCCCTGCTGCCCGAAGAGCTGCGCGGCCCGCCGCTCAAGCCGCTCAAGAACTACCCGACGCTGGAGCGGGTGAACGAGGCGTTTGCCGCGGCGCTGGGCACTGAGGGCTACACGGGCAACGCGGTGTACTGGCATGTGGTGCCGCGCAGGCCGGTAGCCGCGGCGGCCGCGCAACCCGCAGCGCGCAAGTAGGCCAGCGGCTGCACGGCAAAGAGCCCATCAGCGCGGCGTCCACCATGGCCTCCCTGATTGCGCCGCACGACACCACCCCGGCGGGGTTGGCAGCGCCGCGGTGGGCACGGTCTGCGCGTGGGCGCCTCACACGCCAATTGGCAGCCGCCTGCATCGCTGTGCTGGGCGGCTCGGTGCATGCCGTGGCGTCGGTGCACGCGCTGCCGGCCCCGGTGCAAGCGCCTATCGAACGCGCGACCCTGAACGCGGCGTCGCCCCGCGCCCCGGGGCCCGACAACCCCGCCCGGGAGAAAATCTTGAACACACTCCGCAGCACGGCGCAGGGCGACGGCACGCCGCCGCGAAAGCCACGCGCTCCGGCGGCCCGCTCCGCCGCAGACCTGCCGCCCGCCGACGCAGCCTGGCTGCTGGGCTTGCTGGCCCTGCATGGCCTGGCCATGCCGGCCAACCCGCCGCAAGCCCAACACTGGTTTGAACGTGCGCAAATGCTCGGCCACCCTTTGGCGCCCGCGGGCCTGGCGTGGTGCCAGCTCAGCGGGTGCGTGGCGCCGCCCAACCCTGCCGCGGCCCTGCCGTGGATCGCGGTGGTGCGGCGCACCCACGCTGCGTTGGCGAAGTACCTCGAATGGCATGCCGCCAAGGCCTTGGCCCCGCTGACCGAGCCGAACCCTGCGCCACCAGGCCGGGACACGGGCCGTGACGCAAGGCACGACCCAGTGCGTGATGCCGGCCGCGACACCAGCGCGCTCGCCTCTCCCGCCTCCAGCCCCGCCCTGCTCAAGCTGCTGACAGAAGCCAGCCGCGCGGGCAGCGCGCAGGCCACCAACGAACTCGGGCTGGAATACCTGGCCTCAGGCGATCTGGACAAGGCCGCCGCGCAATTCCAGGCCGCATCGGCACGCTCAGCCGCGGCCGCCGCCAACGCGAGCCTGCTCGCCAGCCGCCTGCACGTCGGCGCCGCAGAACGCACACGCCCTGCCGCCCACAGCGCAGCAGACTGGTACGCCGAGGCCCAGCGCTACCACCGCGGCGACGGTGTTCCGGCCAACTACGCCGAAGCCGTGCGCCTGTACCAGATCGCGGCCAGCAGCGGCGACGCACAGGCGCGCCGCATGCTGGCGCTGATCTTCTCCCGCCCCGCACCGGACGGCACAGTGGACGTCGCCTGGATGCAGCAGCTCGCGTCGGTAGAGACGGGCCCCAGCGGCCTGCCCCGCGCCGCCGCCAAACCCCTGGCACCCCACGGCTGGCAGCGCGACCCCACACCGTTGTATGAGCTGGTGCCGCCCGAGTGGCGGGCGCCTCCGCGCTGAGATGTGGGAAGGTGCCGGTAGCGGCGGCGCGCATTTGGGCTGACGTGCCGTGCGGCGCGACTTCACAGCCGCGCACACGCTCCGGCTGCCTAATTTATGAATAAAAACAGGGCCTAACGCTTATTCCATAAGCGTTAATAGCTATCTATTTAGTAGCATTTTCCGGCATGGCAACCTTTGCTGCAACGCCGCCGACTTCCACAGAAACGTCTAGGCGGCGTGACCCGCACCACGTGTTCCGCGCGGGGCGGCGGCCATTCAGGCTTTGTATAAAACGCGTGCCATTGCTGCTTTGCTTGCGCAGCGCTCAACCACAATCGAAGGTGCGCGCCATAGGCACAGCATCGCCCGAGTGGCCGCCCCGGACCCACCCTCTACAACGCTGTCAGCACGACCTGTACAGCCTGTACTACCCCCGATGATCGATCACGTCACCCAGCTCCTTCGCCACGCCGCCGCACAGGCGGTGCTCCCCCGCTACCAGTCCCTGCATGCGCAGGATGTGGTGGAAAAGTCCCCGGGCGAACTCGTCACTGCAGCCGACCGGGAGGCCGAGTCCATCATCACCGAGGGGTTGCGGCGCCTGCTGCCGGACTCGGTGGTGCTGGGCGAAGAAGCCGCCAGCGCCCAGGTGCAGGTGCGCGACCGCCTCTCGCACGATGGCGATCTGTGGCTGGTGGATCCGCTGGATGGCACCGCCAACTTCGTGGCGGGCCAGCCGTGTTTCTCCATGATGGTGGCGCTGGTGCGGCGTGGCCAGACCGTGGCGGCCTGGATGCTGGACCCGCTCGCGGACAGCATCCACATCGCAGAGCACGGCGGCGGCGCATGGACCGACGGCACGCGCGTGCGTGCGGACTCGGCAGCGCCTGCAGACCAAGCCCTTCGCGGCGCAGTGTTCACCCGCTTTCTACCGGCGCACTTGCGTGACCAGATTGGCGCACGTGCACACCGCATCGCCGCCGTGCTGCCCGGCCTGCGCTGCGCGGGCCATGAGTACCCCGCCATCGCCACGGGGGCGCAGCACTTCGCCCTGTTCTGGCGCGCTGAAGCCTGGGACCATGCACCGGGCGCACTCTTCCTGACCGAAGCCGGTGGGCGGGTGGCCCGCTTGGACGGGCGCGGGTACGTGCCGACGGATGTGCGCCCCGGTTTGCTGGCGGCGCAGAACGCCGCGGTGTGGGAAGCGGTGGAGCGCGTGCTGCTGTCCCCCTGAACCCATACACCCACTGTTAAGGATGGCCTGCATAACCCTCGCGAGGCGGTGATAGTGCGGATCGGGATGGGCTACAAGGCGTCTTTTTGCAGCCAATAGCCGGGCTATTGGCAAGAAAAGCAACGCAGTAGACCGCCCGAGGCCGCGCTGTCACCGACCGCAGGGAGTTATGCAGGCCATCCTTAACGGGTCGGTGGCGGCGCGCTAGTTGCCTGGGGTGGTTCGACCGGCCCGGGCAGCAGCAACCCCTGCTGCGCCGTCACCGTCTCACGCAGAAAGGCCCAGGTGGCCTGCATGCGTGCCACGTGCTTGTTCTCCTCGGGCATCGACATCCAGAAGGTGCGGGTGAAACGTGCCGTCTGCGGCAGCACGGCGGTCAGCGACGGGTCTTGCGCCGCCACAAACGCCGGCAGCACCGCCAAGCCAGCGCCTGCGCGCACCGCTTCGTACTGCGCCAGGATGCTGGTGCTGCGCAGCGCAAAACGTGCGGGGCGGTGCAGCTCGTCCAGGATCTGCAACTCCTTGGTGAACAGCAGGTCGTCCACATAGCTGATGAAGCTGTGCCCGCGCAGGTCGTCCGCGGTGTGGATGGGCGCGTGCCGGGCGAGATAGCTGCGCGTGCCATACAGCTGCAGCACATAGTCGGTGAGTTTGACCACCAGCACCGCGCCGCGGGCCGGGCGCTCCAGCGAAATCACGATGTCCGCCTCGCGCCGCGACAGGTGCACCAAGCGCGGCAGTGCCAGCAGGTCCAGCACCAGGCCGGGGTGCTCCAGCGCAAAGTGCGCCAATTGCGGCGCCAGCACCAGGTTGCCAAATCCTTCGGTTGTGCCGATGCGCACCAGCCCCTGCAGGCCCTGTCGCACGCCGGGCGCGGCGTTCTCCACCGCCAGAAAGGCGGCCTCCATGGCCTCCACCTGGGGCAGCAGTGCGCGGCCGGGCTCGGTCAGCCGGTGGCCGCCCGCCTCGCGGGCGAACAGGGCCGAGCCCACCTGCTTTTCCAGCGCCTGGATGCGGCGCGCCACCGTGGTGTGGTCCACGGCCAGCCGGCGCGCAGCGCCTACCAGCGTGCCGGCGCGGGCCAGCTCCAGAAAGTAGCGCAGGTTGTCCCAGTCCATCAAAGCCCCTCGTCGCTGTGCGCGCCCATGCCGGCAGGCAGAGGCCCATAGTCCGTGCCTCCGTCGCGATCTGCATTTTTGCAAACCTTGTGCGCAGTATTGTCTATTGTCTTCACAATTTTGCACAGCTACGATGCACGGGTTGCCCGCCGCTTGCCCTTGCCTTTTGCCCTTTCCACGGGCTTCTTGCGCCCTCACTTTTCAGGAGACAAATCCATGAATGCACCCACTTCCCAGGCCGTCCTGGCTCCCACCGTTAAGCTGCTCATCGGCGGCCAGTTTGTTGAGTCCAAGACCACCGAGTGGCGCGATGTGGTGAACCCTGCCACGCAAGAAGTTTTGGCGCGCGTGCCGTTTGCCACGGCCGAAGAGATCGACGCCGCCGTGGCCTCGGCCAAGGAAGCCTTCAAGACCTGGAAGAAGACGCCTATCGGCGCGCGCGCACGCATCTTCCTCAAGTACCAGCAACTGATCCGCGAAAACATGGCCGAGCTGGCCGCTATCCTGACTGCCGAACAGGGCAAGACCCTGCCCGACGCCGAAGGCGACGTGTTCCGCGGGCTGGAAGTGGTGGAGCACGCGGCCAGCATTGGCAACCTGCAATTGGGCGAGCTGGCCAACAACGTGGCCAACGGTGTCGACACCTACACGCTGATGCAGCCGCTGGGTGTGTGCGCGGGCATCACGCCTTTCAACTTTCCGGCCATGATCCCGCTGTGGATGTTCCCGATGGCGATTGCCACGGGCAACACCTTCGTGCTCAAGCCCTCCGAGCAGGACCCGATGGTGACCATGCGCCTGGTGGAGCTGGCGCTGGAAGCCGGTGTGCCACCGGGCGTGCTCAACGTGATCCACGGCGGCGAGATGGCCGTGAACGCGATCTGCGACCACAAGGACATCAAGGCGATCAGCTTTGTGGGATCGACCAAGGTCGGCACCCACGTCTACAACCGCGCCAGCCTCAACGGCAAGCGCGTGCAATGCATGATGGGCGCGAAGAACCACGCCATCGTGCTGCCCGATGCCAACAAGGAGCAAACCCTGAACGCCCTGGCCGGTGCGGCCTTTGGCGCGGCAGGCCAGCGCTGCATGGCGCTGTCGGTGGTCGTGCTGGTGGGCGAGGCGCAAAACTGGATCCCTGAACTGGTCGCCAAGGCCAAGACCCTCAAGATCAGCGCCGGCACCGAAAAGGGCACGGACGTGGGCCCGGTGGTGTCGTGCGCCGCGAAGGACCGCGTGCAGGGCCTGATCGAGCGCGGCGTGGCCGATGGCGCCAAGCTGGAACTGGACGGCCGCAACCCGGTGGTCGCAGGGTACGAAAAGGGCAACTTCGTGGGCCCCACAGTGTTCAGCGGTGTCAAGCCGGGCATGAGCATCTATGAGCAGGAAGTCTTCGGCCCCGTGCTGTGCCTGTCGGCCGCGGCAGACATCGACGAAGCCATCGCCTTCATCAACGACAACCCCAACGGCAACGGCACCGCCATCTTCACCCAGTCGGGTGCGGCGGCGCGCAAGTTCCAGGAAGAGATCGACGTAGGCCAGGTCGGCATCAACGTGCCGATCCCCGTGCCGGTGCCGCTGTTCTCGTTCTCGGGTTCGCGCGCGTCCAAGCTGGGCGACCTGGGCCCCTACGGCAAGCAGGTCGTGCTGTTCTACACGCAGACCAAGACCGTGACGGCGCGCTGGTTTGATGACAGCACCATCTCGCATGGTGTGAATACGACCATCAGCCTGAAGTGAGGCGCAGGGGCGGTGCGTGCTGCGACGGGCGTCCCGCTGCCCACAAAAAATAGCAACCCGTTCACGCTGAGCCTGTCGAAGCGCCGCGCAAGGCTTCGACAGGCGCGGCGCAAACGGTTGGGGGCACGGAGTGTCTAGCGTTACGCCGGGGCGTGTCAAAGACCCTGCCAGCCGGACGCAAGCCGCGCAACGGCAGTGTTAAAAGAGGCCATGCAAACTTTCAAGACGACCCGCTGGCTATCGGCCATGGCGCTGTGCACCTCCTTCTTCGGCACGCTGCTGGCAAGCCCCGGCGCGCTGGCGCAGGCCGGCGCTGCCTGCCGCGACGCTGGCACGGTGGAGGAGACCAACGCCTGCGCCGTCAAGGCCTACCAGGAGGCCGACACGCAGATCGCAATCCTCTACGGCGACGTGATGCGGGCGCTGTCTGCGCATGAACGCCCCCTGCTGCGCCAGGAGCACAGCAGCTGGCAGCGGGACCGCACCACACGCTGCAAAAAGGCTACGCGCAGCACCGAGTCAGACGCCGAGGGTCCGCGTCTGTACCACGAATGCCTGACCGCAGAGACCCAGGCGCGCCGCAAGGGGCTGATGCGCTGGCTGACGCTGGAGCACCCCTCGGCCAAGCCCTGACCTGGGCATGCAGAACAACAAGAACTGACGAGACAGACACACCATGGACTTTGAACTCACCGAAGAACAGCGCGCCTTCGCCCAGACCGCCCGCGACTTCGCCCAGGCAGAGCTGGCGCCCCACGCCGCGCACTGGGACGAGGAAGGCATCTTCCCACGCGAGGCCATCGCCAAGGCCGGCGAACTGGGCTTTTGTGGTCTGTACGCGCCCGAGGCTGCGGGCGGCCTTGCCCTGCCCCGCCTGGACGCCACGCTGGTCTTCGAAGAAATGGCGGCGGTGGACCCATCGACCACCGCCTTCATCACCATCCACAACATGGCCACCTGGATGCTGGGCACCTGGGCCAC
>SDXZ01000343.1 GCA_004210805.1 Acidovorax sp.
GTCATGGGTTCCAACTCCTGCTTCTTCTGCATGGCGGCGGTTCATTTCCTGCTGGCGCGCGCTGCCCTTGAACAGGCTGCGCACCACGACGAAGAACACGGGCACGAAGAACACGGCCAATGCCGTGCCGGTGATCATGCCGCCGATCACGCCGGTGCCGATGGCGCGCTGGCTGGCCGATCCCGCGCCCGAAGCGATGAACAGCGGGACGACACCCAGGCCGAACGCCAGCGATGTCATCACGATGGGGCGGAAGCGCAGGTGCGCGGCCTCCAGCGCGGACTCGACCAGCCCCTTGCCCTGGGCATGCAGGTCCTTGGCAAATTCGATGATCAAGATGGCGTTCTTCGCCGACAGGCCAATGATGGTGATCAGGCCCACCTGGAAGTACACGTCGTTGGCATACCCGCGCAGCAGCGTGGCCAGCAGCACGCCCAGCACACCGAGCGGCACCACCAGAATCACAGCCAGCGGAATGGTCCAGCTCTCATACAGCGCGGCCAGGCACAGGAACACCGCCAGCACGGCAAAGCCGTACAGGATGATGGCTTGCGATCCGGCCTGCTTTTCTTCGCGCGACGTGCCCGTCCACTCGAAGCCGAAGCCCGGCGGCAGCTGCGCTGCGAGCTTTTCCATCTCGGCCAGTGCCGCACCGCTGCTATAGCCGGGGGCGGGCTCGCCGCTGATGCGCATGGCGGGATAGCCGTTGTAGCGCACCGTCTGCTGCGCGCCCTTGACCCACTTGGTGGAGGCAAAGGCCGACAGCGGCACGGGCTGGTCCTGCGCGTTGGTCGCGTTCAGGCGCAGCAGGTCGTCAGGCTGCATACGGCCTGGCGCGTCGGACTGCACCACCACGCGCTGCAAACGGCCCTTGTTGGGGAAGTCGTTCACGTAGCTCGACCCCAGTGCGGTGGAGATGGCGCTGTTGATGGCGTCAAAGCCCACACCCAGGGCCTGCGCCTTGTCGCGGTCGATGTCGATCTGCAGCTGCGGAGCGTCTTCCAGGCCATCGGGGCGCAAGCCCGTCAGCACCTTGCTCTGCATCGCCATGCCCAGCATCTGGTTGCGGGCGTTAACCAGCGCGTCGTGGCCCAGGCCCGCGCGGTCCTGCAGGCGGAACGAGAAGCCGCTGCCGGTGCCCAGTTCGGGAATGGCCGGGGGGCTCAGTGGGAAGATGAACGCGTCGCGCACGGTAGACAGCGCGCCAAACGCGCGGCCCGCCAGGGCGCTGGCGGATTGGCCCGCGTCCTTGCGCTCGTCCCAGTCCTTGAGCGTCACGAAAGCAATACCAGCGTTCTGCCCCTGGCCCGAGAACGAGAAGCCCAACACGCCCACCATGCTCTGCACTTCGGGCTGCTTGAGCATGAAGCTTTCGACCTGCTTCATCGCTTCGAGCGTGCGCTCTTGCGTGGCGCCGGGCGGCAGTTGCACGTTCACCAGGATGTTGCCCTGGTCTTCCTGCGGCAGGAACGCCGTGGGGATGCGCGTGTACACCACGCCCACCACGAGCAGGATGGCGCCGTAGATGACGAGGTAGCGCGCCGCTTTGCGCAGGATGCGCGACACCAGGCCCTCATAGCCCTTGGCGGTGCGTGTGAACACGCGGTTGAACCAGCCGAAGAAGCCGCGCTTTTCGTGGTGGTGCCCAGCCTCGACGGGCTTGAGCAGGGTGGCGCACAGCGCTGGCGTAAGCGACAGCGCCATGAAGGCCGAGAAGGCGATCGACGCGACCATCACGGCTGAGAACTGGCGGTAAATGTTGCCTGTGGAACCCGAGAAGAAGGCCAGCGGGACAAATACCGAGATCAGCACCACGGTCACGCCAATGATGGCGCCCGAGATCTGGCGCATGGCCTTGCGCGTGGCCTCCAGAGGGGAAAGCCCTTCCTCGCTCATGATGCGCTCGACGTTCTCCACCACCACGATGGCATCGTCCACCACGATACCGATCACCAGCACCATGCCGAACATGGTCAGCACGTTGATCGAGAAGCCCAGGGCCAGCAAAGTGCCGAATGTGCCCAGCAGGGCAATCGGCACCACGATGGTCGGGATGATGGTGTAGCGCCAGTTCTGCAGGAACAGGAACATCACCAGGAACACCAGCACCACGGCTTCGACCAGGGTCTCGGCCAC
>SDXZ01000344.1 GCA_004210805.1 Acidovorax sp.
GTGCTGGCGGGCCTGGCCTTTCGCAAGCGGCTGGCGGGCGGCAACACGCTGTTCTTCATCGTCGTGGCCAGCCTGATCATGCCGTCGATCATCGTCTCGCTGGGCATCGGGCTGGAGTTCCGGCTCATCGACAACGGCATCAAGGCCGTGCTCGAATGGCTGGGCATGGAAAGCACGCTCGAAGGCTACGGCACCTCGCTGGGCCTGTTCACCTCGGCCCTGGGCGCGCACCTGACCTGGACGCTGCCCTTCGGCCTGCTCATCATGTTTGCGGTGTTCAACCGCTTCAATCCCGCCTACGAAGAGGCGGCGCGCGACCTGGGCGCGACACCGTGGCAGGGCTTTGCCCATGTCGTGCTGCCGTTGATCGCGCCCTCGGTCGTGGGCATCGGCATGTTCGGCTTCACCCTGAGCTGGGACGAGATCGCCCGCACCTCACAGGCCATCGGCGACGTGAACACGCTGCCGCTGGAGCTGCAGGGCCTGACCAGCACGGTGACCACGCCGTCCATCTACGCGCTGGGCACGTTGACCACGGTGGTGTCGTTCGTGGTCATGGGCATCACGCTCGCGTTGGTGTGGGCTTTGGGCCGTGGGCGCAAAGGCCGTTCGGGTTAAAACCGCACGCTATGACTACCGCCAAGAAGCCCCGGCGCGCACCCGCTGCGGCCACTGAATCTGAGACACCCTTGCAGTCGCCTGCACCGGAAGCGCCCGGTCAGCTGAGCGACAACGAGATGTACGACCGCATGGTGTCGGCCATCCTCGACCACCGCCTGCCCCCCGGCACCAAGCTGGTGGAGGACAAGCTCGCGGCCGCGTTTGGCGTGTCGCGCACGCGCGTGCGGCCCGTGCTGGTGCGCCTGGCCAATGAGCAGGTGGTCACGCTCACGCCCAACCGCGGCGCATCGATTGCGCAGCCCACGCCGCAGGAAGCGCTGGAGGTGTTCGAGGCCCGGCGTCTGATCGAGCCGCGCCTGGTGGAACTGTTCATCGCCAACGCCACCGACGCCGACATTGCCGCGCTGCGCAGCTGCATTGACGAGGAAGAGTCCGCACGTGCCAGCGGGGACATGCGCCGTGCCATCCGGCTGTCGGGCGACTTTCACCTGCACATTGCCCAGGCCGCGGGCCACCAGACGCTGGGCCGCATCCTGCGCGAACTGGTGTCGCGCACCTCGCTCATCCTCATGACCTACAGCCCCAGCCATGCGCGCGAGCGCGAAGAAGCCACGGCCTGCGGCTGCCGCGAGCATCGGGCGTTGATCGACGCGATCCGGCTGCGCGACGCACGCGAGGCGGCCCGCCTGATGCTGGCGCATCTGGCGCGCATCGAAACGCAGCTGGAGTTCACTCCCTCGGCCAGCGGGGTGCCCGACCTCGCTCAGCTGCTGGGCACCTGATACGGCACCTTGCGATGCGCCAGCTGCTTGTCATCAACCCCAATACCTCGGTCAGTGTCAGCGCGTTGCTGCATCAGCACGTACAAGCCGCAGCAGGGTCGCACGTGGCAGTGCATACCACCACCGCCCGGTTTGGCGCGCCCTACATCGCCTGTGAAGCCAGCTACGCAGTGGCCGCGCACGCTGCGCTGGATGCGTGGGCCCACGCGTTGGCGCAACCCCACGCGCAGCCCGACGCGGTGCTGATTGGTTGTTTTGGGGACCCGGGATTGATGGCGTTGCGCGAGAGCTGCCCGGTGCCTGTCACGGGTCTGGCGGAGGCGTCGTTCATCGAGGCCGCCCGCCACGGGCGCTTTGCCATCGTCACCGGTGGCGAGCGCTGGGGCCCCATGCTGCAGCGCCTGGCGCAGGCGCTGGGACATTCACACGGGCTTGCGGGCATCCACACCGTGGCGCCCACGGGGGCGCAACTGGCCGCAGACCCGGAAGCCGCCCGCGCTCTGTTGGCCCAGGCTTGCCGTGACGTGGTGCGGCAGATGGGCGTGCAGGCAGTCATCCTGGGCGGGGCCGGGCTGGCCGGCATGGCCGCTGCGGTGCAACCCCAGGTGCCGGTGCCGGTGATCGACAGCGTGGTGGCAGGCGCGAGCTGGGCGCTGCGTGCGCACCCGGTGCCACCGGAACGTAAGGCAGCTGGCTTTGATGTGGGGTGGGTGGGGGTGTCG
>SDXZ01000345.1 GCA_004210805.1 Acidovorax sp.
TGCAAACTCGGGCATTTTCTCCACTACCACGTAGGGGCCAGCCACGGCTGGGGCGTTGGACGGCGGAGCGTGTTCCTCTGTTGCCGGGGTGGGCCGAAAGGAGCGTCCTCCTGCGGCACCCCGCACAGCCGCCACACCCTCCCCTCGCAACGGAAATTCCGTTACTCAACGCAAGCCATCGATCATCCGGGACTGCAATCGGGTAAGGTGCTCAGGGCCAAAAATCAGGCCGGGGGGCCGCCACCTCTAAAACCGGCGCACTAAAACTCACAATTTCATAGCAGCCAGCGCTTACGTATCCAGCGCCACAAGGCATTTTGACAAAGGAAATCCCCATGAAAGCAGTCTGGAACGACGTGGTCGTGGCCGAGAGCGACGACACCGTGGTGGTTGAAGGCAACCACTACTTTCCCGAAAGCGCGCTGAACCGCGACTACTTCACCTTCAGCAACCATAAGACCACCTGCGCCTGGAAAGGCCAAGCCAGCTACTTATCGCTCCTGGTCAACGGCGAGATGAACACCGACGCCGCCTGGTTCTATGCCGACCCGAAGCCCGAAGCCGACGAAGTCCGGGGCCGCGTGGCGTTCTGGAAGGGTGTGAAGGTCACCGCCTGAGGCATTTGGCCTGGGCCGTCGCCGAGATCGCTGGCGGCGCCGGAAGGTTGTCCCTCCCTGCACTGGACAATCATGTGGATAAGTTTTGACAAGCCCTGTATGACAACTGCAAGTGGTTGATTCATAAAGAACGACACTGCGTTGCTTAATTTTTAAGCACAGAGTTACAAACCAGCCTCCGGTTATCCCTGCCAGCACTGGACAATCCTGTGCATAAGTGGGCACAAGCTTTGTATGATGCAGTTAAGTGATTGATTCATATGAGTATTAATTGCAACGCACAAAAAACAGGCACACCGGCTCTAGCCCTGTAACGCGGTCAGCAACTCTCCCCAAAGGGTGCAAAAACACTGTGTTATCCCTGTCGACGATGGACAATCCTGTGGATAAGCCTGAACAAGCCTTGTATGACATCCATAAGTCATTGATTTACAAGACATATCGTTGTGGTGCTCAAAAACAAGGCAGCTACAGCGGTGCAATGCGGAAGGTCAAAGCGACCGGAACCACCGCCGCTTGCTCCTTAATTGATAGCTACAAGTGCTTATAGAACAAGCGCTAGAGCCCAAAATATGCTTAATTCGGTCCTCCCTCACAGCCCTGCCGCCGAGCGCAACCGCGCCCCCATCCTTGCGTGCCTGCTCACCCTGCTGGGGCCTGAAGGCAGCGCGTTCGAGATCGCCAGTGGCACCGGCCAGCACGCAGCACACTTTGCCGCTGCGCTGCCGGGCTGGACTTGGCAGCCCACCGACCTGGAGAGCACGCATTTCGACTCCATCACCGGCTGGGCCGCCAGCACCGGGGCCGGCAATGTGCGCGCGCCGGTTCGGCTCGACGTGGTGCAGTCGCGGTGGCCGGCCGAGGGCGAGGCCTTCGGCGCCGGGTTCGACCTGATCTACTGCGCCAACATGCTGCACATTGCCCCGTGGGCCTGCTGCGCCGGGCTGATGCAGGGGGCAGCGCGCCACTTGGCGCCGAGGGGCTGGCTCGTCACCTACGGGCCGTACCTCGAAGACGGCGTGTCCACCGCCCCCGGCAACCTGGCCTTTGACGCCAGCCTGCGCGCACAGGACAGCGCCTGGGGCATCCGCCGGATCGAAGATGTCGTAGCCACCGCAGCCGAGGCGGGACTGGCACTGCAGCAGCGCCACGCCCTGCCCGCCAACAACCTCCTGCTGGTATGGTCACGCGCCACCGCCCCAGCCGCGTGAAGCGTTGTTTTGAATGATTGATTAATTAGTTGGTGATTGACTGACCGACCGCTTGAGCCCCCCATGACCACTCCTGCCGCCCCCTTCTTCATCGCCAAGGTTGAACCCGATGGCCAACAGTGCGACGCCTGGCCCGAGCAGCCGCTGCTGTTGTCCATGGAGCAAGGCGGCATCGACTGGCCCAGCTCCTGCCGCAACGGCACCTGCCGCACCTGCATCGGCATGCTGACCGAAGGTGAGGTGCGCTACGCCATCGAATGGCCCGGC
>SDXZ01000162.1 GCA_004210805.1 Acidovorax sp.
TTGTAGTGCTCGAAGAAGTGGGCGATGGCGTTGCGGCGCATGGCGTTCACGTCGTCGATGGTCTTCCAGTGGTCGTACATGGGCAGGATCTTGGACGTGGGCACGGCGATGACCTTGCCATCCACACCGGCCTCGTCTTCCATCATCAGGATGCCCAGCGGGCGGCAGGGCACCACCACGCCCGAGTGCAGGGGGTAAGGCGTGATCACCAGCACATCGACCGGGTCGCCGTCGCCCGACAGGGTCTGCGGCACGTAGCCGTAGTTGGTCGGGTAGTGCATGGCCGTGGTCATGAAACGGTCCACGAAGATCGCGCCGGATTCCTTGTCCACTTCGTACTTAATCGGGTCGGCGTTCATCGGGATCTCGATGACCACGTTGAAGGCTTCAGGAAGGTTCTTGCCAGGGGTGACGTTGTTGAGGGACATGTCTTTGAATAGTGGTTAGTGAACGTAACCCACGATGCACGCTGTAATCGGCCGTGTCCGTTCACGGGACAAAGCAACCTGCGGTTGTCGGGATTAACCCTGATTTTAGGTGCATGCCCCTTTCTGCCCGCTTGCATGTCACCGTTTGGCTGTAAATTGGCCCTGTTGGCCAATCGACTCCTTGCGCGTTAGCAGCCCGGGAGCACGAGGAAGCAACGCAGCGGAAGCACCACCGACTGAATTTTCAAGGAGTGACGAATGGCTGGAACTACAGCGCTGACTGCCCCCCTGATATTGGCTCTGGTTTGCGGATTGATTGCGGTGGGCTACGGGATTTGGGCGCGGGGATGGATCCTCGCCAAGGACCCCGGCAACGCCCGCATGCAAGAGATCGCCGCCGCCATCCAGGCCGGTGCTGCTGCCTACCTCGCCCGCCAGTACAAGACCATCGCCATCGTCGGCGTGGTGCTGGCCATCCTTATCGGCATCTTTCTGGACGGCACGACGGCCGTGGGCTTTGTGGTGGGCGCAGTGCTCTCCGGGGCCTGCGGTTTCATTGGCATGAATGTCTCGGTAAAGGCCAACGTGCGCACGGCGCAGGCCGCCACGCAAGGCATCGGCCCGGCACTGGACGTGGCGTTTCGCGGCGGGGCCATCACCGGCATGCTGGTGGTGGGCCTGGGCCTGCTGGGCGTCACGGGCTTCTATTGGTTTCTGGCGGGCAACGGCAACTACACGCCCACGACGAACCTGGCGACGCTGCTCAACCCCCTCATCGGCTTTGCGTTCGGCTCGTCGCTGATCTCGATCTTTGCGCGGCTCGGTGGTGGGATCTTCACCAAGGGGGCCGACGTGGGCGCCGACCTGGTGGGCAAGGTGGAGGCCGGCATCCCTGAAGACGACCCGCGCAACCCCGCCGTCATCGCTGACAACGTGGGCGACAACGTGGGTGACTGCGCCGGCATGGCGGCCGACCTGTTCGAGACCTATGCGGTGACGCTGATTGCCACCATGGTGCTGGGCGCGCTGCTGGTGGTGAGCGCACCGGTCAACGCCGTGGTCTACCCACTGGCGCTGGGGGCTGTGTCCATCATCGCGTCCATCATCGGCTGCTTCTTCGTCAAGGCCTCGCCGGGCATGAAGAACGTGATGCCGGCGCTGTACAAGGGCCTGGCGATTGCCGGCGTGCTCTCGCTCATCGCCTTCTACTTCGTCACGGTGTGGATCATGCCGGACAACTCCATCATGGCCAGCGGCAGCCAGATGCGCCTGTTCGGCGCCTGCGCCACGGGACTGGTGCTGACGGCCGCGCTGGTCTGGATTACCGAGTTCTACACCGGCACGCAGTATTCGCCCGTGCAGCACATCGCGCAGGCTTCCACCACCGGCCACGGCACCAACATCATTGCGGGCCTGGGCGTGTCGATGCGGTCCACCGCCTGGCCGGTGATCTTTGTCTGCCTGGCCATCCTCTCGGCCTACCAGCTCGCGGGGCTGTACGGCATCGCCGTGGCGGCCATGTCGATGCTGTCCATGGCGGGCATCGTGGTGGCGCTGGATGCCTATGGCCCCATCACCGACAACGCGGGCGGCATTGCCGAAATGGCAGAGCTGCCCAGCAGCGTGCGCGACATCACCGACCCGCTGGACGCCGTGGGCAACACCACCAAGGCCGTGACCAAGGGCTACGCCATCGGCTCGGCCGGCCTGGCCGCGCTGGTGCTGTTTGCCGACTACACGCACAAGCTGGAGAGCTACGGCCGCGCCATCACGTTCGACCTGTCCGACCCGCTCGTCATCGTGGGCCTGTTCATCGGCGGCCTGATCCCCTACCTGTTCGGCGCGATGGCCATGGAAGCCGTGGGCCGCGCCGCCGGCGCCGTGGTGGTGGAGGTGCGCCGCCAGTTCCGCGACATCCCCGGCATCATGGAAGGCACGGCCAAGCCCGAGTACGGCAAGGCCGTGGACATGCTGACCACCGCCGCCATCAAGGAGATGGTGATCCCCAGCCTGCTGCCTGTGGTGGTGCCCATCGTGGTGGGCCTGGCCCTGGGGCCCAAGGCGCTGGGCGGTCTGCTGATGGGCACCATCGTCACCGGCCTCTTCGTGGCCATCAGCATGTGCACCGGCGGCGGCGCGTGGGACAACGCCAAGAAGTACATCGAAGACGGCCACCACGGCGGCAAGGGCAGCGAAGCCCACAAGGCCGCAGTGACCGGTGACACCGTGGGCGACCCCTACAAGGACACGGCCGGCCCGGCCATCAACCCGCTGATCAAGATCATCAACATCGTGGCCCTGCTGATCGTGCCGCTGGTGGTCAAGTTTCACGGCGGTTAACGCACACTGACTCCGGCCGGCACGGGCCAGGAGTAAGGGACAACAGGGGGCCTCGGCCCCCTTTTTGCCGCGTACGATGGCAGCCATCGGCCCCCCTTTACCCACCACGACGGCCATGACACCCACCCCACCGCTGGCCACTGCCCCCTCTGACAGCCATTCGGCAGCGTACCAACGCATCGTGCACAGCGTGCTGGCGGATGCCCGGCACCAGATGGAGCACATTGCCGAGGCTGCGCGCATGGCCCTGCAGTCGCGCCAGGACCAGGCGCGCACGCCCGGCGAGCTCCACGCCCTGCGCGAAGCGCGCGAGCAGCTGTCACGCCTGGCCTTTGTGATGGCCGAGCGTTATCCCGACGCACTGCGCAAGGCCCTGGCAGAAGAATCCGCGCAGCACGAGGAGAAACCCACCCGCTCGCTGTTCAGCATCCACTTCGACGACCTGGAGCTGATGGACGAAGCGCAGATCAACGAAAGCGTGGAGCGTGCCCGCGCGCGGCAGGTGCTGATCACGGCCGTGGAGGGGCCGCTGGCCGACCTGGACGCCCTGGTATGCGCAGCGCTCGGTCTGCCGCGCGTTCAACCCGAACACAACCCGCTGCGGCCCGAAGTCTTTTTGCAGGCGCTGCAGGCCCTGGTGTCGCAGATGCAGGTGACCGCCCAAGTGCGCCACGACTGGATGGGCCCGCTGGCCCACGCGCTGGGCACCGAGCTGCGCGCGCTGTACCTGGCGCAGATCGAGCGGCTCAAACAAAGCGGTGTGCAGCCCGTGGGCTACGCCATGCGCCAGGGCGATGGGCAGGTGATCTACGTTGCCCCGGCTGCGGGCGGCGCATCACCCGGTTTTGCGTCCGAGACCGACCTGCCCGAAGCGGCGGCTTCGGCCGACCCGCTCTTAACGCTGGACCGCCTGCGCCGCCTGCTGCTGGGCGAATTCAGCGAGCCCGCGGCGCTGATGGAGGAGGCGCTGCCGTTCCAAGCCGCGCTGCCGCCTTCATCCCCAGTCGTTGCGGCGCCTGGGCGCGGACCGGCCGAGCCTCTCGCCAACCCGTTGGCCCGCGAGTTCGATCACCCGGACCCGCTGCCCCCCATCGACGTCCCCATCGACCCGCCTGCCTCGGATTTCGCCGCCACCGTGCCCGCCGCTTTCGAGGCGCTGCAGGAGATGAACCAGGTCGACCGGATGATGGAGCGCCTGGGCAGCCAGCGGTCAAAGGCAGGCGATGGCAGTGCAGACCACGCGGCCCATACACCGCGCAGGCACGCTGGCGGCCTGGGCGAAGTGCTGAGCATGGAAGTGGTCTCGCTGATGGTGGACAACATCGCGCGCGACGCCCGGCTGATGTGGCCCGTGCAGCAATTCGTCCGCGCGCTGGAGCCTGCGTTGATGCAACTGGCGCTGGCCGACCCCCGCTTCTTCAGCCACAAGGAGCACGCCGCGCGCCGGCTGCTGCAGGACATCACCGACCGCAGCCTGGCCTTCAACGGCACCGAAGCACCCGGGTTTCAGAGCTTCATGCGGTCGCTGATGAACATCGCCGGCCCGCTGGCCACCGCCACAATCGAAGGGCCGCAGGATTTTGAGCACGTGCTGGAGCAGCTGCACGCCAAATGGGCCGAGAAGGACCAGGCGCGCAAAGAGGAGCGGCAGCGCGCCATTGGGGCACTGCAGCACGCCGAGCAGCGCCACCTGTTGGCCGCCCAGATCTCGCGCGAGATCTGGCTGCTGCCCCAGATCGGCGAGGTGCCCGACGCCGTCTCCCGCTTCCTGCTCGGCCCGTGGGCGCAAGTGGTGGCCCAGGCGCGCCTGACCGACACCAGCGGCAGCGCCGACCCGGGCCGTTATCAGGAGCTGGTGGACGCTTTGATCTGGAGCGCGCAGCCCGAGCTGACGCGCGCCCACACCGGCCGGCTGGCCCGCCTGCTGCCCAAGCTGTTGGCCAAGCTGCGCGAGGGCCTGGCGTCCATCGACTACCCGGCGGCCCGCACCGAGGCCGTGTTCGAGCTGTTGATGCAACTGCACCAGCAGGCCTTCAAGCATGGACCCCGTGCAGCGGCCCCACCCCTGGCTGCCGTGGCGGACGCGTCGGCCCTGGCCCAGCCCGCCCTGCTGGACGACGACGACCCGTGGGTCGCGCCCTCCGAGGCCCGCGAATCGGGCCACATGGACCTCTCGGAGTCGCCCGAGTCCGTCAACGCCGCAGTGGCGCCGGAGCCCATGGCCGTCGACCCCACCGCACTGCCCCCATTGGCTGTCGGCACCTGGGCGAACCTGCTCGTGGCCGGCCAGTGGGAGCGCACCCAGCTGTCCTGGATCGGCTCGCAGGGCAACCTTTTCCTCTTCACCAGCGCGTCCGGCCGCACCCAGTCGATGACGCTGCGGCTGCTGGACCGGCTCTTCCAGCAAGGGGCCCTGCAGGTGCTGACGGAGCAGTCCGTGGTGGAAGGCGCGCTCGACGCCGTGGCGCAGGCGGCCATGCGCAACAGCGTGGAGAGCAGGTTGTGAAGGGTTTGCTATTAAAAGTAGAGCTATCTGTGCTTATGGAATAAGCGCTGGATGGCTGTTTTATCTAAAAAATGCCGGCTTCACAGGCTGCGCCGCGTGCTTCACAGCCCCCGCGCTCGGCAGCGTTGAAAAGGCTGGGGCAGCGATTGCCGAGGGTTCACCGGGCACCCCATCGCTCCACATCCGCGCCGCTCGATGGCCGCTCGATTCATGCAGCGGTTCCTTAGCGTTCCCCAGGTAGTCAAATCCGTGATGGGGTGATACCCTGAATGCGCTCAGTCCAAGGCTTTTGCGACATTCGAGAGATCGAGGGGATTTGTCAGGGCCTTAGCCCGCTTCGGCGGGCTTTTTTACGCCTGCACTTCGGGAGGCTTAGCGCCTTTGGTTTTGCGCCGGGTTTTAGGCGACCCTTGGGCGCGTGTTCTGGCTTCAGCGCGCCTTGCGCCTCGGCCCTTCCACCTGCGCTTTTCGCACCGCCTTCACGGCATAAGGTCAGCGGCTGACCAGACCCGCGCCGGCACGCAGCGCGCGCCCTTCACACCTGCGCCGCCACCGCCGCCCGCAGCAAGGCCGCCGAGGGCGCCACCAGCTCCCCCAACTCCCCCGCCCGGCCTAGTTCAATGGACTGCAGCACCATCTCATTAATGCCCCCCACCACCGCGATCGCCATGGCCGGGTGCAACGGCGCGCCGTGGTCCTTGTCGGCGCGCCGGTTGATCACTTCCAGCATCAGGTCCACTAGTTGCTGGTTGGCCCGCCGCCGTGCGGCAAGGCCCGGCATGCCCAGGCCCAGAATCTCGATGAAGAGCGTGCGCAGCAAGACCGGATTGCAGGCCAACGCGCCGAAATACGCCGCCAGCGCCTGCTCGAGCTGCGCCTGCCAGTCGCTTTGCGGGTCGATGGCGCCGCGCAGCACCGCCAGCGCGTTGCGGCTGGCCGATTCGTACAGCGCCGTCAGGCATTCGGCCTTGTCGGCAAAGTGTTCGTAGAACGTACGGCGCGACACGCTGGCCTCGCGCACGATGTCGGCAATGGTGGTGTCGGCATAGCCCTTGGCGGCCACAGCGCGGGCCATGCCCTCGAGCAGGCGGGCGCGGTGTTCCGCAACCAGCGGCGGGGTGCCAACGGGGGTGGTTTCCTCAACAGCAGTCATAGCGCGCAGATCCCTTCTCACCAAAAGGTACTTGACAGTACCACACCCGCCATCCATGATGCGGCACGCTGGTACCGCTAAGTACCAATGCCGTCTAGACGCCCTTTTTGACCAGCGCCAAAGCGCTGCAGGAGATTCTTTCATGACCGAACTCGTCGTGCGCCGCCTGCTCATCGATCTGGAGACTCCGTTTGACCGCCACTGGTGCGGCGGCGATGCGTTTCGCACGGCGTTCTTCAACGCGCTGTCGATGAGTTTCCCGGTGGGCGAGCAGTTCTTCATCGACGCGGTGAAGGGCGGCCACAAAGCCATGGCGCCCGAGCAACACGCGCACTTTGCGGACGAAGTGCGCGGCTTCATCGGGCAGGAGGCCACGCACCGCCGCATCCACGCCCTGTTCAATGGCCACCTTGAAAAACAAGGCCTGGTCAACGAATGGGCCGCACGTGCGCAGGAACGCATGAAGCTCTTCGACGGCGCCGACCCGCGCCACCCGCTGGCCGTGACTGCGGCCAACGAGCACTTCACCGCCCTGCTGGCCGAATGGCTGCTGGCCCACCCCGAGACCTTGCAGGGGGCGGAACCGCGCCTGGCCACCATGTGGCAATGGCATTGCGCCGAAGAGTCCGAGCACAAGAACACCGCCTTCGACATTTACCAGGCCCTGGGCGGCAACCACGAGTGGCGCATCACCTGGTTTCGCCGCATCACCATCGTCTTTCTCGGCGATGTGCTGCGCCAGACGGTGGGCAACCTGCGCCGCGATGGCACGCTGTGGCAGTGGCGCACCTGGTCCAGTGCCGCACGCACGCTGTTTGGCAAAGGCGGCCTGGTGCGCGAGACATGGCGCCCCTGGCGCGAGTACCTGCGGCGCGACTTTCATCCCAGCCAGCACGGCACCGACCTCTCGCAGCGCTGGCTGGCCGAGCACAGCCAGGCGTACGTGCCCGTCGGCGCGCGCTGAGCCGCCGCTGACACCCGCAGGGATTACTTCAACGGCCCTGAGGCAACCCGGCCCACACATCCATCGGCAGCCATTCCAGCGGCAGCCGCACGTCCACCCCCTCGCGGCTCCCCCGGGCACGCAGGTAGGCCATGGATGCATCGAAGTCGTCGAGCGGCGGCGGCATCGGCTGCATGGGTTGGCCGGGCGGCTGCCAGAAGTCGTCCCAGTGGATGGGGATGACGCGCCGCGCGCCCACTGCAGCGATCACTTCGGTCCACAGCGCGTCGCGGTAGCTCTCGGGCCGCGGGCCCAGGGCGCCAATGCCCTGCATCACCACGTCGGCGTGCACGCCCCGCAGGGCCCCGGGCTCAAAGCCTGCGCTGCCCACGATGAGCAAGGTCTTGCCGCCATGCTCGATGTGCAGCGCATAGCTCTGGCCTTCCTTGTAGTCGCTGGCACGCACGGGCGGGTGCAAGGGCTCCGTGATCTCGCCGCCCGTGAAGCCGGTGGGCGCATGCCGGCTGGGGTACAGCGTGGCCGTAAAACGCCCAAAACGCATCGATTCCCCCAGCTTGGCAATACGGATCTGCGCCTCGGGCAAGCCTACGCCCCGGCCCACGTTGGCCGTGGACGGAGAGCCCAGCAGCAGCGCACCCGTGCGCCGGGCGACCTCTGGGGCGTCCATGGCATGGTCATAGTGCGAATGCACGGGGATCACCGCTGCGAGCGTGCCGGTCTTGCCGGTCAGCCCGGCACGCTCCAGGCCCTGGGCGATGGCCTGCAGGTCGGGCTCCACCTTGCCAAGGAAGGTCTGCAGCTTGCCGGGGCGCGAGAAAAAGCCGTCGGTGAGCAAGGCCGTTTCACCATCGTCCAGCAGCACGGTGGAGACCCCGAGGAAAGTCACTTTGAGCGGCGCCGGCGGCCCGCTGCCAACGGGCGCCTTCCAATGCAGGTCCGCGTACGGGGCGAGCGATGGATGCTGCTGCAGCGCCCACCAGAGCGCAGCCAGCGCCAGCAGCACCAGGGCCAGCACCGCCAGCAGTGCCCTCTTGAACACCGTCACGGTCCCCACTAGGGCACCGCCTTCACAGCGGCCTGGGCTTGCCGCCGCAGCACCAGCGTGCCAAACAGCGTGGCCAGGACGTACATGCTGACCGAGTAAATGGCCGCAGGCAGTGCCAGCTGAAAATTGCCCAGTACCGACAACGCAATAAAAATCGCCAGCGTGGAGTTGTGGATGCCGATCTCAAAGCTTATGGCCGTGGCCATCGATTTATCCAGCCCCGCCGCGCGCGAAAGGTAGTAGCCCGACGCGAGGCTGATTGCGTTGAACAACAACACGGCCGGGCCGATGCCCGCGAAGGATTCGACCAGCGCTGTCCATTCCTTTGCGATGGCAATCAGGGCAAATGCGGCCAGCACCACGGCGCTGAAGATCTTCATGGGCTTTTCCATGCGCGCGCTGAAGGCCGGGGCGCGCCGGTGCACCGCCATGCCCAGCACCACGGGCACCAGCACGATGACGATCACCTCGACCACCTTGCCGAACTGCAGCGGCACCACCTGCCCCGTGCGCGCAAAGGTGTTGATGGCCCAGTTGGTGATGAGCGGCAGGCTCGCGATGGACAGCACCGTGTTGATGGCCGTGAGCGAGATGTTCATCGCCACATTGCCGCCAAACAGATGGCTGAACAGGTTGGCGGACACACCGCCGGGCGACGCTGCCAGCAGCATCAGCCCCACCGCATAGATGGGCGCCACGCCCAGCAGCACGATGAGCGCATAACACGCTGCGGGCAACACCAAGACCTGCAGCGCCAGGGCCAGCACCACCGCGCGCGGATGGTGCATGAGGCGCTTGAAATCCCCCACCGTGAGCGACAGCCCGAGGCCAAACATCACGAGCCCGAGGGCGATGAACAACAAGGTGGGAAGCACGGACACAAAACTCATGTGCGCACGCGGCCGCAAACGGCCGCGCTCCATTCAAAGCGAGCGCAAACAGCACGGCCCACGGCACACCCAAGGGGTGCCGTGGGCCTGATGCCGCGACCCGGACAACAACAAGAAGAACAGGAAAAAAGGGGGGCGGTAAGCGATGCGTGCTTACGCAGCCGCCTGTCCCGTGCGCAAGCGCACCGGGCCGCTGCGGGCTTCGATGGCAGCCTGCACTTCCTTGCGCAGGCCGAGGGCAAACGCCCACTCGGCCACCACAAACAGAGGCCCGACCAGCAGGCCCACAAGATCGTCCACAAAGGCGGGCTTGCGGCCTTCGTAGTAGTGGCCCACAAACTGGATCACCCAGCCCACCGCAAACAGGCCGATGCCCGAGGCCAGCCATACGGCCATGCTCTGCACGGCCAGCCATTGCGCCACTGCCAGCATGGCTGCCAAAAGCGCGGCCATGGTCAGGCCGAAGCGGGCATCGAGCCGAAAGTAAAAGATGCTGCTGGCCAGTGCGCAGAACAATGCCGGCGTGACCGGCAGATCGCCCACCATCCACGCGGGGCGCGAGAGCAGCACGACCACGGCGAACATGATCATTGGTACGCCCACAAAATGGGTGTGGATGTTGCGCGGGTCGCGGTGGTAATCGGCGTACTGGGAGAGGTGGTCGATCAGGGTTTTCATGGGTGTCTCCGGGTGTTCTTTTGAGCAGCATCCATACTCGCTCCGCGGCCACGCCAGCGTCTGTCGTGCACACGACAAAAAGACCCACTC
>SDXZ01000163.1 GCA_004210805.1 Acidovorax sp.
CCCATCGCCACGCCCGACACCATCGCAAACCGGCTGGCCGGAAAGTAGCGCGCAATGAACACCGTGCACACCAGAAACGCCGGCGCGCAGCCCACGCCAATCAACACCTGCCCCAGCAGCACGCCGCCATAGCCGGGCGCCAGCGCCGACAGCAGCGAGCCTGCAATGGTGAGCGGAAACGCCACCAGCAGCGTGCGCCGCACGCCGTACAGATCGATCCCCACGCCCATGAAAAGCTGCATGGCGCCGAATGCAAATGCAAAGGCGCCCGCAAACACGCCCAGCGCCTGGGCCGACAGGCCGAACTCCGCCCGGAGCCCGGTGGCCATGATCGCCGTGATGGTGCGGAAAGCCTGGCTCAGCGCAAAGCCGGAGACCAGCGCAAGCAGCATGGCCCACGCGGCGGAGGGCTGCAATGGCGGGGAAGGCGGTTGGGGCATCGAGGAGGTCGAGGAGGCCGGGGAGGTCGGGGAAGAAGAGGGCGCCTGCAAGGTACTGGGTCTCCACACAACACGGCGCTGGGGCGATGGCCGCGGTCGGTCTGTCTATCTGTCGAGGGTACCTGCAGATGCGGAGGGGGCTGTCGCTGCGGGTGGATTGCCAGGCGAATGGGGCAGCAATGCCCGCAGCCAGTGGACGGGTTGACTTGGATCACACGCCGTTTCGGGCCTGAGTTGCCCCTCTAGACGATCCGCACAGAGACTCCCTAGGAGCCTGTGCGGCAGAAGGCATCGAAGCGAAACGCGCGAAAACCGAGGATCGTGCGGTGCTACCGACAAGCCCAGGGTGGGCCCCTGGACGCAGGGGGTAGTACTGCACGAGACCGGTTTGTCGCGCGTTGCAGCCGATGCTCCTTCTGCCGCGCGGGCTCCTAGGGTATGTCCTGATCTGCCGACGGCCCGTGCGCGGCGCCTGCCAAACCCTGCTTTCTTTTCAACAACTGCTCGCAATGCAGCAGCTGGGCGAACCATTGTGCTGGCGCATGCACCCAATACGGGCGGGTTGGGGTCCCCCAGCACCGTCACGGGCGCGCCACAGCCCGGCGGCAGACTTTAGAGGGGGCTCTCAACGTGGGGATCACCCCAATGACGGGCCCCGGGCACTGGGGCAATCTAGCAAACGTGCCCTGCACCGGGTGATGTACATGGTTCTGGAGTCGCTGGTTTCGGTCTCTCGCCAGCAGGTGGTGCAGGTGTTTTTGGCAGTGGCAGGGTTCGTGCTTATGTGGCCTCAGGGCCGTTGTATGCAGGGGCCCAGCCGTTGAAAGTTGTCGGGTGTGCCGCAGGGTGCACCGCGATGTCAGGAGTGACTGATGAAGAAGATGGTTTTGCTGAGTTCGGGTGCGCTGGCCACGTTGATGTTGACGGGCTGCGCAAGCCAGCCGCCTGCGCTGCAGGCTTTCAGTGAGCCCACAGACCGCAGCAGCATGCAGTTTGCGTGCGGCAACGGCGAAAAGGTGGAGATGCAGTTCTTCCCCGACCAAGGCATGGGCGTCCTGCTGCGCAGCGGCTGGACGGTAGACCTGCCCAAGCAAGCCGCCGAGACCGGTTATGCCTACAGCAACGGCCCGACGACCGTGCTGGGCAAAGGCAACGAACTGACGATCCAGATCGGGCACCTGGCACCGATCTGGTGCCGCAGCAACCGCCCCATGATGGTGGCGGGCGGCGCTCGGTAGTCGCTCTTTCCCACCACTTTTCTTTCCTTCATCGCCAGCCGGCAACAGTCTTCGGCTGGCAGGTTCGACCGTTCCAGACCACCCGTGCGCTGATCCGTCGTTTGCTAGTGGGATAAAGGGTGGCCGCTCGCACCTCGGCCATGGCGGCGGGGCCTTGTCGGCGTAAGCCCGTGGCCTGCATGCGGTGCAGTGAACGCCAGCATCGTGCCACGGACACGTGGGGCAATCCCCATCGATCGGTGGCACCCCATTCAGCCCGGACTCTGTTGAGTGCGGGCTCTCTCACCTTTCCTCACCGCCTCCAGAACCCAGTGGCCGATTTACACGCGGCCGGCGGCTGATCCCGCGCTACACCGTCCCGCTCGTCGCAACCCGGCGCTAGGCCCCGGCCGCGCAGGCTGTGGGAGAGGCCGCGGCGGGTCGCTGCTCCAACGTCTGTGGTGCGATCAGGTTGTTGCCGTTGGCGTCGCGTACGGTGACCGCCACCTCGCGGCTGTTGGCCAGCGCGTCACTGAACTGCAGGCGCATGATGGCGGGCACCGTGCTGGCCTGTGCCACGCCGTTGGCAAAGCCTGTGGCTTCGAATGTGCCCTCCACCACGGCCAGGCCCTGCGCATCGATCTCCCATGGGCCCGTGTGCACAAAGCGTCTGCAGGTGAGGGTCAGCTCCACCAGTTCGTTCTCCAATCGCAGATGGGTCTGGCCGCAGTCGGCGCAGGGCACGCCGGTGGAAAAGCCCGAGCCCGCGAAGTTGAGTGCGCCGTTGACAGGTCCGGTGCCTGTGCCGCCCGTGCCAGGGCCGCAGGCGGCCAGGGCGAGCAAGAGCGGCAGAACGAGCAGTTTGGCCCGGCGGGTTGCGGGTGCCAGGAGTTTAAGAAGGGCGTTCATCTTTGTCTGCGGCATAAAAGTAGCTGCCGAAGCGGGCGCGCCGATTGCGCTCGCCGGGCGGGGTGTTTTGCTGGTCGTGCTCGTAGCGCGCCTGCGCCTCAGTCATCACCGTTTTGAACGCCTGACGCCAGGCCTTGGCAGCAACTGTGTGCAGGCGCCGGGCCGACTCTTCGCTCAGCTGATCCACAAAGACAGCCTGCTCGAGGTAGTTGTGGTCGCCTTGCAGGTTGAGGCTGGCCGCAGCCACATGGTCGTGCAGGTTGTACTGCATCAACTGCGCCATTTCGGAAAAACCCTGACGCGGCACGAAGCCCGCGGCCAACAGCCGGATCTGCCCATCCTCGCCATCGTCGGCCATGCCCAGGCGCACCAGCTCATCGAGCACAGCGCGGGGCCGCACGTCGCTGCTGATGCCGGCCACCAGCGCGTCGAAGCTGGGCCCTGCGTCACTGCCGCCACTGCGGGGCAGCGCGCGGGGCTGGCCCTCGTCGTCCAGGCAATCGGTCTGGCTCAACCAGCGTGCAGCGACCTGGCTGGCCATGCTGAGAGGGGTTTCTGCGGGATCGTCCTCGATGACGGGCTCCGCCAGGCGTCCCAGGTTACGCACATCGCGGCGGTGCACGCCAGACATCAGGCTCACGGCGCTGTCGGTGGTCTTCTTGCCGCTGGCCTGCAACTCGTCGTGCGCCGCATCCAAAAACACCTTCTTCAGCGCCGCAGCAAAGGCTGGATAGGCCACGCCATTGCGCAGCAGCAGGCGCGCGAGTGGACGCAGCACATGCAAGGCGGAATCCAGGACGATGGCAGAGCGGGAGGGCATGCAGGTGGGTCGAAAACGACGAGGGCCAGTGTTGGACGGCCATTGTCATACGGTTGACTGCTTTGAACTATGTGGGATATTATCCCACTTATCTGGAGTGGAGGCGACTTGCGAAGTTGCCCGGGCGCCGGGTTTCACAGGGAGATAAAACAAATGACATTTCTAGGGTTGATGAACAGGGCTGCAGGCACGTCGCCTTCCTGGCTGGCCGTGGCGACTGTGGCGTTGGTGTCGGGCTGCGGCGGTGGCAGCGGGGAGGGTGGGGGGCCGCTCACGCCCAACGAGGCACGTCTGCAGACCACGCGGTCCGGCGATCTGGTGGCGTACTTCAAGGCCAAGATCGCGCAGCGGGTAGCGATGGGCTACAGCGGCACGGCCATTACGGTGCCCACGGTGGGCGGACTGACCTCTGCGGGCAGCGTGGTCACGAACACCGGCGCGTCGCTGGTAGGGCCGGCGGTGGAGGAAGACGGCCTCATCAAGGCCGAGGGCAACATGCTCTTTGGCCTGCATCGGGCCTACGCCACCGACACGGTCCGAGAGCCTCCGCGCCTGTCGACCCATGCCCGCGCGGCCGACGGGGGCCTGACCAGCGTGGGCCGCGCGACGCTAGATGGGAAGTTCATCCCCCATGGCCTTTACGTTGCGGGCGGTGGCACGCGCGCGGTCGTGCTCTCCCAGCAAGACCCTTATGCCGACCGGCAACCCATCGTGGCCGCAGCAGACGCTGGCATCACCGTGCTGCCCGAGTACAGCCGCACGCTGTCGCTGGACCTTTTCTCGATCAGTGCCAACGCGGCCCCCCTGCAGCTCAAGCAGATGCGAATCGACGGGCTGCTGGTAGGTAGCCGCCTGATCGGCACCACGCTGTACCTGGTCACGACCTGGTCGCCCGACCTCACGCGCTTCTCAGTGCCGGCGGGCGCGTCGGCCACCGCGGTGGAGGCGGCCCTGAAAGACCTGAACAACGCTGCGTTGATTCCCACGCTGCGCGTGGATGGCGGCCAACCGCAACCGCTGGTGAACGAGGCCGACTGCCTGATGCAGACCGGCAATGCCTCGCTCGCGCTGCAGCTCACCTCCATCACAGCGATCGACCTCACATCGTCCGGCCTGGCGCGCACGAGCCGCTGTTTTGCAGGCGGCAGCGAGGCTGCGCATATCGGCGCGCGCAGCGTGTATGTGGCCAGTTCGCGCCAGTACCGAATTGGCGGCGATGTGGCCAACGCCGCGTTCCCAGCGGGCAGCCGCACAGACATCCACAAGTTCAGCTTTCGGGGCGCGCAGGTGGACTACGACGCTTCGGGCAGTGTGGACGGTCACTTGGGCTGGGACCTGCGCCGCATGCCGTCGCGCCTGAACGAGTACCAGAATGACCTGCGCGTTCTGACTTTCACCGGCACTGTGGGCCAGAACGGCATGCCGCCTGCGACCATCCAGGCGCAGCAGCCATCGCCCGCGCTGCTGAGCGTGCTTCGCGACAGCGGCAGCAACAGTCTGCTGGGCGTGCAGGGCCAAGTGCCGCTGAAGCCGCGCACCGCGCGCGGCGATCAGCAGGTAGACACCGTGCACTTCGCCGGTCCGCGCGCTTACGCCACCACGTTTGCGGCGGCCGAGCCCGTGTGGGTGCTGGACCTGGCCCAAGTTACACACCCCGCGGTGGCGGGTGAACTGGCGGCCGGTGGCTATTCAGACCACCTTTACCCCCTGCCCAACGGGCTGTTGTTGGGCGTGGGCAAGGACAGTGCGCTGGGTGGCGCGTCCGACGGCATTCAGTTGGCGTTGTTTGATTTGAAAAACGCTGCCCAGGGCAAGCGGCTTGCCGCCCAGAAGCTGGGCGACCGCGGGAGCATCACCACGCTCGACGGCACGCGGCCGGTGCTCAACGTGCAGGCACTGGATGGACGGGTGCGCCTAGCGTTCCCCGCCCGGGTCTATACGGGACCAGTGATGATTGGCACGCCGCCTCCCATCCTGGGTTACCAGGGCAGTGCACGACTGGAGGTGAACACGAACGCCGGCACGTTGGCACTGCGGTCCATGGCCGTCTCCACGCCCGTCTTCATTGGCGACACGTCCGCGCTTCGGAACCGCTTTGACATCACCAGCGAACGCAGTCTGCAGGTGGATAACGTGGCTTACCAGCTGTCGGGCGGGGAGGTGTTTGCCAAGGCTGGCGACTAAAGGGGCGCAAGGCACAGCGCAGCGGCTGTTGGTGAGGGGCGGCCGCGGTTTCTGCGAGAAGGGGAGAAAACTATAAAAACAATAGCTGACAGCGCTTATGCAGAAAGCTCTGGTGGCAGTTTTTGGCTTGTTCGCCGTCTGGCGGGCAAGCCTTTTTTCTTGGCGCTGCGCAGGCTTGTTGCGCAGCCGCTCACAGGTCCGTGCGCAGCTTCCAGATCTCGGGGAACAGCACCACGTCCAGCATCTTGCGCAGGTAGCTCACGCCGCCGGTTCCGCCCGTGCCGCGCTTGAAGCCGATCACGCGCTCCACGGTGGTCACGTGCCGAAAGCGCCACAGGCGGAACGCGTCTTCCAGGTCGGTGAGTTCCTCGCCCAGCTGGTACAGGTCCCAGTGCTCCTTGGGGTTGCGGTACACCACCAGCCAGGCCTGCTCCACGCCGTCGCTTTCTGCATAGGGCTGCGTCCAGTCGCGCTCGGTGTGGCTGGCCGGCACGGGAATGCCGCGGCGCGCCAGCAGGCGCAGGGCTTCGTCGTACAGCGACGGCGCTTCATACGCGGCCTGCACCTGGGCCAGCAGGTCGGCGCGGTGTTCGTGGGGCTTGAGCATGGCGCGGTTCTTGTTGCCCAGGGCGAACTCGATGCTGCGGTACTGGTAGCTCTGAAAACCGCTGGACTGGCCCAGGTAGGGGCGCATGGCGGTGTACTCGGGCGGCGTCATGGTGGCCAGCACGTCCCAGGCGTGCACCAGCTGCTCCATGATCTTGGAGACGCGCGCCAGCATCTTGAAAGCCATCTGCAACTCATCGTTGGCGATGTGCGCAATGGCCGCGCGCAGCTCGTGCAGCATGAGCTTCATCCACAGCTCGCTGGTCTGGTGTTGCACGATGAACAGCATCTCGTCGTGCGCGGGCGACAGCGGCTTTTGCGCGGTGAGGATGGCGTCGAGCTGCAGGTAGTCGCCGTAGCTCATGCTTTGGCTGAAGTCGAGCTGGGCGCGCTCCTCTTGCACGATGGATTCGGGCAGGGCGGCGGCCGGCGTGTCGCTGGCGGGAACGGTGGTTTGGGAAAAGGGGCACATGGTGGTCTCCTGCGTTCGCGCCGTGTCACACGGAGCGCTCGATCAATCAGAGCCGTTCGGGCTAAGCCTGTCAAAGCCTTGCGCGGCACTTCGACAAGCTCAGTGTGAACGGGTTGAGGTGTTTTTTGGCTACCGACAGGCCTCAGGTCACCGCGTGCGTTTGGTTGAACTCCGGCGTTTGCCAGTCGCCACTCTCCAGCACTTGGCGCAGGTGCTCCACAGCGTTCCACACGTCTTCAAACCCCAGGTACAGCGGCGTGAAGCCAAAACGCAGGATGTCCTTGTGCAGACCCTTGCCGCCATCACCCTTGCGGAAGTCACCAATCACACCGCGTGCAATCAGTGCCTGCACGATGGCGTAGGCACCGCTGCCCTGGCCGTTGACGCCCGCGCCTTCATCCCGCGTCAGGCACACCTGCGAGCCGCGCTGGGCATGGTCACGCGGTGTGGCCAGGCCCAGGCCATGGCCTGCACAGCGCTCCTCCACCAGGCGGATGAACAGGTCGGTGAGTGCGAGCGACTTGGTGCGCAGTGCGGCCATGCCGCCCAGGGCTTCGGCGGCGGTGAACACATCCAGCCCGCACTGCAGGGCCGACAAACTGATGATGGGCTGGGTGCCGCACAGGTAGCGCGTGATGCCCGGTGCGGGTTTGTAGTCGGGGGTGAAGGCAAATGGCGCCGCATGGCCCCACCAGCCCGACAGGGGCTGCCAGAAACGGTCGGCGTGGCGCGGGTGCACCCACACAAACGCCGGAGCGCCCGGCCCGCCGTTCAGGTATTTGTAGCCGCAGCCGATGGAGAAGTCGGCGCCCGTGCCATTCAGATCGACGGGCACCGCGCCCGCGCTGTGCGCCAGGTCCCACACGCACAGGATGCCCTGGGCATGCGCGGCGGCCGTGAGGGCGGCCATGTCATGCATGGCACCGGTGCGGTAGTTCACGTGGGTGAGCATCAGCACGGCGACGTCGCTCGTCAGTGCGGCCGCGATCTCTTCGGGCTCCACCAGCACCAGCTCGAGCCCACGCTCCTTGCACAGGCCTTCGGCGATGTACAGGTCGGTGGGGAAGTTGCTGCGCTCGCTCACGATGCGCTTGCGGGCGGGGTTGTCTTCGCGGGCGATGTTGAGCGCCGCGCTCAGCACCTTGTAGAGGTTGATAGACGTACTGTCGGTGCAGACCACCTCGTCCTGGCCCGCGCCGATCAGCGGGGCCAGCTGGTTGCCCAGGCGTTGGGGCAGGTCGAACCAGCTCGCGGTGTTCCAGGATTGGATGAGGTCGGTGCCCCATTCGCGGGTGACCACATCGGCCACGCGGGCGGCTGCGGCTTTGGGCAGCACGCCCAGCGAGTTGCCGTCGAGATAGATCACGCTCGCAGGCAGCGCGAAGTGGTCACGCAGCGGGGCGATGGGGTCTTGCGCGTCGAGCGCGCAGCAGTCTTGAAGGGTGGTGGTCATGGCTGGCAAAATGGTTTGCTTCTGTTTTGATAGCTGCTAGCGCTTATGGAACAAGCGCTAGAGGCCAAAAAGGCTTGAAATCGGTGAATTACAGCGCCCGCAGGACGGCACGCACGGGCGACGCATCCGCGGTGGCCAGCTTGAGCGGCAGGGCAATCAGCTCGTAGTCGCCCTCGGGCACATCGTCGAGCACCAGGTTTTCGAGCACCCGCAAGCCGCGGCGGCGGATGACCTGGTGGCTGTCGAGCGTCTTGCTGTCGGCCGGGTCAATGCTGGCGGTGTCGATGCCCACCAGCAGCACGCCCCGGTCCGCCAGGCGCTCGATCGTGTCGGGGCCGTAGGCCGCCAGGGCGCCATCCCAGCGGGCCACCGGCATGCACTCGTAGGTGCGCACCAGCACGCGCTGCGGCAGGGTGGCGTCCACCGCGTGGGCGATGTGGTCCCAGGTGATGAGCGGGCCGCGCGCGATGGCGTGGATCACGCGGCAGGGGCCCAGAAAGGCGTCGAGCGACACGTCACCGATGCTGGCGCCGTGCTCGTCGTAGTGCAGCGGCGCATCGGCATGCGCGCCCACGTGGGGCGACAGCGTGATGGCGCTGACGTTGACTGGGCAGCCGGGCCCGATGGTGGCGCACCACTGCTGGCTGTAGGCCGTGTCGCCCGGAAACACGGGGCTGCCCGCATGCACGGGCGGCGAAATGTCCCAGAGCCGGCGGGTGGTGGAAGAAGAAGGGCTGGTTGGCATGGGACAAAGTTTGCATGTCCCTCAAAACCCGTGGTGTCGGTTATTTCCAACACCTGATGCATTTTGTTGAGGCCTAAACGATCAGTCTTTTTGCCGCGATGTGGGCCACCGATTTGCCCTGCGCGTTCAGAAGATCAGGCCTTCTGGCAGCGCCGGCAGCCCATGCCGCATGCGCGCGCGGTGGCAGGCGTGGTCGCCGGCTTCGAATTCGCGGCAGGGCGAAGGGCGCCATTCGTAGATGCCGCAGGCCGCCTTCACGCCCACCGTGCCGGTGAGCGCTGCGCAGCGCGCGGGCACGTGGTCGGTGCCGCGCATGCGGCAAGTGCTGCTGGTCACCTCCACCGCCAGCCCGCCCGGCACCGTGCCGCCCAGCTCCTGCATTTCTTCCACCGCAGAGTCGACGCGAAAGCTGGCGCAGCAGGCGCCGCAAGTCAGGCAGGGGTGGGTAGCGTCGGACATGGGTGCAAGCAGGCCGGTAGGTATCGGTTGTTCAGGGGATGCGGCTGCGCGAGTGGGCGTTGAAGGGGCTCGTCAGCCAGCGTGCGGGAGGGGAATGCTAACGAAGAACCCCACGCCCGCACCGTTCAGTCCATCGCCCACGTGCACTTGCCCGCCCATGCGCAGCACGGCCTGCCGCACGATGGCCAGGCCCAGGCCCGACCCGTTGGCCGCGTGGCCCAGGCCGCGGTAGAAGCGTTCGAACACCCGATTCCGTTCAGTCACTGG
>SDXZ01000164.1 GCA_004210805.1 Acidovorax sp.
GCAGTGGCGGGAGTGGGGGCAGCGCAACCGCCGCCCTGCAAGCCCGCGTGGATGCGCTCGAAGGCCAAGTCACCGCCCTGCAGGCCACCGTGCAGCGGCTGTGCGCCGAACTGGGAATCACCGGCGAAATGTCACCACCCGGACAGGACTAAAACGAACGACCGTGCTACAAATGCGGAATCACTTGGAGACAAACCGCATGGATCTCGCATTCACCCCTGAAGAGCAGGCCTTCCGCGAAGAAATTCGCGCCTGGGTTCACGCCAATCTGCCCAAAGAAATTTCGCACAAGGTGCACAACGCCCTGCGCCTGACCCGCGACGATCTGCAGGGCTGGGCCAAGATCCTGGGCAAGAAGGGCTGGCTGGGCTTCGGCTGGTCCAAGGAATTCGGCGGCCCCGGCTGGAACGCCGTGCAAAAGCACCTGTTCGAAGAGGAATGCGCGCTAGCCGGCGCACCGCGCATCGTCCCTTTCGGCCCGGTGATGGTGGCCCCGGTGATCATGGCGTTCGGCAATGCCGAGCAGCAAAAACGCTTTCTGCCCGGAATCGCTAGCGGCGAAGTCTGGTGGAGCCAGGGCTACAGCGAACCAGGCTCAGGCTCTGACCTGGCATCCGTCAAGACCCGCGCCGAGCGCGTGGGCGACAAGTACATCGTCAACGGCCAGAAGACCTGGACCACCCTCGGCCAATACGGCGACTGGATGTTCAACCTAGTGCGCACCAGCACCGAGGGCAAGCCGCAGACCGGCATCTCCTTCCTGCTGCTGGACATGAAGTCCAAGGGCGTGACCGTGCGCCCCATCAAGCTGCTCGATGGCGAGTGCGAAGTCAACGAAGTGTTCTTCGACAACGTGGAAGTGCCTGCCGAGAACCTGATCGGTGAAGAGAACAAGGGCTGGACCTACGCCAAGCACCTGCTCAGCCACGAGCGCACCAACATCGCCGATGTGAACCGCAGCAAGCGCGAGCTGGAGCGTCTGAAGCGCATTGCCAAGACCGAAGGCGTATGGGATGACGCGCGCTTTCGGGACCAGATCGCGCTGCTCGAAGTGGATGTCGTCGCGCTCGAAATGCTGGTGCTGCGCGTGCTGTCGGCCGAGAAGTCGGGCAAGAACTCCCTGGACATCGCGGGCCTGCTCAAGATCAAGGGCAGCGAGATTCAGCAGCGTTATGCCGAGCTGATGATGCTGGCCGCCGGGCCGTTTGCCATGCCTTTCATCGAAGAGGCTATGGAGGCCGGTTGGCAGGGCGACGCAACCGCAGGGGCGCTGGGCGGTTTCCCTGGCGGTGTCACCGCCAACGCGCCACTGGCGTCGACTTACTTCAACCTGCGCAAGACCACGATCTACGGTGGTTCGAACGAGGTTCAACGCAACATCGTGGCTCAGACTGTTCTCGGCTGACGCCGACAACAGTCCGCGCTTTGCACGACAGGACTGCTCCCCCGTGCCCCCTCCAGGAGGGGGTTCCAGCTAGAGCTTCGCTGGTTGTAGAAGGCGCCACGGCGCCACAACCGGCACAAGGAGAGACACATGGATTTCGATTTTTCTGACGACCAGGAACAACTGCGCGACGCCGTGCGCAAGTGGGTGGACAAGGGCTACACGTTTGAGCGCCGCCGCGCTGCCGTGGCTGCCGGCGGCTTTGACCGCGCCGCCTGGGGCGAGCTGGCCGAGCTGGGCCTGACTGCGCTGACCGTGCCCGAGGCGCACGACGGCATGGGCCAGGGCGCCATCGACGCGATGGTGGTGGCCGAGGAACTGGGCCGCGGCATGGTGCTGGAGCCGATCGCCCAGGCCTTCATCGCCAGCAGCGTTCTGTCGCAGTACGGCGCTGCCGACGTGCAAGCCGCCTGGCTGCCCCGCGTGGCCAGCGGCGAAGCGCTGGTCGTGCTGGCCTGCCAGGAGCGCAAGGCACGCTACCGCCTGGACGTTTGCGAGGCAAAAGCGGCCCCAGCGCAAGCTGGTCATGCGGTAACCGCTACAAAAAGCATAGTAGCCGCCGGTGACCAGGCTGACGCGTTCATCGTGCCGGCGCAGCTCGACGGCAAGATCGCCCTCTTCCTGGTCGAGCGCTCGGCCGCTGGCGTCACCACGCGGGGCTACGTCACCCAGGACGGCAGCCGCGCGGCGGAAGTGCAGCTGGCCAACGCCCCCGCCACGCTCATCACCACCGACGGCCTGGCCGCGCTGGAACTGGCGGTGGACACCGGCATCGCCGCCACCTGCGCCGAGGCCGTGGGCGTGATGGACAAGACTGTGGCGCTCACCGTCGAATACATGAACCAGCGCAAGCAGTTCGGCGTGTTCATCGCCAGCTTCCAGGCGCTGCGCCACCGCGTGGCCGATATGAAGATGCAGCTGGAGCTGGCCCGCTCGATGAGCTACTACGCCAGCCTGAAGCTGGGCGCTCCGGCCGCCGAACGGCGCGCCGCCATGGCGCGCGCCAAGGTGCAGCTGGGCCAATCGATGCGGTTTGTGGGCCAGCAGTCGGTCCAACTGCACGGCGGCATCGGCGTGACCGACGAATACATCGGCAGCCACTATTTCAAGAAGCTTACGCAGCTGGAGACGGCCTTTGGCGACACGCTGCACCACCTGGGCGAAGTGTCGGCCCGCATGCAGGACACGGCCGGCGTGTTTGCGTAGAGATGCCCAGAGACTCTGACTTGTAACGCCCCTGTGCAATGCTCGTGGATTCCCCAGTCCACGGGCATTTTTCTTATTGGAGACACGCCAATGAACACCGTTTTTCTGCAACGCCGATCCCTCCTGCTCGTGGCAACCGCCGCGGCCAGCCTGGCCCTGGCCGGCTGTGCCACCCAGGGCCTCAGCTTGGCCGAGGCCCCCCCCATCGTTTTTGTGCACGGCAACGGCGACACCGCCGCGCTGTGGCAGACCACGGTGTGGCGCTTCGAGTCCAACGGCTGGCCGCGCGAGCGCTTGCATGCCATCGACGTGCCCTACCCGCTGTCGCGCGACGACGATGCCAAGCCCCAGCCGGGCCGCACCTCGGCGGCGGAGCACATGGCCTACCTCAAGGCCGAGGTCGACAAGGTGCTCAAGGCCACCGGCGCCCGCCAGGTCGTGCTGGTGGGCAACTCGCGGGGCGGCAACGCGATCCGCAACTACATCTACAACGGCGGCGGTGACAAGACCGTGAGCCACGCCGTCCTGGGCGGCACGCCCAACCATGGCGTGTGGGCGATACCGGGCTTTCGCGAAGGCAATGAATTCTCGGGCACCGGCCCGTTCCTCAAAGCCCTGAACGCCCCCAAGAATGCCGCCGGCGACGAGGTGAGCGGCCCGGTCAAGTGGATGACCATCCGCTCGGACAACAACGACAAGTTCGCGCAGCCCGACGGCCTGTGGATCGGCCAAAAAGGCACGCCCACCAACGTGACCGCCGCGGGGCCCGAGCTCAAGGGCGCGACCAACGTGGTGATCCCGGGCATCGACCACCGCGAGACCTCGTACTCGCCCGCAGCGTTTGAAGCCACCTACCGCTTCATCACCGGCAAGGCACCGGTGCGCAGCGGCGTTGCTGCTGAAAAATCTGTGGTGCTCAACGGCAAGATCACGGGCCTGGGCGTGGACTCTGCCGACGCGAAGACCGGCAACTTTAGCAACAACCTGCCGCTGGCTGGTGCGCAGCTGGAGGTGTACGTCACTGATCCGGCCAGCGGCGCCCGCACCGGCGCCGCGTTGCTGCGCAAGACAGTGGGCGCCGACGGCGTCTGGGGCCCGCTGACCACGCAGCCCGGCGAGCCGCACGAGTTCGTGATTTCAGCCCCGGGCTACGCAACAACGCACATCTACCGCAGCGGCTTCCCGCGCAGCAGCGATCTGATCCACCTGCGCCCAGACCGCATCGCCGACGCGGACAAGACCGCCGAATCCATCGTCACCCTGACCCGCCCCCGCGGCTACCTGGACCCGGCGCGCGACAAGATGCTGCTGGACGGTGCGCCGCCTGCAGGCGTGCCGGCTGGCGCGGGCGTGGCGTCTGCCAAGGTCAAGCCTGCCGGCGGGCAGCGCGCTATCGCGGCAGAGTTCAACGGAGAACGTGTGGTCGGGCAGACTTGGCCTGCGGCCAGCGGCCACCTGGTGTTTCTCGAGCTTTCCAACTAGCTAAGCACCACGACCCTCGCTGAAACAGGCGCTGCCTGGAGAGGCGACGCCGACAAGCCCTTGCACGCCCCCAGCAAACCCCCAGGGGTTCGCCCCTTGGGCCGCGCAGGGCCTGCCGGCAAATCCAGGATAATCCGCAATCCGTCTGCGGCAGCCACCGCAGTTCAGCCGAGCTTTCCTTCGTTAGCTCTGCATTTGCCCACATTCCTGCCCCATGAGCGCTACCGCCACCGATCCCAACATCAAGCACCTGAAACAAGCCCGTGAGCAGATCGCCAAGGGCGATCTCAAGAACGCAGCGCTGACGCTCAATAAGGCCAATGCCAAGTGGCCCCAGGACCCTCGCGTCTTCATGCTGGGTGGCTTGCTGGCCGAGAAGTCCGGCAACATCAAGGGCGCTTTTGAAGCCCTGCGCAAGGCGGTTTCACTGTCTCCAGACTGGGGGCCCGGGCTGCTTGAACTGGCTTTGCTGCTTGCGCGCCAGAACCAGTTTCAGGAAGCCGTAGAAACGGCCGAAAAGGTCGCAGCGCTCGAACCCAAGAATCTGCAGGTGCTGGCCGGCGTGGTGGACATTGCCCACCGGGCGGGGCACACCGAAATGGCAGTGCGCCATCTGCGCCGCGGCCTGGAGCTGGTGCCAGGGGACGTCATGCTGCGCCGCCTGCTGGCCCGTGATTTGAGCGAACAAGGCCACCATGAGGATTCACTTGCGATGTGGGCGGCGCTGATCGCTGAAAACCCCGCCGACACCCAATCTCTTGTTGGCCGCGTGCAGGCGTGTTTGGCAGCTGGCAAACCGGCCGACGCACAGCCCGACACCACCGCCCTGCTAGCCCTGGCGCCTCAAGATGCGGTCTACCAGTACTACGACCAGTTGGCTCGCGGCGAAACGCCTGCCCAGCAGCCGTCTGAACTTACGCAGCCATTGTTCGACAACATGGCCGAGTTCTATGACTTGCACATGGTGCGCAGCCTGAAATACCAGTTGCCCAAGCAAGTTGCAGAAAAAATCACTGCGCGCTACCCCGACAAGAAACTGAATGTGTTGGACCTGGGTTGCGGCACAGGCCTGCTGGGGGTTTGCCTCGGACGCCTGGACGGCTTTCTCATCGGCGTGGATGTGTCCACCAAGATGGTCGAACAGGCGGCACGGCACAACGTCTACGACCGCTTTCACACGGTCAACTTGCATGACGCTCTGCGCGAAACACCGGGTGGGCTGTACCAGACTATCACCGCGCTGGACGTGTTCATTTACGCGGGCGACCTGACCGAAGCGATACCGAACGCCTATCGGGTGCTGGCTGACGACGGGATGCTGGTTTTCTCCTGCGAGACTGCCAGCGAAACCGGCCCAGACCTGGTGCTGCTGCCCACGGGGCGCTACGCCCACAAGCGCAGCCATGTCGAAGCGTTGTGCAAGGCAGCGGGCTTTGACACGGTGGACATTGAAGAAACCGTGCTGCGCCACGAAAGCCAGCAGCCTGTGAATGGCTTCGTGGTGACTGCGCACAAGCCAGCCTGACGAGGTCAAGCCAAGTCAGATGCGGGCGAGCCGCGGCTTTTAGCAGCCAGCGCCCGCTCCTCTGTCCTATTAATCGACGTTAGCTACGGACCTGGGACTACGCCAACAGCCGCGACGACTTGGGCACGTGGGCCATCAAAAACTCCATCTGGTCGGCCAGAATGCGCCGATTTCGCAGGATGAAGTCTTCCCACAGGCTGGGAATGTACGGCGCGTAGAGCAGCGGCATGTGGGCCTGCTCGGGGGTGCGCGGGCCTTTGCGGTGGTTGCAGGGGCGGCAAGCGGTGACCACGTTCATCCAGTGGTCCTGGCCGTTGCGGGCAAAGGGCACGATGTGCTCGCGCGTGAGGTCTTCTTCGTGGAAGTGGCCGCCGCAGTACGCGCACACGTTGCGGTCTCGGGCGAAGAGTTTGCTGTTGGTGAGGCTGGGTTTCAAATCGAACGGGTTGATGCCCGGCACACCCTTGGTCCCGATGATGCTGTTCACCGCGATCACCGATTGTTCGCCGGTGACAGCGTTGTACCCACCGCGGAACCGGGCGATATGCGCACCCGACTCCCAGCGCACCTCATCGGCGGCGTAGTGGATGACCGCCTGCTCGAGCGAAATCCATGATTGGGGCAGCCCTTGGGCCGACAGCTTCAAGACCTTCAAAACACGCCTCCTGGAACAAGAATGAACACAAGGAATCGGAACGCGGATGTCTCGCGTGCGGTCCTGCGCTGGACTGCACCTCGGTCACAATATACTCCGTTTTGATGACAAATTGGCGTCCTGCGCTTGATAGACATGCGCTTGCTGCTATCAAAAAGATAACAAACCGATGAAGATCTTTCGCGGATTCCACCACAGGGGCATCGCCAGCGCGTGCGCGCTCACCATCGGCAATTTCGATGGTGTGCACCGGGGCCACCAGGCCATGCTGGCCCTGCTCAACAACGAGGCGGCGCACCGGGGGGTGGAAAGCTGCGTGCTGACCTTCGAGCCCCACCCGCGCGATTACTTTGCAGGCGCCCACCACAAGCCCGAGCTGGCGCCGGCGCGCATCGGCACGCTGCGCGACAAGCTGACCGAGCTGGCGCGCTGCGGTGTGCAGCAGACCGTGGTGCTGCCGTTCGATGCGCAGTTGGCAGCGCAGTCGCCCGCAGAATTCATCGACGAGGTGCTCATCCGCGGCCTGGGCGTGCGCTACGTGCTGGTGGGTGACGATTTCCGCTTTGGCCGCCAGCGTGCGGGCGACTACGCGATGCTGGACGCGGCCGGCCAGGCCCGGGGCTTTGACGTGGCGCGCATGAACAGCTACGAGGTGCACGGTCTCAGGGTGTCGAGTTCTGCCGTGCGCCAAGCGCTGGGCCAGGGCGACATGGAAGCTGCTGCGCGGCTGCTCGGGCGGCCTTACACCATCTCAGGCCACGTGGTGCATGGGCGCAAGCTGGGGCGGGAGCTGGGCGCTACGGCCGAGGGCGCGGGTGATGGATTCCGCACCCTCAACCTGCGCTTTGCGCACTGGAAGCCAGCCGCCAGCGGCATCTTCGCGGTACTGGTGCATGGCCTCGCCGATGCGCCATTGCCGGGCGTGGCCAACCTGGGTGTGCGGCCGTCCCTGGACCCGAACGATGTGAACGGCGGGCGGGTGCTGCTCGAGACCCATTGCCTGCGGTGGCCTGCCGATCTGGGGCCCGAAGGGGCGTACGGTAAAATCGTGCGCGTGGAACTACTGCACAAACTGCACGACGAGCTGAAGTACGACAGCCTGGATGCCCTGACGACGGGCATCGCCAAGGACTGCGCCGATGCGCGTGCCTACTTTGCGACGGCCCACGTTCCCTCGCACACCGAGACCCGGCGTCAGACCACGCGCGACCGAATTTGAGGGGGCTGCTTTCCGCAGCGCCTGCCTGTGCAGGCCCGTCCTTCTTCGCGCACCACCCCTCTCCCGATCCGGGCACGCCCCGGAATGCCCCCTTTTAAGGCACCCTCATGTCCGACGACAACGCCAGTTCTGCACCCGCATCCACATCCCCTGCCACGGACTACCGCAGCACCCTCAACCTGCCCGACACTCCCTTCCCCATGCGCGGCGATCTGCCCAAGCGCGAGCCGGGCTGGGTGAAGGACTGGGACGACAAGGGCCTGTACAAGCGCCTGCGCGATGCCCGTTGCGGTGCGCCCAAGTTCATCCTGCACGACGGCCCGCCCTACGCCAACGGCCAGATCCACATGGGCCACGCGGTCAACAAGATCCTGAAGGACATGATCACCAAGGCGCGCCAGCTCGAAGGCTTTGACGCGCTGTACGTGCCCGGCTGGGACTGCCACGGCCTGCCGATCGAGAACGCCATCGAGAAGAAACACGGCCGCAACCTGAGCCGCGACGACATGCAGGCCAAAAGCCGCGCGTTTGCCACCGAGCAGATCGAGCAGCAGATGGTGGACTTCAAGCGCCTGGGCGTGCTGGGCGAATGGGACAACCCCTACAAGACCATGAACCCCGCCAACGAGGCGGGCGAAATCCGTGCGTTCAAACGCGTGATGGAGCGTGGTTTTGTCTACCGCGGCTTGAAGCCCGTGTACTGGTGTTTTGACTGCGGCTCTTCCTTGGCCGAGTTCGAGATCGAATACCAGGACAAGAAGAGCACCACGCTCGACGTGGCCTTCAAGGCGCACGAGCCCGCCAAGCTGGCGGCCGCCTTCGGCCTGCCTGCGCTGGCCAAAGATGCCTTCGTGGTGATCTGGACCACGACCGCCTGGACCATCCCGGCCAACCAGGCGTTGAACCTGAACCCCGAGATCAGCTACGCGCTGGTAGACGCGGGCGAGCGCCTGCTGCTCGTGGCTGAGCCGCTGGTCAGCGCGTGCCTGGAGCGCTATGCCCTCACCGGACAGATCCTCGCCACCACCCTGGGCAAGAACCTGGGCGGCCTGGAGTTCGAGCACCCGCTTTACGACGTGAAGAGCGAGGACGGCAGCCAAGGCTACAAACGCCTGTCTCCCGTCTACCTGGCCGACTACGCCACCGCCGACGACGGCACCGGCATCGTGCACTCCTCGCCCGCGTATGGCCTGGAGGATTACAACTCCTGCACCGCCCACGGCGTGAGCAACGACGACATCCTGAACCCCGTGCAGGGCAACGGCACGTACGCGGCCGACTTCCCACTGTTCGGCGGCCAACACATCTGGAAGGCCGTGCCGGTGATCATCGAGGCGCTGCGCAGCGCTGGGCGCCTGATGGCCACCAAGGACATCGTCCACAGCTACCCCCACTGCTGGCGCCACAAGACGCCGGTGATCTACCGCGCCGCGGCGCAGTGGTTCATCCGCATGGACGAGGGCGAAGGCGTTTTCACCAAGGCGGGCGAAAAGCCTGCGGAAACACTGCGCCAGATCGCGCTGGGCGCGATCGAGCACACCAGCTTCTACCCAGAAAACGGCAAGGCGCGCCTGTCGGACATGATCGCCAATCGGCCTGACTGGTGCATCTCGCGCCAGCGCAGCTGGGGCGTGCCCATCCCGTTTTTCCTGCATAAGGATTCGGGCGAGCTGCACCCGCGCACCATGGAAATCATGGACCAGGCGGCAGACATCGTCGAAAAGGGCGGTATCGAGGCCTGGAGCCGCGTGACGGCCGAAGAGATCCTGGGTGCGGCTGATGCGCCGCTGTACACCAAGAGCACCGACATCCTCGAAGTGTGGTTCGACTCGGGCTCCACGTTCAGCCACGTGCTGCGCGGCACCCACCCCAACGTGCACCACGACACCGGCCCCGAGGCCGACCTGTACCTGGAAGGCCACGACCAGCACCGCGGCTGGTTCCACAGCTCGCTGCTGCTCGCATCGGCCCTCGAAGGCCGCGCGCCCTACCG
>SDXZ01000165.1 GCA_004210805.1 Acidovorax sp.
TCGCACCAGTAAATGGTGTCGGGCTTGCACAGCGCGGCCATGTCGGCCACCCAGGCGAGCAGCCTCGCGTTCTTGACGTAAGCGGGGGCGTTGAGATTCAGGCCCTGCATCATGGGTGCGTTCATCGGGAGCTTCCTAAGTTAAAAAACAGTTTTTTCAAAGGAAGCGGACCGGAGGAACGCGGCAAGGCCTGGCGCAGTTGCGATGCTGAGCGCTGCCTTTGAAAAAACGGCTTTCGTGCTCAGTCGGCGGGCGGGTGCGTGGTGCGGCCCCACGGGGGTGGAGGCTAGTGCCACGAATTCCGCGGGTCGGCTGGGATGTCGATTTTATGAATCTGCCATCCCTTTGTCTGTCAGACTGGGGGGAAAACCATGCAAAAAATGCATGGGGTTATGCGGAGCTATATCGCAGGGCGTGTGTTCAGACCTGCCCAGCCAGGCCAGCCTTCCACCGCTCATAACCCGACTGCCGCAACGCGCAGGCCGGGCAGGTGCCGCACCCATGGCCCCAGGCATGCAGCGTGCCGCGCACCCCGTGATAGCAGGTGTGCGACTCGGTGATGATCAGTTCCACCAGCGCATCGCCGCCCAGGGTGCGCGCCAGCTCCCAGGTCGATGCCTTATCGATCCACATGAGCGGCGTCTCGAAGGTGAAGCGCTGCCCCATGCCCAGCGACACCGCCACTTGCAGCGCCTTGAGCGTGTCGTCGCGGCAATCGGGGTAGCCCGAGAAGTCGGTCTCGCACATGCCGCCCACCAGCGTATGCAGGCCGCGCCGGTAGCCCACCGCGGCGGCCAGGTTGAAGAACAGCAGGTTGCGCCCGGGCACGAAGGTGTTGGGCAGCCCGGCTGCGGTCATCTGGATCTCGGCGTCGCTGGTCAGCGCCGTGTCGCTGATGCGGCCCAGCACCGCCAGGTCGAGCATGTGGTCCTCGCCCAGCCGCTCGCGCCACTGCGGGAAGCGGTCGCGCAGTGCTACCAGCACCGTCTGGCGCGCCTGCAGTTCTATATGGTGGCGCTGGCCATAGTCAAAGCCGATGGTCTCTACATGGGAAAACTGCGTGAGCGCCCATGCCAGGCAGGTGGTGGAGTCCTGTCCACCGGAGAAAAGAACGAGGGCGTGTCCGGGTCGCATGGGGAAGGCTCCTGGGGCGGTGGTGATGGGGGCGATAGGCCGGGTGCGGGCGAAAAAAAACCCCGCAGCGCGGGGCTTGATGGCGATGTTCCGCGCTGATCAGGCCATGTACACGGCGATGAAGGCCAGCAGGAACATCATCACGCCACCGACCACTGGCAGCACCACGGGGGCAACGTGGACCACGTTTTCCACGGGGTCGTGGGGGTGCGATTCGGAAGCGTGGGTAGTGGTGTTGTGTTCGGACATGGGTGACTCCAGATGCTTAAAACTTGCGCAATTCTATCCGCGGGCGGCCCGGATGGGCCAAAACGCTCAGATCAGCGCCGCCTCCATGCCCGCCGAGCGCAGCCGCTCCAGCACATCGTCGATGTGTGATTTGCCCCGGGTTTGCAGCACCAGTTCGATCTCCACGTTCTGCGCCGCCAGCATGGTGAAGGCGCGCTGGTGGTGCACTTCTTCGATGTTGGCGCCAGCGTCGGCCACGGTGGCCGTAATGCGCGCCAGCACGCCGGGCACATCGCGCGCGCTCACCTTGATGCGTGCAAGGCGCCCTGATCGCACCATGCCGCGCTCGATGATGGCGGCCAGCAGCAGCGGGTCGATGTTGCCGCCGCACAGCACCAGGCCCACGCGCTTACCCTTGAAGCGCTCGGGGTAGCGCACCAGCGCGGCCAGGCCCGCAGCGCCTGCGCCTTCGACCAGGGTCTTTTCGATCTCCAGCAGCATCAGCACGGCCTGCTCGATGTCGCCTTCATCCACCAGCACCAGATCGTCCACCAGGCGCTTGACGATCTCCTGCGTGATCTTGCCAGGCGTGCCCACGGCGATGCCTTCGGCGATGGTCGAGGTGCCCTGCGGGTGGCTGGTGCCCTTGACCGCGTTCACCATGGCCGGAAAACGTGTGGTCTGCACGCCCACGATTTCGATGCCCGGCTTGATGGCCTTGGCCGCCGTGGCCACGCCCGAGATCAGCCCGCCGCCGCCGACGGCGATGATGAGCGTGTCCAGGTCAGGCACGGCCTGCAGCATCTCCAGGCCCAGCGTGCCCTGGCCTGCCGCGACGCCTTCATCGTCGTAGGGGTGCACAAAAGTCAGCCCCTGAGCGTCGGCGAGGGCATAGGCATGGGCACGGGCTTCTTCGAGCGTGTCGCCATGCAGGACAACCTCGGCGCCAAACCCGCGCGTGCGCTCCACCTTCACGCCGGGCGTAAAACGCGGCATCACGATCACGGCGCGCAGGCCAAGACGCTGCGCGTGGTACGCCACGCCCTGGGCATGGTTGCCCGCGCTCATGGCCACCACGCCCCGGGCGCGCTCTTCATCGGACAGCAGTGTGAGCCGGTTGCACGCGCCACGCTCCTTGAAGGACGCCGTGAACTGCAGGTTCTCGAACTTGAGGAACACCTGCGCCCCCACGATCTGCGAGAGCGTCTTGGATTCCACACAGGGGGTATCGAGCACATGGCCCTGCAGGCGTGTGGCCGCGTCGCGGATGTCTTGGAGGGTCAGCATGGAGGCGATTGTGGCTGAAGGCGGGTGCAGGGGCGAGCCGGGCTGACATTGCGTGAAATCTAAATAAAACCGGCTCCAACACTTGTCTACTATTAATAGTTCGCTATCAAAAAAGTATCCAAAGCGCCTAACTTCCACCGCGAAGTTATCCGGGGGCCAGCAGCCACTTCATAGCCTACGCAGCTGGTGCAGTAGTTCTAGGGCAAGAGGAGGGAGCGAGGGCCTGCCGGTGTGGATGATAGGAACCGCCGGTCGCCGCTCTCAGGCGGACGTGTGAACGAACGGTCCGGTTACCTCCCACCTCCCCGTTGGTGAGCCAAGCTCAATCCGTGAGTGGGTACCCCGAGCCTTCGCCTCATCCGCTGCACGCCGGCCTTTTTCTCCGCAGGCAAGCGATCATCCGCCCGCGCCCAAAGCTGCTCGATACCCATAGAGCCAATCGTTGGTATCAATCGGTCGGATGAAGAGCGCGCGTCGTGCTGAGCCCTGGGGGTAGAGGCGAGCCGGCCGGCCCGCCCCGACGAGCAATTAGTCTGCGAAGCCGTCTGCGGCGACGTTGCCCAAATGAAAGCGCAATGCTGGATGTTCCTGTGCGGGTTGCTGTTCGCCCGCCTTGTAGATCAGGCCCGTCCCTACGTTTTGGGGAGTCGTCAGGCGGCGGATCGACAAAAGCTGTTGGGCACCGGAACCGGACAGCCTCGAAAAGCCTTCGCCTTCGTTCACGCTGTAGAAAAAGACATAGGCCCGCAGGAGTTGGCCCTGCGCGTTGATCTTGACGCAAAGGACGTTGCCCACCTGGGCTCCAGAGGTCTGATGTTCACACCCGAAGAGACCATTGCTGGTGGCGACCAGACCATTGCCGGTGGATGTAGCGCCCAAATTGCTTGTCAATTGCACAGCGTCCGTAATGAGTCCTTCGGAGCCGAGGGAAGTCAGTGTCCAGAGGCCCATCAAGCTCGAGGCTGCGAAGGGGTAGCCGAAATTGAAACGGGAGATGGCTTTCTCGGGCTCGCCCGGGAGGGTGATGAATCCCGTCGCGCCACTGGTGAATCGAAAGGTCACTGTGCCCGCACTGCCGGCTTCTTTGCCCGAAAGCGCCCCGCTGCCAAGATAGCGGCCACCGGTGTAGCGAACGAGCGGTGCAGCCACCTTGTCGTCGGAAATTTTGCCAGTGGCCAGATAAAACGTGGGTTGCCCGCTGTTTTCGTAGGCATACATCTGCATGACGAACGTGTCGTTCTGCACGTCAATGGCCAGCCCCCGGCCGGGCTTTCCGTCCAATTCCGAACTCACGACCCATGTGCCCGCCTGCGGCGCAAAGGCATGCGCAGCCAGCGCGCCCATGAAAACTGCGGCAACTGCGATTCTTTTCAAAAACATTGGGAACCCTCCGTCAAACGTGACATTGTTGTGTGCGGAGGAAATGTAGCGGGATTTGTCTTCGCGTAACAGAACAATACGGAGAAATTGAGGAGGCCGCTTTTGCGGGTGGGCGCTCGTCAGCCTTTTTTCACCACCCGCAGCACCTCCACCCCATACGCCTCCAGCTTCTTCGCTCCCATCCCCGAAATGCCCTGCAGGTCTTCCAGCGTCGCGGGGTTGCGCTCCGCAATCGCGGCCAGCGTGGCATCGTGAAAGATCACGTACGCCGGCAGGTTGTGCTCCTTGGCCACCTCGGCGCGCCAGGCCTTGAGGTTGATGAAGCGCACTTGCGCGTCCGGCCCCAGGTTGGCGGCAGCGGCGGGCGGGGAGCTGCTTTTGCGGCTGCGTTTGGCGGGGGCGGACGACACCGATTCGCGCAGTTGCACCGGGACCTCGCCCTTGAGCACGGAGCGCGAGCCCTCGGTGAGGCACAGGGTGTCAAAGCTGTGGCCGCTGTCCAGCATGACCTTCTGCAGGCCCAGCGCGCCCGTGGCGATCAGCTGGCGCAGTACGCCGCGCAACTGGGGTTCGCTCAGGTCCGCGCCGATGCCGAAGGTGGAGATTTTCTCGTGCCCGAACTGCGCGACCTTCTCGGTCTTCTTGCCGCGCAGGATGTCCATGATGTGCCCGGTGCCAAAACTGATGCCGCTGGCCTGGTTCACGCGGTAGATGGTGGAGAGCAGCTTGCGCGCTGCGTCGGTAGCGTCCCAGATGGCGGGCGGTGTCAGGCAGTTGTCGCAGTTCCCGCACGGCGTGGAGGATTCGCCGAAGTAGGCCAGCAGCCGCACGCGGCGGCAGTCGGTGGCCTCGGCCAGCGCCAGCAGCGCATCGAGCTTGCCGCGCAGCGCCTGCTTGAACTCCTCGCCCGCCGGACTCTCGTCGATCATGCGGCGCTGGTTGACCACGTCGTTCAAGCCATAAGCCATCCAGGCATCGGCGTTCAGGCCGTCGCGGCCCGCGCGGCCGGTCTCCTGGTAGTAGCCCTCGATGTTCTTGGGCATGTCCACGTGCGCCACAAAGCGCACGTCGGGCTTGTCGATGCCCATGCCGAACGCAATGGTGGCGACCATCACGATGCCTTCTTCGCGCAGGAAGCGGTCCTGGTTCTTCTGGCGCACTTTGGTATCGAGGCCCGCGTGGTAGGGCAGGGCGTTGACGCCCGCGTCGCTTAGCGTGGCCGCCAGCTCTTCCACGCGCTTTCTGGACTGGCAATACACCACGCCCGCCTCGCCCGCATGCTCGCGCTCGATGAAGCGCAGCAGCTGCGTGGTGGCGTCCTTTTTTTCCTCGATGCGGTAGCGGATGTTGGGCCGGTCGAAGCTGCTGATGAACAGCCGGGAGTCTTCCAGCTGCAGCCGCTCAATGATGTCGGCGCGCGTGAGGTCGTCGGCCGTGGCCGTGAGCGCAATGCGCGGCACACCGGCATAGCGCTCGTGCAGCACCGTGAGCGCACGGTATTCGGGGCGAAAGTCGTGGCCCCATTGGCTCACGCAATGCGCTTCGTCGATGGCAAAGAGGCTCAGGCAGCCCTGCTGGTACAGGTCGTCCAGCAGGCCCAGAAAGCGCGGCGTGTTCAGCCGCTCGGGCGCGGCATACAGCAGCGTGATCGCGCCGGTCTGCAGCCGAAACTCCACATCCTGCGCTTCGTCGTAGCTCAGTGTGGAATTGAGAAACGCCGCGTCGACACCCGCCTCGTGCAGCGCGCCCACCTGGTCGTGCATCAGCGCGATCAGCGGCGAGATCACGATGGTCACCCCGCGCTTCTGCTGCTGGCGCACGATGGCCGGCACCTGGTAGCACAGGCTCTTGCCGCCGCCCGTGGGCATCAGCACCAATGCGTCGCCGCCGGCGATCACATGCTCGACGATGGCCTGCTGCGGGCCGCGAAACTGCTCGTAGCCAAAAACGTTCTGCAGGACGGTGTGCGCGGGGGACGACGCGGAAGACAGGCGAGAGGACAAACGGATACTCTGAATTTGATAGCTGCTAGTGCTTGTGTATCAAGCGCTAGAGGCCAATTTGATCGTTGTTGCGACAGGCGGACCTGCGGGCAAAGGGGCTTATTGTGCGCCGGGCGCTGCGCGCCCACCAGGCGACTTGGGCGGGGACGCCCCACGCCAGGCCCCCAACGGCCGGTGCAGCCCCGCAGATGTCTCCCTGCGAGCTGCGCCCGGACGAAAAAAAACCGGCTCCGAAGAGCCGGTTTTGCACGCGAGGGTGACGAGGGCTTAGTAGCGACCGCCGCCGTAGCCACCGTTGCCGTAGCCGACGTCCGAGCGCTTCTCGGCGCCGTAGCCAGCGGGGCTGTAGCCACCGGAGCCGCCACCTTCTTCGCGTGGGCGGGCCAGGTTCACCACGATCGAGCGGCCATCGACGGACATGCCGTGCAGGGCGGTGATGGCGGCCTGGGCGACATCAGCAGACGCCATTTCCACAAAACCGAAACCCTTGGAGCGGCCGGTTTCGCGGTCCATCATCACGCGGGCAGAAGACACGCCGCCGAACTCGGAAAAGTTGCTTTCCAGAACGGCATTGGTCACGGAGTAGGGCAGGTTGCCCACATAAATCTTGGTGCTCATGGGAGAGTCTTTCTAAAAGATGGCGCGCATTGAATGGCGCACCGTTGGGATGCGTGTGCGGATCGGGAGCCCGCAGCCACTGCGAAAAATGAAGTGAAGGTGATCTGCGCGGGGCAGGCCATCAACACGTGGGGGGGTGCGGCATGCACGTTTGCAGCCAGCCCTGGGTGACTGCAAAGAGCCGGGCGGCTTCGCGCGAGGCAAAGGCTTTATCGAAACGGAACACGCGGCAGTAGCTGCCGTTGCCCTCTGAACGATGGACCGAGAAGGAGGCGCGGAAGCGGCCGCAGTCGGTCGGGTGTGTCGTGGGCGAGACGACGAACTGGCCCATGGAGATGGCTGTCTGTGAAATCTGGATCAATCAGGAACGCAGATTCAAATCGACCTGCGCGAGCATCAAGGGACGCGGTGGGCTGCAGCTCTACAGACCCACTGGGCGACAAAAGTCGCAAAACGCAGCCTGCGTGGCAGAGGCTTGGTGCCTCTGGGCAGGCGTTGCGGTGACGAAACTAGTCAGGGGACGTGACTGCAACGAGGTCCAGTATATCTCAATTTGCATTTAAATGTCGATTAATATTATTGGTGGTTTTAAAAGAATTCTGCGGTCACCGCCTGGGTCAGTGGTCCCGAGCCCACCGGCCGGCCCTTCAGCGGCCTCCGAGCACCCTGCCTTCCTACAATAGGAATCTATGCAAGCCCTCCACTACACCCGCGCCGCGCAGCTGCCCGACATCCTGGCCCAACGCATCGTCATCCTCGACGGGGCCATGGGCACCATGATCCAGCGCTTCAAGCTGGGTGAGGCGCAGTACCGGGGCGAGGGCTACAGCGGCCCAGGCAGCGTGGGGGACCGCTTCAAGGACTTCCCGCGCGACGTGAAGGGCAACAACGAGTTGCTCAGCCTCACCCGACCCGACGTGATCACCGACATTCACGAGCGCTATCTGGCCGCTGGCGCCGACCTCATCGAGACCAACACCTTCGGCGCGACGACCATCGCGCAGGAGGACTACAAGATGGCCGAGCTGGCGCGCGAGATGAATCTCAAGTCCGCCCAGCTGGCCCGCGCCGCCTGCGACAAATATTCCACGCCCGACAAGCCCCGCTTCGTCGCCGGCGCCCTGGGCCCCACGCCCAAGACGGCCAGCATCAGTCCCGACGTGAACGACCCCGGCGCGCGCAATGTCGATTTCGAGCAATTGCGCGCCGCGTACTACGAGCAGACCGAAGCGCTGGTCGAGGGCGGCTCCGACGTGCTGCTGGTCGAGACGATTTTTGACACGCTCAACGCCAAGGCCGCGCTGTTCGCCATCGACGAATTTTTTGAGAACAGCGGCCAGCGCCTGCCCCTGATCATCAGCGGCACGGTCACCGACGCTTCGGGCCGCATCCTCAGCGGACAGACGGTGACTGCCTTCTGGAACAGCGTGCGCCACTCGCGCCCGCTGGCCATCGGCCTCAATTGCGCCCTGGGCGCCACGCTGATGCGCCCTTACATCCAGGAGCTGAACCGCGTGGCCGAGGACACCTTCATCAGCTGCTACCCCAACGCCGGCCTGCCCAACCCCATGAGTGACACCGGCTTCGACGAAACGCCCGAGATCACCAGCCGCCTGGTGCACGAGTTCGCGGCCGAGGGGCTGGTCAACATCCTGGGCGGCTGCTGCGGCACCACGCCCGACCACATTGGCGCCATCGCCAAGGCGGTTGCAAACGTGCCCACGCGCAAGATGTTCTACCCTGCTGAGGCCTAGAGTAGCTGCCCCCCTGAGTCGCCTGCGGCGCCTTCCCCCAAGGGGGACGCCGCCAGCGCGGCGGGGCGGCCCTTGCGCGGCGGCCATTGATCTGGGCCGCGCCGGTTTCGCGCGCTGCGGGTTTTGCAACGCCCACCCGAGGGTGAGAGACTCGCGCTGAATGAACCGTTTGTAGGAAAATTGGCACCTGGCGCTTGATGGTCAAGCGCTAGGCGCTATCTAATTAATAGCAATTGTTGCCGCTCTGACTTGCGGCAACGCAGTGCCGTTCCAGGCAGCCCACCATGATCGACAACGCTATCTTGCCCGCCGACACGGCACCTGCCGACGATGCTGCTCAAAAGGCGGCCGCCCACGCCGCTCTCAAGCTCGAAAAGCGCCTGGTGCGCCAGGTCGCGCAGGCCATTACCGACTTTGGCCTGATCGAAGACGGCGACAAGGTCATGGTGTGCGTGTCGGGCGGCAAGGACAGCTACGCCATGCTCGACGTGCTGCGTTTGCTGCAGCAGCGCAACGGCCACAAGTTCGAGTTGATCGCCGTCAACCTCGACCAGAAGCAGCCCGGCTTTCCGGCCCACGTGCTGCCGGAATATTTGACGAAGGTCGGCGTGCCCTTTCACATCGAAACGCAGGACACCTACAGCGTCGTCAAGGACCACATCCCCGAAGGCAAGACCATGTGCAGCCTGTGCAGCCGCCTGCGCCGGGGCATCCTGTATCGCGTGGCGGACGAGCTGGGCTGCACAAAAATAGCGCTCGGCCACCACCGCGACGACATGCTGCAGACCTTCTTCCTCAACATGTTCTTCGGCGGCAAGCTCAAGGGCATGCCGCCCAAGGTGCAGAGCGACCGGGGCGACCACCTCATCATCCGCCCGCTGGCCTACGTGGCCGAGGACGACCTCAGCCGCTGGGCGGACATCCGCGCCTTTCCCATCATCCCGTGCACGCTGTGCGGCAGCCAGGAGAACCTGCAGCGCAAGCAAATCGGCCAGATGCTGCGCGACTGGCAGCAGCTGTACCCCGGCCGCATCGAGAACATGGCCGTGGCCCTGCGCAACCTGGTGCCTTCGCACTTCATGGACCCGCGCCAGTTCGACTTCAA
>SDXZ01000166.1 GCA_004210805.1 Acidovorax sp.
CCAAGAAGGTGAGCCCCTCGGCCGTGGGCGTGAGGCCGTGGGTGGTGCGGTGTACCAGTCGCGCGCCGCTGGCCTGCTCGATGCGCGCCAGCGTGCGCGAGATTTGGCTCGCAGGCACATTGCGCTCGCGCGCCACCGCCGACAGCGAGCCCAGCTCGGCCACGCGGGCGAACAGGTGCATGTCTTCAAAGCGGAGGTCGCGCATCGGGCAATGGTAACGGCGGCGGGCGCGGCATTGAGCCGGCTTTGGCGTGTTGGCGTGGTGTTGCAGTCGGCGCAAAACGCTGTTGCTCCGTGCGCCGTTTCCGTGGCCGAGCTCCGTCCCTACAGTCGCTTCACCCCTTGAAGAGCTGCACACGAAAGGACCATGGCAATGCCAAACGACTTGACGCCCGACGAGTGTCAGCGCCTGCACCAAACCGCAGAGCGGCTGGCTGTGCAACTGCGCCGCGAAGCGGTGCAGGCGTTTCCCGGTGTTGTCTTGCGTTGGCTGCAACGGATGGTGCGTGCGCTGATCCGGGCTGCGGCTGCCGCAGTGCGCCGTGTCTTCAAAGGGCTGTGTTTTCGCACCCCACAGATCCACTCATCCACTCGTACCAACCCCAACTCACCCAAGAGCTGATCCATGCCCACCCTTGTCCTCAAAGTCACCCGGCTGCATAACCCCGACCGTTACCACCCCCTCGCCCGCGCGCTCACCGACCTCACGGTGGAGCTGCTGGGCAAAAAGCGCGAGGTCACGGCCGTGGTGATCGAGAACCTGCCGGCCGCGCAATGGCACATCGGCGGCGAGCCAGTCGCGCTGCCCACGGCGCTGCTGGAGATCAGCATCACCGAGGGCACCAACACGGATGAGGAGAAGGCGGCCTTCATCGCCGCGGCGTTTGCCGAACTGCAGCGCCAGCTGGCGCCTGGCGCTGCGCTGGCGAATGCCAGCTATGTGATCGTGCGGGAGCTGCCGGCACAGAACTGGGGCTATGCCGGCACCACCCAGCTGGCGCGCCGGCAACAGGCGCTTCTGCTGCCGGCGTGAAACGTCAGCCGCGGTCGCCGCGAAAACGCTGCGCTGCCTGGCGGCTGACCTCGGCCAGCAGTTGCTCTTCGCGCTGGCGCTCGCGCAGCCAGCGCGCGTCGTTCTGGCCGGCCTCGACCTCGGTGCGCAGCATGTGCATGGCGCTGGACGCGCCCTGCACCGCCGCATGGCCAGCGATCTTGTCCATCGTGCGCAGAATGTGCTCGCGCAGCGGCATGTGATCGCCGGTGGCCGGGTCGACATACACCGCATCCATGCCGAAGCGGCACGCCTGGAAGCGGTTGTAGGTGTAGACGAGGTAGTCGTCTTCCTCGGGCATGAACGGCTGGTCGGCCAGGAACCAGGCGCCGAGCGACTGTACGTAGCCGGCCAGCGCGGCGGCGCGCTCGATGGTCAGCGGCGTGTCGAACACGCGGATCTCGATCGTGCCGAACTCGGGCTTGGGGCGGATGTCCCAGTAAAAGTCCTTCATGCTCTTGACCACGCCAGTGCGCGTCATCTTGTCGAAGTACGTGGTGAAGTCTTCCCACGTGAGCGCGAGCGGCGCGCGGCCCGAGAGCGGGAACGCAAACACCGAGTTCAGGCGTGCCGAATCGAACGCCGTGTCCTGGCCTTGCACGTAGGGGCTGGACGCCGACAGCGCGATGAAGTGCGGGATGTAGCGCGACATGCGGTGCAGCATGAGCAGTGCGGCATTGGCGTCCGGGCAGCCGATGTGCACGTGCTGGCCAAAGATGGTGAACTGCTTGGACAGGTAGCCGTACAACTCCGACAGCTCGCGAAAGCGCGGCTTGTCGTAGATGCGCCGCTCGTGCCACTGCTGGAACGGGTGCGTGCCGCCGCCCACGACGGCGATATTGAGCTTGTCCGCACTTTTCACCAGCGCGTCGCGGATGGGTGTGAGCTGGCCCAGCACCTCGCTGGTGCTGTGGCAGATCCCGGTGGAGATCTCGATCATGCTGTTCGTCATTTCAGGGACCACGCTGCCGGGCAGCGGGGTCTTTTGCATGAGGCGCAGCATGTCCTCGGCATAGGGCGCGAGGTCGTAATCGTTGGTGTTGACGAGTTGCAGTTCGAGCTCGACGCCCAGCGTCAGCGGTTCGGAATGGTTGAAGGCTTCAAGACTCACGATGCGGTATCTCCGTTGTGACCAGGGGCTGTCAGTGGCGCCCAAGGTTTGGAGCTCTCGCCCGCGCGGTAGATGGCCACGGTGGCGATCACAGCGCCCAGCACTTCCATGAGCAGGATGGCGGGCAGCGCCACACCAGCGATCACATGGCCGGTGGAGGGTGAGGCCAGCACGAACTGCGAGGCGATGAGCAGCGCGATGGAGGACATCGGCGTCATGGCGCAGCCCACCCACAGGGCCTGCTTCCAGCTCGCGCCGCTGCCCACATTGCCCAGCGCCACGCCGGTGGCCTTGGCCACGAGGCGCACGGCGATCAAGGCCAGCACCACGCCAGCCACCGGTGCGCTCCAGTCGGCCTGCGCGGCCACGGTGGAGACCAGCACAAACATCAGCATGGTGAGCAGTGACGACGCATTGCCCAGCTGGCGGGGCCAGGCCCAGGGCCGTGGGTTGAGCTGCTTGAGCAGCATGCCGCCCAGCAGCGCCGCCAGCGGCGCCGATCCGCCCATGTGCGCCGCCACCGCCGTGCCGGCCGCCACCAGGGCCAGGAACAGCATGGAGGTGTTTTCGCTGGTGGGGCTCATGAAGCGCAGGGCCATGCGCAGTACCAGGGCTAAGGCGGCGGCCACGACGATGGAGACCCCCAGCACCACCACGACCGGGTACACGGTCTCCACCAAGGTAAGGCTCTGGCGGTTGATGAGTTCAGCCTTGGCGCTGCCGAGCGTGAGCGCGTACAGCGTGGACAGGGTGGTGAGCACGATGGCGCGTTCCGTCACCGGGCCGGCTGCGCGCGTGTCGGCCACCACGCGGGTCAGCACGGCAGGCGAAGCGGCCAGCGCCACCAGCGCCAGCGGGCCGGCCACTTGCGTGGGCAGGTTGAGCCACACCAGGACCCAGTACACGGCAAAGTAGGTCAGTACCGATTCGGCAATGCTTTGCACCAGCACCATAGGGTTGTGGCGGAACCAGCGCAGCGGGATGCGTCCGCCGCATTCGAACAGCACGATGGCAATGCCCAGCTCCAGCAGGAAGAGGCCGATGCCCTGCAGCGGCCACACAGCGCCGCTAAAGCCCGCCAAGCCGGCGGCCGTGCCCACCAGCGAATAGCCCACGACCTTGGGCAGGCCGGTGTGGCGTTGCGTGAGATAGCCCGCCATGGCCGCCACTGCCAACAGCAGCGACCACTGTACGGTGGGCAACCCGGCCGAGGGGCGCAGCCACTGCGCCCAGAAGCTCAGGATTTCATTCATGTCGAGGAACCTCTGCGTCAGACGGTGAAGCGCCGTCGAATAGATGGAAGCGGGCGCACAAATCCCCAGCACGTGGGGGTGCACCTAGCGGTGCCTGAATTTACAGGCGGAAACACCTGGCCCGTGTAGGACGGAGGCGGAGCTTAAACCACGCCGACCGCAGCGGAACCCCCAGTGCGGGCGGGGACAAAAAAACTCAAAGGCGCCCGGCGCAACCGCGCGCGGAGTGCCGCATAGATGCGCGAGCGGTCTACACCGCTCACGCTCTGTGCCCGCAGCGCCAGGCTGAAAGCGAGGTAAAAACTGACCGTGACATTGAGCGCCCCCAGGAGCGGCAGCGAAGCCACCGCCCACCAGAAAGCGGGCATGTGCAGCACACCCAGGCCCAGTGACGCGGTGGCCGCGGCCACCTGGCCCGTGGACAGCGTGACATGGCGTACATCGAGCCCCAGCCCGAAGAAACCGGCAAACGCAGGGACGAGCCCGAGCATGAAACCCAGCGAGATGTTGGCCGCAAACCCCGAGAGGTTCTCGCGCAGGAAGCGTGCCCAGCGTGCGGCGCGTTCCACGCCCAGCCAGCGCGTGATGCGCGGGTTGTAGTGCAGGGCCGAGTCCAGGCGGTTGAGCACGAACCAGTTCTCTGCCCAGCCGGCAATGATGCTCGACGCGAAGAGCAGCACGCCAGTGAACGCCGCGAAGAACAGCGAAGGGCCCAACAGGTGCAGCGATTCGAGCACGTGGTGGGCCTGCTGCTGGCTGATGGCCGGCGCGCCCGTGGCCTGCGCGATGGCAGTAGCCAACAGCAGCACGGCAGGGAACACCACCAGCACGTTGCCGAGCACGGCGGCTACCTGGGAGCGGACCAGGTGCGTGATCTCATCGACAAAGGACTCGATGGCATCGCTGGCACTCAGCTCCTTGAGCTTGGCGGCCATGGCCGGCGCGGTCATTGCGGGCTGCTTGGTGGCCACGGTGAGGTGCAGCAGCTGGATCAATACGAAAGTGATGGCGTAGTTCATCCCCGCGATGAAGCCACCCCAAAAAGCCGACAGCGCGAGCGCGTGCAGCCCGAACTTGGCCAATGTGGTGAACGACATCAGCGCACCACCGCCCGCTGCCTTGCGCACCATCGACCGATATTCTGCAGACGTGCGGGTGATGTAGTGCTCACCAGTCTCCGCACTGCGCTCGGCCACCTTGGCGGCCAGCAAAGACAAGTTGGATGCCAAAAGCGCCCGCAGGCTGCGGCGCTCCTGCCCCACCATCACCAGGCGCGCCAGCAGCCGGGCCGCGTTGGGGGCTGGCTTGGGCGAGAGCAGGCAATCGAGCAGGTCGCGCACGCGCAGGATGCGCTCACGCAGTTGCCGCAGGCGAAACACCAGTCCGACCGAGATGCCGTTGTCTTCGAAGTGGGTGTACACGGTGGCAGCAGCAGCGCGGCAGGCTTCCAGCCGCTCGCGCAGGCGCTGGGCGGCCTCGTTGAGGCGGTCGGGGGTGCGCAGCGCGTGCAGCACCTCTACGCGCAGGCTTTCCACGTCGCGGATCAGCACATGAAAAGGCTGAGCTTCGCGCGCCGCTTCGCTCATGCGCAGGCGCAACTCGGGCGCAAAGCCCGTCGAAAGAATCTGGCCTGCGCAGTAGGTGATCGCGTCGAGCAGCGCCCGGTGCCAGCGCGAGGGGCCGCTCTGGGCCTCTGGGTCGGCACGCGCCAGCAGTGCGACCAGCCGGTCGAGCTGGGCCTCCTCCAGCGCGGCAAGCCACTGCGCGTCGAACGCGCTGGGCAGCGCCAGCATGAAAAGCTCGGATGCATCAATGGTTTCGGGGCTCCCCGGCAGCAGCTTGGTGCGCAGTCGTTCGGCGATCTCGCTGACCAGCGCCGTGCGCGGTGCAAAGCCGAAGTCGGCCAGCAGGGTGGTGACGTCCACCTGGCCGATGAGCGTGGCCCACCAGGCCCGCAGCCGCAGCTGCACGTCCGGCCGCGTCTCGACGGCATCGAGAAAAAGCTGCACCCTGCCCACGGCGGCGGGCGCGGAATCGCCTTGGCCGCGAACCCAGTCCAGGAGGTGGATGAGCCACAGGTGGCGATGGGCCAGATCGGCCGCAGGGTCCAGTGCGGTCAGCAGATCTGTCAGGTGGAGTGTCGGGGTGCGATTTTTCATCGCCGGGCCGCCCCAAGATGAAAAGCGGCCCCCTTGGGGGGCAGCGACCACACGAAGTGGGGAGCGTGGGGGCTATTTCTCAATGCAGCACCCGCCCGGTCAGCGGCTCGCCTGCAGGGCCGTGACCCAGGGCTTCGAGCACAAAGAGCGGTACGGCGGCGTTGAACGGCTCGCCTTCTTCGCCCACGCAGTGGAACGTGCCGTGCATGGTGCCGCTGGCGGTGCGCAGGCGGCAGCCGCTGGTGTACTGAAAGGATTCCCCCGGTTTGAGCAAGGGTTGGTGCCCCACAACGCCCAGGCCCTTGACCTCTTCGGTGTGGCCGCGCGAGTCGCTGATGATCCAGTGGCGCGAAATCAACTGGGCCGGCGCATCGCCGGCGTTGGTGATCGTGATGGTGTAGGCGAAGCTGAACACGCCCGTGTCGGGCGCCGACTGCTCGGGCAGGTACTCGGGCTGCACCGCCACGTCAAACTGGTACTTTGGCATGGCGGAATGGTAACCGTGCGGGTGTTTGCTCAGCGGTTTGCTCCCGCGTAACGGCCCTGAGCAACCCCTGTTTGACGACCGTGGTGTGCGCTTTGAGACAATCGGGGGATGAGCCGCACCTTCCAAATCGCCCCCTCGATCCTCTCTGCCGACTTCGCCCGCCTGGGCGAAGAAGTGCGCAACGTCATTGCCGCTGGCGCAGACTGGATCCATTTCGACGTGATGGACAACCATTACGTGCCGAACCTCACCTTCGGCCCGATGATCTGCCAGGCCCTGAAGCCCCACGCCAAAACGGCGGATGGCGTGGCCGTGCCCATTGACGTGCACCTGATGATCCAGCCTGTGGATGCGCTGGCCGCGGCCTTTGCCGATGCGGGTGCCGACTACATCAGCTTTCACCCGGATGCTTCGGGCCATGTGCACCGCAGCATCCAGGCCATCCGTTCCAAAGGCGTGAAAGCAGGCCTCGTGTTCAACCCCGCCGCGCCGCTGGACGTGCTGGACTGGGTGATCGACGATATCGACCTGATTTTGATCATGAGCGTGAACCCCGGCTTTGGCGGCCAGAGCTTCATCGACTCGGCCCTGCGCAAGATCGAAGACGTGCGCCGCCGCATCGATGCGACGGGCAAGGACATTCGCCTGGAAGTGGATGGCGGTATCAAGACCGACAACATCCGGCGCGTGGCGGATGCTGGGGCCGACACCTTCGTGGCCGGCAGCGCGATTTTTGGCAAGCCGGACTACAAGGGCGTCATTGACGCGATGCGCGAAGCTTTGGCTAAACCCTGAGGCGCTGCGCGCCTTTCCCCAAGGGGGAAGCACCCGGTGGCCTGGTATCGCCAGCTCCACGGGTGCGATGGCCTAGGGGCGCGCCCGCTGCGGCGGGCGTTTGCTATTTTATTGATAGCTTTTGGCGCTTGATGGGCAAGCGGTAGTGCCCATTTTTATTCGGTTTTAAAGAGCGCCGGAGCGCTTACTTGGCCGGAATCACCGTGGTGGTGACCGATTCACGCAGCACGCCACCACCGGACACGGAGCCGCTCACCGAAGACGACTGGGTGCGGCGCACGCACTCGGCCTGCTCGGCTGCCGTCTGGAAGGCTTCGCAGCGCTTGGTGGTGTTTTCCGAAGCGGCCGGGCCGGGGTTGCTCAGCTGGCCCTTGCGCGATGCGTCCAGCGCGTTGTTGGCTTCACGCAGGCACGTTGCCAGCGAGTCCTGGGTGTTGTTCGTCATGCACTTCTCGCGCTCTTGTTCGTAGCGGGCACGGGCGTCGCCCGAAGGGGCGGGGGCTTGTGCCATGGCCGAAGCGGAAGCTGCCAGCAAGACAGCGGTGAGGGCGGGGGTGATGAAAGCGAAGCGTGGCATGAGAAGGTCTCCTTGCGCGGTTGTGACAGGGCGCACCAGGGTGCGGTGCAATCCTGCAGCGTAGGGCTAGGGCCTCGCCGCCGCTGTCGGACGGCACCCCCCGCCGCCGTGCGCGCAGGTGCCTTCTCTGCCACCCTGGCAGGTGCGCAACCGGCCTCAGCCCAGGCGCTGGAAGGTTAAGGTGAACGCCACGCCGTCATCCGTATTGCGCGCATTGACGGTGCCGCCCATCTTGGCCATGTAGGTTTTGGCCACGAACAGGCCCTGGCCACGGTGCTCCGAACCGCCCGGCGGTGTGGGCAGGCTGGGGTCAGATACGCCCAGCTCGAAGATGCGCCCGAGCAAGTCTTCTTCGATGGTGGAGCCCTGGTTGTGCAGCGTGGCGCTGGCCGTGGACTCCGACGCCTTGAGCGTGAGCGTGATCGCCGTACCCGCCGGGCGGTAGCGGTCTGCGTTGCCGAGGATGTGGGTCACCACGTCCTCCAGCGCGAACTCATCGGCGCGCACGACCACCGGCCCCGTGCCGCCCTGGTAGACCACGTTGCCGATGCCCGCGAAGTGCGCGTTGTCTGCCACGTGGCGCAGAAAAGCGTCCAGGTCCAGCCGCCCCTGGGGCAGGTCGGCAGCCTGCAGCGCCTCGGCGGGTGATGCCGTGCCGTAGAGCACGTGCACCGCCTGCTGCATGCGCTGCACATAGCGGTGGCCCGGGTCGCCGGGCCCGCCGTGCAGCACCATGAGCGACTGCAGCGGCGACATGATCTCGTGGCCCACGGCGTGCCACATGTCGCGCTCCTGCTGGGCACGCAGCTGTTCGCGCTGGATGTCGTCCTTTACGCGCTGCAGCAGGTCGGCCAGGCCCCCGGCCAGGATGCCCAGCTCGTCCGAGCCGCGCAGGTCCGACACATCCAGGTCGCCCAGGCGCGGCCCGATATGGCCGTCCTGCACGTTGTACGACACGGCGGCGGCGCGCCGCGTCAGCGCGGTCACGCGCCGCAGCAGGCCGACTTCCACCGCCAGCCAGGCCAGCGCCATGGCCGCGAGCATGGCCCCGAGGTACCACGACATGCGCGTGGCCACCGCCGCCAAGCCTTGCTCCACACCGCGCAGGTTGCCGGTGAAGGTGACGGCGTAGTTGCCCAGTGGCGTATCGAGAATGTCGAGCCCGGCGGGTACCTCCTGCACCTTGGCCTCGCCCGGGCCCTGCAGGTCCAGCGGCAGCCAGCTGATCAGGCGGATCAGCCACGGCGCCGTGGGCCCCGCTTCGACTTCGGTACCCCGCAGCGTGAGCGCGTCCTGCTCGCTGCTGCCCAGCTTGCGGATCTGCACCTTCTCGCCCGGCAGCAGCGAACGGGCCACGTCGGCCAGCGACGCGGCGGGCTGCGCGCCGGGCGTGTTGCTGTCGAACAGCGTGGGCGTGCCGGCGGGGCCGCTGCCGGCGTCGGCAGCAGGCCCCAGCATCTCCACCCGCACGCGCATGCTGCCCAGGTCCTCGGGCGGCCAGACCAGCGGCTGCTTGCCGAACAGCGCCTCGCGAAACAGCTCCACGGGCAGGCGGATCGAATAGAACGTGCGGCGCAGGCAGCCCGGCGCGGTGCCGGCCGGGTCGCGGCACGCATTGCTTTGCCACAGCCAGCCGCGAAAGTCGCGCACCGGGCGCGCGCGCACGTCCAGCGCGTCTTCGCCCACGTCCGCAAAGCCGGTCAGCCGGCCGCGGGTCTGGATGCTGCCTTGCGGCGGCAGCGCCTCGAACGGCGCCACCCAGCGGGACGTGGTGCCGCGCATGTCCAGCGTCACCCGGGCGCGGTGCACGGCGGCCAGGTCGAGCGCGCCGCGTTCACGCGGCACCAGCTCGCCTGCGTAGAAACTGCCCACGAGGTAGATGAAGCCGCCCGCATAAGGGTTGTTGCCGATCGCCGCGCAGGCCGTGGCGCCATCGGGGTACTGCACGGCGCAGCCCGCCATCTCCACCGCCTGCTGGGCCTTGTTCTGGTCGTCGAAGTCGATGGCCGCATAGGGCAGCAGCAGCGGCGCCAGCGGCGTGGCGCCCTGGCCCTGGATGTGCGCGTT
>SDXZ01000167.1 GCA_004210805.1 Acidovorax sp.
GCTGCGCTCCCCGGGGTTGGGTGAGAGCAGCCGTTCAACCCGGCCGGCGCGCAGATGAGAGCGGGCGGACAGATTCAGGCGGAACCTTCCACCCAGGTCGTGATGCCAAATTTGAGCCAAATAATGCTCTAGCGCTTATTCATCAATCATTTATTGCTATTAAAAATGTAGCAAGTGAAATTATGGAACGCTGACCTGAGCGGGTCTGAGGGTCAACCCATGGCTACGGCGCCGGTTGAGGCCACAATGGTGATGTCCCCCAGCCATCCTTCACTGCCATGCACACTCCTCTGAGCGAAGAAATCGCCCACACCACGGCCCGCCTCGTGGTGGAAGAAGGCCTGGAATGGGGGCCGGCCAAGCGTCGGGCGCTGCGCCAGATGGGCCTGCCCGCACGCACACCTTTGCCGGACAACGACCAGGTCGAGTCGGCAGTGCGCGAATACATCGACCTCTTTTGCGCGGACACCCAGCCACGCGAACTGCGGGCCCTGCGGCAGCTGGCGCTGGTCTGGATGGAGCGCATGGCGGCCTTTCGCCCCCACTTGGCCGGCGCAGTCTGGCACGGCACGGCCACGCGGCTGTCGGACATTTATCTGCAGTTGTTCTGCGATGACTCCAAATCTGCAGAAATTGCCCTCATCGATCACCACGTGGACTACGAGCCGCGCACCGTGACCGGATTCCATGGCGAATCGGTAGAAGCGCTGAGCCTGGGCAGCAAGTCGCCAGAACTCAATGAAATGATCGGCGTGCACCTGATGATTTACGACCTGGACGATTTGCGCGGCGCCCTGCGCCCTGACTCCAAAGGCCGCACACCACGTGGCGACATGACAGCGGTGCTCCGCCTGCTGCAGGAAAATGCCGGTCCATGAACATCCCTGTTTCTTCTGAGCCGTCTGCCGCGGCAGACCCGACGTTGCCACCATCGCCCGCGCGGCGGCGCTGGCTGTATGCGGGGGTGGCCGGCGCCGCCGCACTGGGCGGTGCGGGCCTAGCATGGTGGAAGTTCCAGCCGCACGCCATGGAGAGTGGGGCAGAGAAAGCGCTTTGGGCCTTGGAGTTCGAGCGGCCGGAGGGCGGCACCATTGCTCTGCAGTCGCTGGCAGGCAAGCCCTTGCTGCTCAACTTCTGGGCGACGTGGTGCCCTCCGTGTGTGGAAGAACTCCCGATGCTCAATGCCTTCTTCCGCGAACATGCCGCGAACGGCTGGCAGGTTCTTGGTTTGGCCATCGATCAGCCTTCGGCGGTACGCAAGTTCCTCACGCGGATCCCGCTGGAGTTTCCCGTGGGTCTGGCGGGGTTGGGAGGCACCGAATTGGGCCGCTCGCTGGGCAATCTGACGGGCGGGCTCCCTTTCACCGTGGTCCTGGGGGACAGCGGTAAAGTGCTCCATCGTAAAATGGGGCAGGTGACCCCGCAGGATTTGCAGCTTTGGTCGGCATTGCGCTAGCGCGCGAGCCCTTCGGCCCCCTCTTCAGCCTGCCTCGCCCCTTGTGGCGGATGCAGAAGTTCATCAAAAATGCGCGTGGAAGACGGGAATAGGGTGAAATTGGAGTAAATTCGCGCCCTATTCAGTTTTATAGCCGTTGGAGCTTCCATGGATCTGCGAAAACTCAAAACCCTCATCGACCTCGTCTCCGAGTCGAACGTGTCTGAACTCGAAATCACCGAGGCCGAGGGCAAAGTCCGCATCGTCAAGAGTGGTGGTGCGGTCGTCCAGCAATATGTTGCGGCCCCCATGCAGGCCCCGGCGGCCGCTGCCCCAGCCGCCGCCCCGGTGGCCGAACTGCCAGCGCCGGCCGCTGCAGCGCCCACCGGCCACATCGTCAAGTCCCCCATGGTGGGCACGTTCTACCGCTCATCCAGCCCTGGCGCCAAAGCGTTTGTGGAAGTGGGCAGCCAGGTGAAGGAAGGCGAGACGATCTGCATCATCGAGGCCATGAAGATCTTGAACGAGATCGAAGCCGACAAGTCGGGCACGGTCACCCGCATCCTGGGCGAAAACGGCCAGGCGGTGGAATACGGACAGCCGCTGTTCGTTATCGAATGAGTGGGAGCCACCCCCTGAGCGGCTGCGCCGCTGTCCGCTTCGTCCGGCTGGCGCCGGGAAGCGGGACGACGACAGCACGGCGGGGTGGGCCCCATGCGGCGTTCGCCGGTGCGGCGACAAGTCTGTTTCAAGCGTCGCGGGCAGCGCGATGTACCCTGGATACCGAATATGTTTAAAAAGATACTGGTCGCCAATCGCGGCGAGATCGCCTTGCGCATTCAGCGCGCCTGCAGTGAGCTCGGCGTCAAAGCTGTGATGGTCTACTCTGAGGCCGACCGAGACGCCAAGTACGTCAAGCTGGCTGACGAAGCAGTGTGTATCGGCCCCGCGCCGTCGCCGCTGTCCTACCTCAACATGCCAGCCATCATTTCAGCGGCTGAAGTGACCGATGCCGAGGCCATTCACCCTGGCTACGGTTTTCTGTCCGAGAACGCCGACTTTGCCGAGCGCGTGGAAAAAAGCGGGTTCCAGTTCATCGGCCCCACGCCGGACAACATTCGCACGATGGGCGACAAGGTCTCGGCCAAGCAGGCAATGATCCGCGCGGGCGTGCCCTGCGTGCCAGGCTCCGAGGGCGAGTTGCCCGATGACCCAGTGCAGATCCGCCGCATTGCCAAGGCAGTGGGCTACCCGGTGATCATCAAGGCCGCAGGCGGCGGCGGTGGCCGTGGCATGCGCGTGGTGCACACCGAGGCCGCGCTCGTCAATGCCGTGCAGATGACCAAGGCCGAGGCTGGCGCTGCATTCGGCAATCCTGCGGTGTACATGGAGAAGTTCCTCCAGAACCCGCGCCACATCGAGATCCAGATCCTGGCCGACAAGCACCGCAACGCGGTCTACCTGGGCGAACGCGACTGCTCCATGCAGCGCCGCCACCAGAAGGTGATCGAGGAGGCGCCGGCGCCCGGCATTCCCCGCAAGCTGATCGAAAAAATCGGCGAGCGCTGCGTGGCCGCCTGCAAGAAGATCGGCTACCGCGGCGCGGGCACGTTCGAGTTTCTGTACGAGAACGGCGAGTTCTACTTCATCGAGATGAACACGCGCGTGCAGGTCGAGCACCCCGTGACCGAGTGGATCACGGGCGTGGACATCGTGAAGACGCAGATCATGGTTGCAGCGGGCGAGAAACTGCCGTTCACCCAGCGCCAGATCGAGATCCGGGGCCATGCCATCGAGTGCCGGATCAATGCGGAAGACCCTTACAAGTTCGTGCCATCCCCCGGACGCATCACCACCTGGCATCCACCGGGCGGGCCGGGCGTGCGGGTGGACTCGCATGCCTACACCAACTACTTCGTGCCGCCCAACTACGACTCGATGATCGGCAAGATCATCGTGCACGGCGACACGCGCGAGCAGGCCCTGGCCCGCATGCGCACGGCGCTGTCCGAGACGGTGATCGAAGGCATCAACACCAACGTGCCGCTGCACCGCGAACTGATGGTGGACGCCAAGTTCATGGCAGGCGGCACCAACATCCACTACCTTGAAGAGTGGCTGTCACAGCACAAGCGATAGTTATTGTCGCTTTGACACGGCTCGCCAAGGGCCGAGTGTTCCATTCGCATGCTGGCCTCTGGGAACGGAGGCCGGCATTTCATTTTTTCTGAGAGTCGCCCATGTTTGAGCTCAGCCTGATGTGCCCGGAAGACAGTATCGAAGCGATCAGCGATGCGCTGGACGCGCTGGATGCGCTGTCGGTGTCGGTGGAAGATGCCGACGCGCAGACCGATGCCGAGCAGGCGCTGTTCGGCGAGCCCGGCATGCCGCCACCCAAGGACGGATGGCAGCGCAGCCGGGTGGTGGCGCTGTTCGCGTCCGAGGCTTTGGCTACTGAGGCGCGTGATCTGCTGGCCATGCAGGATTTCTTTGAGGGATGTCAGGTGCTAGGCGTTGCGAAGGTCGAGGAGCAGGATTGGGTGAGGCTCACGCAGTCGCAGTTCGCGCCCGTGGACATCACGCCGGATTTCTGGATCGTCCCGACCTGGCACGAGCTGCCCCCCGAAGCCAAACGCAGTATTCGCTTGGACCCGGGCCTTGCTTTTGGCACTGGCACGCACCCCACCACGCGCATGTGCCTGCGCTGGATCGCACGCCATGGCGCCACCGATGAGGCTGCGGGCAATCCGCTGGGGCGTGTGCTGGACTACGGCTGCGGCTCCGGCATTCTGGCCATCGGCGCTGCGAAGTTCGGCGCCACGGAGATCGACGCGGTCGACATCGACCCTGCGGCCGTGGAATCCACCGCCCAGAACGCGGCGGCCAACGACGTGGTGTTGCGGGCAGGGCTCCCAGACAAGGCGCAGGGCCAGTACCAGACCGTGCTGGCAAACATTCTTGCAACCCCGCTGCGGGTGCTCGCCCCTTTGCTTTGCGCACACGTCGCAGCCGGAGGCTACCTTGTGTTGGCGGGCATCCTGGAGCGGCAGCGCGATGAGCTCAAGGAAGCCTACGCGCCCTGGCTCCAGCTCGAGGTGGCGGACACGGAAGACGGCTGGATATTGATGACCGCCCGGCGCTGAGCCGCTTGCCCACCTTCCGGTGGGAAAGTACGGCCCCTACAATCGCCCGCTGATGAGCCAGATCACCCGTTGCCCGTCCTGCTCCACCTCCTTCAAGGTGGTCGCGGACCAATTGCGCATCTCGGAAGGGTGGGTGCGTTGTGGCCAATGCAAAGAGGTCTTCGACGCAGCGGCGCATCTGCTGCCGGCGGCGCCTCCGCCGCTGTTGCCCGATGTCTCGTTGACGGATGTGCGGCCACCCCCGGCGCCGGTGGTGCGCCAGGCAGACACTGCACGGGCCTGGGGGCAGGTGCCGCCCCCTCCGCAGTCCCAGCCTCCTGCGGGCGCCACGGCTTCAGCAACTCCTGCGCCGGCCTCGCCTTTGCTCAGCGGCGCGGAGTTTTCACTGCTTGCGACTGACTCGTCTGCTGCCGCCGTTCCTGCAACGTCTGTCACTCTAGAAGCGGCACCCGAGCCCGTGCTGGCAGTCCCGGAACCTGCGGTACCCGCGTTTCTTGCCGCGGACAGTGCAGGCCGCTCCTTCGATGGCGAGCTTTCCCTGCATCCTCTGACTCCGTTCAGCTGGGGCGCGTCCAGCGGCTCACCGGCCCGGCATGGCGCACCTGTCGGTGATGTCGACCTGGGCCGACCGGTGCATGTTCTTCCCTCGTTGGCCGATGAGGCGTCGCCTGTGCCTATTGCTGCGCCGGTTCCTGTGCCGGCGCCGGCGGCCCTGCCTTCCGCGAACTCAGCAATAGAGGAGGTGACGGTGCCTCGCGCGCCAGCGGGGTATGAATTGCCTTTTGCTGACCTGCGGGACGAGGAAGAGGCGCTTCTCGACGATACCCCGCCGCCTTCGTTTGACGTGACTGTGCCTGCGGAGTTGACCCCTATGGGTTATCCGCCTCTGGAGCTGCCTGCGAAGCCAGTGCCGCCGGCGACTCCCGCCCCGGAGCCTGCGTACCGCTCGGATGGTGATGGTGGACCATTGCCACTCCCCGGCACTGAAGAAAAAAGTGCAGGCGACGAAGATCTTCCATCTGTGGATTTTGTCCAGAGCTCACGTCCATCGAACCCGTCTCAGCAGCCCTCGGTGGAAGTGCCAGATGGGCTGGCCTTGGTCGAAGACGATTCCCCCGCTGCAGTTCTGCTGCCCAGGTCTCGAAAGGCGCATGAAGATGCTCCTGACGAGTCCGAGGAAGGGCAGGCCGCCGAAGAAGAAGTGAGCTTTGTGGTCGCCGCACGGCGCAAGGCCTTTTGGCGCAAGCCTGTGGTGCGAACGGTGCTGGTGATGCTCATGCTGCTTGCCACCGTGGGCCTGGCGCTCCAGGTGGCTGTCCAAGAACGTGCCCACATTGTGGCCAAGGACGCGCGCACGCGGCCTTGGCTGGCAGCGCTGTGTGGCCCGTTGCATTGCGAGATCGCGCCACAGCGCCAGATCGCCGATGTGGTCATCGACAGCTCTTCATTCAACAAGGCGCGGGGCGACAGCTATCAGCTCACGCTGGCGATGAAGAGCAAGGCAAATATTCCGCTGGCCATGCCCGCCGTGGAGCTCACCTTGACCGATGCCCAGGACCAGCCGGTGCTTCGCCGCGTCCTGCTGCCGGGCGACATGGGCGCGCCTGCAGAATTGCCGGCCCGAGGTGAGTGGTCCACCGCGGTATCGGTAATCGTGACCACGGGCGGGGCGCGTGTTGCGGGCTACCGCCTGCTTGCGTTCTACCCCTGAGCTAGTTCTCTCCCCACTACTTACCAACCTTCCGATATGGCTGCCCTTATTTGCGGTTCCTTGGCGTTCGACACCATCATGACTTTTGAGGGGCGGTTTGCCGAGCAGATCCTGCCCGACCAGCTGCACATCCTGAACGTGTCCTTCCTGGTCCCGTCATTGCGCCGCGATTTCGGCGGGTGCGCCGGCAACATTGCCTACAGCCTCAAGCTGCTGGGAGGAGAGCCTGTGCCCATGGCCATGCTGGGAAGCGACGGGGGCGAGTATCTCCAACGCCTGGAGGCGCTTGGCATCAGCCGTCGCCATGTAGGCCAGGTGCAGGACACCTACACGGCGCAAGCCATGATCATGACCGACCGGGACAACAACCAGATCACTGCGTTTCACCCCGGCGCAATGATGCAGGCCCACGCCCATCGCATCGAGCCCGACGCCGCCGTGAAGGTGGGCATCATCTCGCCCGATGGGCGTGATGCCATGCTGCAGCATGCGGCCCAGTTTGTGGCCACGGACATTCCGTTTGTCTTCGATCCAGGCCAGGGTCTGCCCATGTTCAATGGCGAAGAGCTCACGCGGTTTGTCGAGCAGGCCACCTGGGTGACGGTGAATGACTACGAAGGCAGAATGCTTGCCGATCGCACTGGGATGACGTTGGGCGAGCTCTCGCGCAAGGTGCAGGGCCTGGTGGTGACGCTGGGCGCTGAGGGCTGCGAGGTGTGGGTGGATGGTGCAAAGACCCATGTCCCACCGGTAATCCCTGCGCAAGTTGTTGACCCGACCGGCTGTGGTGATGCCTGGCGCGGAGCACTGTTGTTCGGATTGGAAAAAGGCTGGTCCCTCGTGCGGTGCGCAGAATTGGGCAACCGTGTGGGCGCGCTCAAGATTGCGCAGCGTGGTCCGCAGAACTACACGCTTGATTTCAAGCCGGAATGAGGGCCGGGTGACCTCGCTGCCTCAGGTTGCCTGGGGAGAGCGAGTGGTTCCCTTTGCCCTGCCGCGGGGCGCCCGTCTTTTTCAGGCATAAAAAAACCCGGTGCACAGGCACCGGGTTGAGGGCGTGATACGCCAGGATCAGGGCTTGTTGCCCGTAGGAAACGGCCAGGCTGCCTGAGGGTTCAGCGTCGTCTGCGCAGCAGGTGCGGGCGCAGGGGCAGGGGCCTTGGGCGCCTTCTTGGCGGGAGCCGCCTTCTTTGCCGGAGCTGCCTTCTTGGCGGGCGCGGCCTTCTTTGCTGCTACGGCCTTTTTGGCGGGTGCTGCTGCCTTTTTGGCGGGCGCGGCTTTCTTCGCCGGCGCTGCTTTCTTGGCGGGAGCGGCCTTCTTCGCTGGCGCTGCCTTCTTTGCTGCTACGGCCTTCTTGGCTGGAGCGGCTTTCTTTGCAGGGGCTGCCTTCTTGGCGGGAGCGGCTTTTTTCGCCGGTGCTGCCTTCTTCGCTGCTACTGCCTTCTTGGCTGGAGCGGCTTTCTTTGCAGGGGCTGCCTTCTTGGCGGGAGCGGCCTTCTTCGCCGGTGCTGCCTTCTTTGCTGCTACGGCCTTCTTGGCTGGAGCGGCTTTCTTTGCAGGGGCTGCCTTCTTGGCGGGAGCGGCCTTCTTCGCCGGTGCTGCCTTCTTCGCTGCTACTGCCTTCTTGGCAGGGGCGGCCTTCTTCGCTGGGGCTGCTTTCTTAGCGGCCGGTTTTTTCGCAGTTGCCATCATGTTCTCCTTGAGTCAATTTGCAAAGAGCACTTCCTGTCTTCAATGGACAAGAAGCGATCCATAGAGATGGAGGTAGTCCCCATCCCCATGAACACGGGAACGTCCCACGCTGCAACGCTCTGTGGCGCTGTCGGTGCGGAACGTGGTGTAAAAATCCATGGTGGTGCGATACAAAGAAGGTGCTAGTCCCAGGACAGCGCCCCACCGGACTGGTATTCAATAACCCGGGTCTCAAAGAAGTTGCGTTCCTTCTTGAGGTCGATCATCTCGCTCATCCACGGGAACGGGTTCTCCTCATTGGGGAACAGCGTTTCAAGCCCGATCTGGGTCGCGCGGCGGTTGGCGATGTAGCGCAGGTAGCCCTTGAACATGGAGGCGTTCATGCCCAGCACGCCGCGGGGCATCGTGTCCTCGGCGTAGCGGTATTCCAGTTCGACTGCCTTGAGGAACAGAGCCTTGATCTCGGCCTTGAACTCCGACGTCCACAGGTGCGGGTTCTCCAGCTTGAGCTGGTTGATCAGATCGATCCCGAAATTGCAGTGCATCGACTCGTCGCGCAGGATGTACTGGTACTGCTCCGCGGCGCCCGTCATCTTGTTCTGACGGCCCAGCGCCAGGATCTGCGTGAACCCGACGTAGAAGAACAGGCCTTCCATGAGGCAGGCAAACACGATGAGTGACTTGAGCAGCGTCTGGTCGGTCTCGTGTGTACCGGTATGAAAGTGCGGGTCGCTGATCGCCTCGATGAAGGGGATCAGGAACTCGTCCTTATCGCGAATGGACTGCACCTCGTTGTAGGCGTTGAAGATCTCAGACTCATCCAGGCCCAGCGACTCCACGATGTATTGGTAGGCGTGGGTGTGGATGGCTTCTTCAAAGGCTTGGCGCAGCAGGAATTGGCGGCACTCAGGTGCGGTGATGTGCCGGTAGGTACCGAGCACGATGTTGTTGGCGGCCAGCGAGTCTGCGGTCACGAAGAAGCCGAGGTTGCGCTTGATGATGCGGCGTTCGTCTTCCGTCAGGCCGTTGGGGTCCTTCCACAACGCGATGTCACGCGTCATGTTCACCTCTTGCGGCATCCAGTGGTTGGCGCAAGTGGCGAGGTATTTTTCCCAGGCCCACTTGTACTTGAATGGCACCAGCTGGTTGACGTCGGTCTGTCCGTTGATGATGCGCTTGTCGGCTGCATTGACACGGCGCTGGGCTGCTGCAGCCGGGGCCGCGGGCTCCGCTTCAGCGCTCTGGAAAGGCACAGGCGGTTGCGCCGCCAGGCGGTTGTTTTGCAGACCGCCGTCCAGTTGATTTTGCGATGAGGGCTTGACTTCTTCGTCCCAGGTCAACATAGATTTTCCAGTGTTCGGATTATGAAAGCAGTGCTGCAAAAAGGAAAGCACTGAAGCGTTGTGCAGCAACGATTTGTTGCTTCACAGCACATGCGCAACGCCTCGGATCAGGAGGACACTGCGTTGAGCTGGCGCGTGTTCACGGTGCTCATCTCGACGTGCGTGGCGCTTTGCGTGCGCAGGTAGTACGTGGTCTTGAGGCCACGGATCCAAGCAAGCTTGTAGGTGTCGTCCAGCTTCTTGCCCGATGCGCCAGCCATGTAGATGTTCAGGCTTTGCGCCTGGTCGATCCACTTTTGGCGACGCGAAGCTGCTTCCACCAGCCATTGCGCCTCGACTTCGAAGGCTGTCGAATACAGATCCTTGATGTCCTGGGGCACGCGATCGATGGGGTGTAAAGATCCCTTGAAGTGCTTGAGGTCCATGATCATCACGTCGTCCCACAGACCCAGGCGCTTGAGGTCGCGCACCAGCCCGCCGTTGATGACGGTGAATTCGCCCGACAGGTTGGACTTCACGGACAGGTTGCCGAACGAAGGTTCGATCGAGGCATCCACACCGATGATGTTGGAGATCGTGGCCGTCGGGGCAATGGCGACGCAGTTGGAGTTGCGCATGCCGTCCTGCGCGATCTTCTTGCGCAGCGCGTCCCAGTCGAGCGTCGACGAACGATCCACTTCCACGTAGCCGCCGCGGGCTTGCGACAGCATGTCCAGGGTGTCGAAAGGCAGGATGCCGCGATCCCAGAGCGAGCCCTTGTAGCTCGAATACTGGCCGCGTTCGCGGGCCAATTCGGTGGACGCCCAATAGGCGTAGTAGCAGATGGCTTCCATCGACTGATCGGCAAACTCCACGGCTTGCTGAGAAGCGTAGGGGATGCGCAGTTCGTACAGGCTGTCCTGGAAGGCCATCACGCCGAGACCCACGGGGCGGTGGCGCAGGTTGGAGTCGCGGGCCTTGTTGACGGCGTAGTAGTTGATGTCGATCACGTTGTCGAGCATGCGCATGGCGACCTTGATGGTCTTCTTGAGCTTGTCGTGGTCGATCTTGCCGTCCTTCAAATGCTGCAGCAAGTTGACCGA
>SDXZ01000346.1 GCA_004210805.1 Acidovorax sp.
CAGCCCCAAGTTCATTTACGACTCGATCAAGCTCACGGCCGAGGCGCGCATCAAGGGCGAGAAGCTGCCTGCGACGACGATCATCCCGTCGGTGCTGATCACCAAAGAGAACGCGAAGAGTTTCTACTTCCCAGACTCGCCATTCTGATGGTTTTTTTGAGTCCAATAAGCCTCTAGCGCTTATCCATCAAGCGCAAGCAGCTATTGAAAATATAGCTGCTTGCCGCTTCGCACCTGCAACCCCACGCCCCTTGGGAGCCGCCATGCCAAGACCCGTCACCCTTTTCACCGGCCAGTGGGCCGACCTGCCTTTGGCGCAACTCGCGCCCCTGGCCAAAAGCATGGGCTATGACGGCCTGGAGCTGGCCTGCTGGGGCGACCATTTCAACGTGCAGGAGGCGCTGTCGTCGCCCCAGTACGTCAAAGACAAGCACGCACTGCTGGCCCAGCACGGCCTGCAATGTTTTGCCATCGGCAACCACCTGGTGGGCCAGGCGGTGTGCGACCTGATCGACGAGCGCCACCGGTCCATCCTGCCGCCGCATGTGTGGGGCGATGGCGAGCCCGAGGGTGTGCGCCAGCGTGCGGCGGCCGAGCTGGCCGACACGGCGCGCGCCGCTGCCAAGTTTGGCGTGAAGACGGTGACGGGCTTCACCGGCTCGTCGGTGTGGCATTCGATCTATGCGTTTCCGCCCACCACGCAGGCGTATTGGGACAAGGGCTTTGCCGATTTTGCCCAGCGCTTCGGCCCCATCCTCGATGTGTTTGAAGCGCACGACATCAACTTCGCGCTGGAGGTGCACCCCACCGAGATCGCGTTCGACATCGCCTCGGCCGAGCGTGCGGTTGCAGCGGTCAATCAGCACCGGCGGTTCGGCTTCAACTACGACCCGAGCCACCTGGCCTACCAGGGCGTGGACTACGTGAAGTTCATCCGCCGGTTTGCCGACCGCATCTACAACGCGCACATGAAGGACGTGTGGTGGGGCAAGGGCGACGGCACGGTGGGCACCTTCGGCGGGCACACCAGCTTTGGCGATGCGCGGCGCAATTGGGACTTCCGCAGCGTGGGGCGCGGGATGATCGATTTCGAATCCATCATCGTCGCGCTCAACGACATCGGCTACCAGGGCCCGCTCTCGGTGGAGTGGGAGGACAGCCGCATGGACCGCGTGCACGGCGCCACCGAGAGCGCGGCGTTCTGCAAGCGGCTCGACTTCAAGCCGGCGGCGGGCGCGTTCGACGCGGTGTTCGCACGCGACCAGCAGAACGTGTGAGGGCTCTCCAGCCACCGCCCCCATTCAACCGCCATCCATTCCCTCACCGTTCGGGCTGAGCCTGTCGAAGCCGGGTCAGAGTGCTCGACGGCCCTTCGACAAGCTCAGGGCGAACGGCCAAGTGGTGATGGCAACAGCGAACCAAGAACAACAAACAAAGGCCTTCCGTATGTCCAGTGAAAGAAAGCTCCGCTACGCCATGGTGGGCGGCGGCCACGGCGCCTTCATCGGTGCGGTGCACCGCAAGGCCATGGCGCTCGACGGCCAGTTCGCGCTGGTGGCCGGTGCGCTGTCGTCATCGCCCGAGCGGGCCCGCGCGTCCGGCGCCGAGCTGGGCCTGGCGGACGACCGCAACCACGGCAGCTGGCAGGACCTGCTGGCCGATGAACTGCGCCGCAGCCCCGATGAGCGCATCGACCTGGTGAGCATCGTCACCCCCAACCACGTGCACCACCCGGTGGCCCTGGCGTTTGTGCAGGCGGGCTTTCATGTGGTTTGCGACAAGCCGCTGGTGCACACCAGCGCGCAGGCCGAGGAGCTGGTGGCGGCGGTGAAGAAGGCCGGCACCGTCTTCGGCGTGACCTACAACTACACCGGCTACCCGATGGTGCGCGAGGCCCGCCACCTGGTGCAGAGCGGTGCCCTGGGCACGCTGCGCAAGGTCACCGTGGAATACAACCAGGGCTGGCTGGCCACGGCGGTGGAGCAGGGCGGCGGCAACAAGCAGGCCGACTGGCGGCTGGACCCGGCCCGCAGCGG
>SDXZ01000009.1 GCA_004210805.1 Acidovorax sp.
CGGGCGCGTGTGCGCCGCACCTGGTGCAACCTGCTGCGGCATCGGCTGGACCAGTATGCCGAGGTGATCTTCCAGGAGCAGTACTACAACTCGCCCTGGTTCACCGAGGGCAACCGCGAGTTTTCGACCCGGCTGATGGCCGGTTTTTTTGCCCTGATGGAAGAGGGGCAGCAGCAGGAGATCCTCAAAGCCGTGCCGGTGCCGCTGCTCACCGCCAGCCTGGTCGGGTCGGTGCGCGAGACGGCCAACCTTATCCGCACCAAGGTGTTGCCCGATGAGGATGCCATGCACCAGATGGCTTTCAGCCTTTGCTGGGACGCCCTCAAGGCCTAGGCCCGAAGCAGGGATAACAGCCCGTTGAAAGTGCAATGGCCCGCACCCATACCTCTTTTAATCGAATGAAAATTCTCTTAACTGCGCGACCTGACCTGAGCACGCTGCTGCAAGAGCGATGGCGTCCCTGACGCCACCCCAACGATAAAAAACTGCTTGCCTCCCACCTGAATTCCACCCCACGGAGAACCACGATGCCCACGCTCAACATCAACGGCAAAAACACGGCGGTCGACGCTGACGAATCCACGCCCATCCTATGGGCCCTGCGCGACACGCTGGGCATGACGGGCACCAAGTTTGGTTGCGGCCAGGCCTTGTGTGGCGCCTGCACGGTGCACCTGAACGGCGCGCCCATCCGCTCCTGCATCACGCCGATCTCGGCCGCGGCGGGGCAGAAGATCACGACCATCGAGGCGGTGTCCACCACCGACAAGGTCGGCAAGGCGGTGCACGCAGCCTGGGTCAAACACGACGTGGCGCAGTGCGGCTACTGCCAAAGCGGCCAGATCATGAGCGCCACCTCGCTGCTGCAGGGCAAAAAGAAGCCCACCGATGCCGACATCGACGCCGCCATGGCGGGCAACGTGTGCCGCTGCGGTACCTACGTGCGCATCCGCGCTGCCATCCACGACGCCGCCAAGACGCTGGCTTGAGCCCACCACTGAGTCCAGGAGAACACCATGCACTTCGAATCTCAAGCCCTGCAGTTAGAGGCTCATAATTTCATGCCAAAAAACCTGCTAGCGCTTATGGAACAAGCGCAAGATGCTAGCAATTCAGGAGCAAATGACGAACCCAGCGGTGTGGCACGCCGCACCTTCCTCAAAGTGTCGGCCGCCTCGGGCTTTGCGCTGGGCGCGTTCCCGTTGGTGGCAGCGGCCCAGGCCGCGGGCGCTGCGGCACCGGCCGGCCTCAAGCCCTTCGAGCAACCCTCGGCCTTTGTGCGCATCGATGCCGATGGCACGGTCACCGTCACCATCAACCGGCTCGACTTTGGTCAGGGCGTGCAGACCGGCCTGCCCATGATCCTGGCCGAAGAGCTGGACGCCGACTGGAGCAGGGTGCGCAGCGTGCACGGCGACGCCAACCAGGCGTATGCCGATCCGGCCTTTGGCATGCACCTCACCGGCGGCTCCAACTCGATCAAGAACTCGTACACGCAGTACCGCGAACTCGGCGCGCGCACCCGGGCCATGCTGGTCGGGGCGGCCGCCGCGCAGTGGGGTGTGGATGCATCGGCACTGCGCACCAGCAACGGCTTTGTGGTGGGGCCGGGCGGCAAGAAGCTCGGCTATGGCCAACTGGCCGAGGCGGCGATGAAGCAGCCTGTGCCCGAGAAGGTCACCCTCAAGGACCCCAAGCAGTTCCGCATCATCGGCAAGCCCACGGGTCGGCTGGATGCCAAGGCCAAGTCGAGCGGCCAGCAGGACTACGGCATCGACGTGCGCCTGCCCGGCATGCTGACGGCCGTGGTGGCGCGCCCGCCGGTGTTTGGTGCCAAGCTCAAGACGCTGGACGATTCCGCGGCCAAGGCTGTCAAGGGCGTGAAGGCCGTGCTGCGCGTGCCCACCGACCGGGGCGGCGAAGGCGTGGCCGTGGTGGCCGAAGGCTACTGGGCCGCCAAGCAGGGCCGCGATGCCCTCAAGGCCGAGTGGGACCACAGCGGCGTGGGCCAGCCCGACACCGCCCGCCTGCTGGTGCAGTACCGCGAGCTGGCCGCCAAGCCCGGCTTGGTGGCGATACCCGCCGACACGGCGGCGCTGGCAGGTGCCCCGCACAAAATCAGCGCCGAGTTCGTCTTTCCCTACCTTGCGCACGCGCCCATGGAGCCGCTCAACTGCACGGTGAAGCTCGATGGCGACAAGGCCGAGCTCTGGATGGGCACGCAGATGCCGGGCCTGGACGCCATGGCCGCCGCCAAGACGCTGGGCGTGCCGCCGCAGAACATCAAGGTCCACACGCAGATGGCCGGGGGCGGCTTTGGCCGCCGCGCCATCCCTACCAGCGACTATGTGGTGGAGGCCTGCGGCGTGGCCAAGGCGGCGCGCACGGCGGGCATCACCGCCCCGGTGCGCACCCTCTGGAGCCGCGAGGACGACATCAAGGGCGGCTACTACCGGCCCATGCACGTGCACCGCGCCGAGATCGGGTTTGATGCAGAGGGCAAGATCCTCGCGTGGGACCACACGATCGTCGGGCAGTCCATCCTCAAAGGCTCGCCGTTCGAGGCCTTCATGGTCAAGAACGGCATCGACGCCACGGCCGTCGAAGGCATGAAAGAGCCCTACGACGTGCCAATGAAACTGTCGGTGCACCACCCCGAGGTCAACGTGCCCGTGCTCTGGTGGCGCAGCGTGGGCTCCACCCACACGGCCTACGCCATGGAGACGCTGATTGACGACGTGGCCCGCGCCACCCAGCAAGACCCGGTGGCCTACCGCATGCGCCTGATGGGCGACAAGCATCCGCGCCACAAGGCGGCGCTGCAGCTGGCCGTGGCGCAGTCGGGCTACGGCAAGAAAAAGCTGGCGCCCGGCCGCGCGTGGGGCGTGGCGGTGCACGAGTCGTTCCAGTCCGTGGTGGCGTACGTGGTCGAGGCCTCGGTGAAAGACGGCACACCCAAGCTGCACAGCATTACGGCCGGCGTGCACTGCAATCTGGTGGTCAACCCCAAGAGCGTAGAAGCGCAGGTGCAGGGCGCGGCGCTGATGGGCCTGTCGATGTGCCTGCCGGGCGCGGCCATCACGCTCAAGGATGGCCTGGTGGAGCAGAGCAATTTCGGGGACTTCGCCGTGCCGCGCATCACCGACATGCCGCTGGTGGCCGTGCACGTGGTACCCAGCGCCGAGCCGCCCACCGGCATGGGCGAACCCGGCCTGCCGCCGCTGGCGCCAGCGTTTGCCAACGCCATCGCCCAGATCACGGGCAAGGCCCCGCGCGAGCTGCCGTTCAAGCTGGCGTGATCTGACACCCGCGCCACCCAAGGGCCGCCTCAGGCCCCGGGTGGTGCCGGCGGCGGAGATCGCACGGGTAGGGTAGGTAACGCGAATGCCGAGTCCGCTTTGACAAGGTCCAAAAATGCGGCCAGCGTGGCCGTGGGGAGCCTGCGGCTGGGGTAGTACAGGTAAAAACCCGGGATGGGCGGACACCAGTCGCCCAGCACGGTCACCAGCGCGCCAGTGGCCAGCGCGGCCCGGGCGTACGGCTCGTACAGGTACGCAAAGCCGACGCCATCGAGGGCGGCCTGCAGGATGAGCGGCATGTCGCCCACGGTCAGGCGGCCAGGCACATCGACGGCGACTTTCTCGCCGGCTTTTTCAAACTCCCACGCAAAGCGCACTCCGCTGGGGAAGCGGATGCGCACGCAGGGCATTTGCAGCAGGTCGCGCGGGCTGCGCGGCGTGCCGACGCGTGCGATCAGCGCGGGGGAGGCCACCACCATCAGCTGCTGCGCCGGGCCGATGGGCAGCGCCACCATGTCCTGCTGCAGGCGTTCGCCGTATCGCACGCCCGCGTCAAAACCTCCTTCCACAATGTCGACGAGGCCATCGTCCAGCACCAGTTCGACCTGCGCCTCGGGGTACCGCGCCAAAAAGTCGGCGACGAGCGGCCCCAGGACCAGGTCGCCCGCAGAGCGCGGCGCGTTGATGCGCAGCAGGCCCTGCGGCGTGTCACGGAAAGCGTTGATGCCGTCGATGGCGGCGTCGATGTCCTGAAGGGCAGGGCCGACGCGCGCGAGCAGCTGGCGCCCTGCGGGCGTCAGGGCCACGCTGCGCGTGGTGCGGTTGAACATGCGCACACCCAGGCGCTCTTCCAGCGAACGCACGGCATGGCTGATGGCCGAGGCGGACAGGCCCAGTTCCTGCGCGGCAGCCCGAAAGCTCAAGTGGCGGGCGATGCTGGTCAGCAGCTTCAAATCGGCAAGGTCGAGGCTCATTGATGAAATTTGTTCATGGGTCCATGTATTTTGAGGCTATTTGTGTTCTCTTTATTCAACAATAAGCTGCCCGCTGATTTGCAAACCAAGGGAGAAAACATGCAAAACAGCGAGTGGAATCTGGCCGGGAAGACCTTTTTGGTCAGCGGCGCGTCGTCGGGCATCGGCGCCGCCACGGCCGTTGCGCTGGGGCGCCAGCGGGCCCAAGTGGTGCTGGCCGCGCGCCGCACGGCCGAGTGCGAAGCGGTGGCAGAACAAGTGCGCGCAGCGGGTGGCCAGGCCTATGTCACGGCGCTGGACGTGACTGACGAGGCGAGCGTGCAGCGCAGCGTGGAAGCCACGGTGCAGCACTTTGGCCGCCTGGACGGCGCCTTCAACAACGCCGGCACGCTGGGTGCCGCGGGCCCCTTGCACACGCTGAGCACGGCGGATGTGCAGGCGGTGTTGCAGGCCAACACGCTGGGCATCTTCTACGCGCTCAAGCACCAGATCGCCGCCATGCTCAAGACGGGCGGCGGAGCGATCGTCAACAACCTGTCGATCTCGTCCCAGGTCGGCTTCAATGGCATCAGCGCCTATACCGCCAGCAAACACGCTGCGCTGGGGCTGACACGCAATGCAGCGATGGAATATTTTCAGCAAGGCATTCGCGTGAACGCGCTGAGCCCGGGCCCCACCGTGACCCCGATGGCGCTGGCCGCGTTTGGCAACGAAGACGCCATGCGCGGGAGCCTGCAGACGTCCCCCGCCGGGCGGCCGGCGCTGCCGTCGGAGATGGTGGGCCCGGTGCTGTTTCTGCTCTCGGACGCAGCCAGCTTCGTGAGTGGACACAGCCTGGTGGTGGACGGCGGATACACGCTGGCCTGACGTCGAGCGCACCACGCCAGACCACGCCGGTGTTGGCATAGCATGGCGCGATGCATGACCCGTCCGCCACCCACCTGCCACGCCCACTACAACCGGGTGCCCACGTCGTCCTGGTCCTCGCCTCGGGCCGGGGCGAGCGTTTTGCGGCATCGGGCGGTGCGGTGCACAAACTGCGCGCACCCCTGGCAGGCATGACGGTCTTGGAGCACACGCTGGCCGCCGTGCGCGCAAGTGGCCTGGCCTGGCACCTGGAGGATGTCGGCCACCCCGGCATGGGCGATTCGATTGCGGCGGCCGTGCGCGCCACCGCAGGCGCCGGCGGCTGGCTGGTGCTGCCGGGCGATCTGCCGCTGGTCCAGCCCGCCACATTGCGCAGTGTGGCTGCCGCCTTGGCACACAGTGCAGTGGCCGTGCCGTTGTACCGTGGCGAGCGCGGGCATCCTGTGGGTTTTGCGGCACAGTGCCTGCAGGATCTGCTCGCGCTGTCGGGCGAACAGGGCGCCGCTGGCATCGTGCGCCAACATGCCCAGCAGGGCGGGGTGCAGAGCGTGGAGGTCGAAGACGAAGGTACGGTGACCGATATCGACACCGTGGCAGACCTGGCCTGCGCCGAGCACATCCTTGCGGCCCGCAAAGACTGACCCACGCCAAAAAAGAAAACCCGCCGGCTGAAGCATCAGCGAGCGGGTGTGGGTGAGCTAAAGGCCGCGGCTTTGCGCAGCCCCTCGGCTCCGCAGCGCGCTTGTTTTACTTCGCTGCGATCACTGCGCAGGCCAAGCGCGGGCCTGCGTTACCAGTGGGCTGGGTCTTGTAGTCATCCGGGTCGCGGTGAACGATCAAGCCCTTGCCAACGATGTCGTTGGCGGTGCTGCCCACGCGAATCGTGCTGGATTCAAAGTTGAACGTGGCCGCGCCGTTGGCGTCGGCCTTGAGGCTGGGCAGGTCGCCGGTGTGGTGCTCGCCCATGCCGTGGTGGCCGTGGGACTTGCCGCCGGGGTTGAAATGGCCGCCGGTGCTCATGCCGTCGCCACTGGAGCAATCGCCCTTTTCATGCACATGAAAGCCGTGTTCGGCATTGGGCTTGAGGCCGGTGATGGAGCCCGACACTTTCACAACGTCGCCCGACTGGACGAATGTGACCGTGCCCGCGGCGGTGTTGCCGCGTGTGGGTTCGAGCTTGGCGGTCGCGCTGGGGCCTGACGACGAGTACGCCGCGCAGCCGGCCAGGGTGGCGACCGCAAGGGCTGACAGGGCAATTCCGAAGCGATTTTTCATGTGACGCACTCCTTGATAAACAAATGAACAAAAAAACACGCAATGGTGACAACGGTTCGGGTACGCAGGGCGGTCGCAGTTGTATTTTTTTGTTGCCATGGCTCCTCACGCCCGATAGCCATTAGTACGCCCGGAAGGAAGACACAGCAAGGATCTACGCTTCTTTTTGAGCCAGCGCAATCAAACGTGCCAGGGCGCGGTCGTGAATGCCATGCTTGCGCAGCTCGTCGTAGGTGGCCTGGGCGTAGTCGCGGGTGGTGCCAAATCGCCCGCAAGCCTCTTCAAAAATGCGGCAGTACTCATGGTCGGCCAGCTCGCCCGTGTGGTTGGGGCTCTTGCGCGACAGGGTGAAGGCCAGCGCCTGCACTGTGCCGTGGGGCGTGCGGCAGGGCAGCCAGCGCGGGTCGTACACGGCGGTGACCATCTCGCGCTGCCACAGGTTGATCATGACCTGCCGCGCATGCGCCTTGTCCACGCGGAACACCATGCCGCGGCAGCTGCCGCCCGACAGCATGCCGAACACGAGGCCCGGGCATTCGGGCGTGCCGCGGTTGATGCGGCTCCACATCTTGAGCGCCCGGTGCCAGCCATGCACGGTGGCGGGGCGGCGCTCGGCGTAGTCGAAATCGGGCCGCCAGATGAGCGAGCCATAGCCAAACACCCACAGGTCCTGGTGGCCGCCCCATTCCCTGAGCGCACGCTCCAGCATGGGGGCCGGGTCGCGAAGGGGCGCCGGAAGATTCGTCATGGCGTCACTCTACAATTGAAAACTTTGCTTTTGGGCGCTGCGGGTTTTTGCACTGGCAGGCCCCGCGGCGGCTCCGCCTTCATTCATTCTTTCTTCATTTTTAACCACAACAGGAATCTCCCATGTCTAGTTCTGACGACGATAGCCAACAACGTTTTGCCCTGGGTTTCCTGTTTGCCTTGATCGCGCTGGTCATCTCGGTGGTGGTCGGCACCGTGGTGGTCAAGCGCGTGGGTGCCTCGGGTGCGGCCAAGCCAGGCGCCACCGCCGTGGCCAGCAGCGCGCCAGCCGCAGCCGTGGTGGCCGACGTTGCCAGCGTGCGGGTTGAAAACGGCGTCGTGAAGTTCTACTTTGCCAGCGCCAAGGCCGAGCTAGCGGCGGGAGCCAACGAGGCGCTGGCGGATGTGGTCAAGGGCGTGGCCGACGGCAAGAAGGCCGTGGTCTCGGGTTTTCATGACGCCACGGGCGACGCGGCACTGAACGCCGAGCTGGCCAAGCAGCGCGCCTTTGCGGTGCGCGGTGCGCTCAAGAGTCTGGGCGTGGCGGAAGACAAGATCGAGCTGAAGAAGCCTGAAGTCACCACGGCCACCGGCAGCAACGCCGAAGCCCGCCGCGTGGAAGTGGCGCTGGGCGCCGTCTGAACGATCTTTGCCGGGCTTCTTGCCCTTGCCCCAAAAAAAACCCGGCCTCGCCGGGTTTTTTATTGCTCAAAAATGCCACCAGCGCTTGATATATAAGCGCTATTAGCTATGAAATTGATAGTATCTGGCTACCGCAGGCCTGCACCACCCGTGCCTTCGGCGCGCTGGATCAACTCAATCTTGTAGCCGTCCGGATCCGTCACGAACGCGATGACGGTGGTGCCGCCCTTGACGGGGCCGGCCTCGCGCGTCACGTTGCCGCCCGATGCCTTGATCTTTTCGCAGGCTGCGTATGCGTCGGGTACCCCCAGCGCGATGTGGCCGTACGCCGTGCCCAGGTCGTAGCTCTCGGTGCCCCAGTTGTAGGTCAGCTCGATCTCGGCCTGGCCGGGGTTGCCGCCATCAAAGCCCAGGAACGCCAGCGAGTATTTGTACTCGGGGTTCTCGGACTGGCGCAGCAGCTGCATGCCAAGGACTTGGGTATAGAAATCAATCGAGCGTTGAAGGTTGCCAACGCGCAGCATCGTGTGGAGGAATCTCATCCTTTGGATTGTGAAGGCAGATCAAAAACCAGGCAGGTGGTGGTGGCGTGGGCGTACAGCGTGCCGTCGGGGCCCACCAGGCGCGCCTCGGCCGTGGCCAGTTGGCGCCCGCAGTGGATCACCCGGCCTTCGGCGCGCACGCGTTGCACCTTGGGCGTGAGCGCCTTGACGAGATTCACGCCCAGCTCGGCCGTGGTGTAGCCGCGGCCGGCCAGCATGCGCGTGTGCACCGCGCAGCCCAGCGCCGAGTCGAGCAGCGTGGCAAACCAGCCACCATGCACCGTGCCCATGGGGTTCAAGTGCCCCGGGCCCGGCGTGCCCTGAAAGATGGCCAGGCCTTCGCCGACTTCCAGCAACTGGAAGTCGAGCGTACGAGCGATGGGCGGGTAGGGCAGCTCGCCGCGCAGCATGGCCTGCATGGCTTCCAGGCCTGTGAGGCCCGCGACCTGGTCAGGCTGGGCGACGCCCGCGCCCACGCCAGCTTCGAGGCGTGCGGTAATTTCGCGCTCCTGCGCGAGCCATTGTTCGAGTTGGTGGGTCTGGGTCATGCGGTACCTCGGAGGGGGTGGGGTGAAGAACTCTAGGGATCCTTGGCACGAATCATCGCGCCGTGTGCGCTGCGGCCTCGGGCGGTCTGCGTCGCAAGCAAATACTCGCAATAGCTATGGCTAGTGCTGCGGTTTGCGCCTCGCAGCCCATCCCGATCCGCAGCGCACACTGGCCGCTCGATTCGTGCAGAGGATCCATTGCAATAACTTGCATATGCAATTATTGCAGATACAATTTATCGCATGCAAGCTCCAATCGCCTTTGATGATGCTCCTGCGGCGGTGCTGCCCCAGGGCTGTACCAACTTCAAGCTGCGCCAGTTGATGCGTCGCGTGGCGCAGCACTATGACAATGAAATGGCCCGGTGCGGGCTCAAGACGACGCAGTATTCGCTGCTGTCCCATGTGCTCAAGCTCGGTCCGATCCGCCCCGGCGATCTTGCAGCCGAGATGAAGATGGACGCCTCCACGCTCACCCGCAATCTGCGCCCGCTGGTGGATGCGGGCTGGGTCTCGCTGGAGGCCGGCGCCGATGCGCGCAGCCGCCTGGTGCACATCACCGACGCCGGGCGCGAGAAGCGTGCCGAGGCGCAGCGCTGCTGGAAGGTGGCGCAATTGGCCCTCAACGAGACCCTGGGGGCAGGGCGGGTGAACGCCCTGCATGCCCTGGTGGACGACTCGCTGACGTTGCTGGCCAGCATGGAGCAAAAGAAGGAGCCCGGCGATGAGCAATGAAACCCACCCTTCCCGTAACCTGGGCGGCGGCAACGTTTTTGTGACGCCACCTGCCGCGCCCGACGCTCCGATAAAGCCAGTTGCGCCCATCGCGCTGTGGCTGGTGCTGCTGGCCGCTGCGGGTGCGTTTGCCCTCACCATGGGCACGCGCCAGACCATGGGTTTGTTCCTCTCGGCGCTCAACACTTCGACCGCTTTAGGCATTGGCAGCATCAGCTTGGCGTTTGCCTTTGGCCAGCTCTGGTGGGGCCTGACCCAGCCGTTCGCAGGCGCGGTGGCAGACCGCATCGGCACCGGCCGCGTGATCCTGCTGGGCCTGGCGCTGGTGGCGCTGGGCACTTTCATCACGCCGTACATGACGACTACCGCGGGCCTCATCTTTGCCATCGGCGTGCTGGCTGCGGGCGGTGCGGGCATGGCGGGGCCGTCGGTGCTGATGGCCGCCACGGCGCGCCTCGTGCCGGCACATAAGCGGGGCCTCGCCAGCGGCATCGTCAATGCGGGGGGCTCGTTTGGCCAGTTCATCATGGCGCCCATCGCCATCACCTTGACGGCCGCGGTGGGCTGGGCCAGTGCCATGCAATGGCTGGGTGTGCTGGTGCTGCTGGCGCTGCCGGCGGTGTGGGTGTTGAAGGGCAATTCGAACGCTATGGCTGCGCAGGCCGCCGCGGCATCGGGCCAAAAGGCGTTGACGGCACGCGAGGCCGTGTCCCAGGCACTGGCTACACCCAGCTATCGCTACCTGGCGCTCGGGTTTCTGGTGTGCGGCTTCCATGTGGCTTTTCTGGCCACGCACCTGCCCGGCGTCATTGCTGCGTGTGGTCTGCCGCCGGAGGTGGGCGGCTGGGCGCTGGCGGTGATCGGTCTGTTCAACATCGTCGGCAGCCTGGCCATGGGATGGGCCGTGGGGCGCTGGCGCATGAAGTCGCTGCTATCGCTGCTGTACGCCACGCGCGCTGTGGCGGTCCTGGTCTTTTTGTTCGCCCCCAAGACGGCCCCCGTGGTCATGGTCTTTGCGGCGGTGATGGGTGTGACGTTTCTTTCGACCGTGCCGCCCACGGCCGGGCTGGTCGCCAAGATGTTCGGCACGGCGAACATGGCAATGCTGTTTGGCGTGGTGATGCTCTCGCACCAGATCGGCGGTTTCATGGGTGCGTACCTGGGCGGCAGCGTCTTCCAGGCCACCGGCAGCTACGACTGGGTCTGGTACATCGACATCGCGCTGGCCGCCGGGGCCGCGCTGGTGAACCTGCCCATCCGCGAGGCACCGCTGGCGCGCCGCACGGCGGCTGCCACAGCCTGATCTGAGCCACTCCCATCCTCCTCACCGCTGAAAGCAATCTGCCATGACTTCTCATCTGGCCGCGGCCGCCGCCGCATTGCCGGCTCCCCCCGAGCCGCTGTACCTGGACGACCTGGCCGTCGGCGACCGCTTCACCAGTGGCGAGCACGCCATGGACGAGGCACAGATCAAGGCCTTCGCGGCCCAGTTCGATCCGCAGCCGTTTCACCTGGACGACGCAGCTGGCCGCGCCACGCTGTTCGGCGGCCTGGCCGCCAGCGGCTGGCACACGGCGTCCGTCACCATGCGCCTGCAGGTGACCACCGGCCTGCCGATTGCGGGCGGCATCATCGGCGCGGGCGCCGAAATCAGCTGGCCCCGGCCCACGCGCGCTACCGATGTTCTGCACGTGGTGAGCGAGGTCCTGGAGATCCAGCCGTCCAAGTCCAGGCCGGACCGCGGCATGGTCACGCTGCGCAGCGAAACCCGCAACCAGCAAGGCGATGTGGTGCAGATATCCACGGTGCGCATCGTCGTGCCACGCAGGCCCGCGGCGACCGAGCCCGGAGCGGCTTCATGAGCGGCGCAGCCACAGCGCCGGCAGCGCCCGCGCCACTCGATGCACGCACCCGCATGCTGCTCGAGGCACCCATCGCCCCCACCTTGCTGCGCCTGGCCATGCCCAATGTGCTGGTCATGCTGGCGCAGGCCGGCGTGGGCCTGATCGAGACCTATTTTGTCGGCAAGCTCGGCACCGATGCGCTGGCCGGCATGGCGCTGGTGTTCCCGGTGGTCATGCTCATGCAGATGACATCGGCGGGCGCCATGGGCGGCGGCATTGCATCGGCCATTGCGCGGGCGCTGGGTGCGCGCCGGCGGGATGACGCCGATGCGCTGGTGCTGCACGCTCTGGTGATTGCCGCGGTGTTCGCGCTGGTCTTTACCGTGTCGGTGGTGGGAGGAGGGCGCTGGCTCTACACCCGCATGGGAGGCACGGGCGGCGCGCTGGAGGCGGCGCTGGTCTACTCCAACTGGGTGTTTGCGGGTGCTTTCCTGGTCTGGCTGTTCAACACGCTCTCGGCCGTGATCCGCGGCACGGGCAATATGGCAGTGCCCGCGTATGTGACGGTGCTGGGCGCGTTCGTGCTGCTGCCGCTGTCGCCGCTGCTCATCTTTGGCTGGGGCCCGGTGCCGGGCCTGGGCATTGCGGGCGGGGCGCTGGCGCTGATGGCGTATTACGCGGTGGGCAGTGTGGTGCTGGCGGGCTACCTGTGGTCGCCACGGAGCCTGCTGCGCCCCTCGTTTGCGCACATCCGTTTTCGCTGGACGCTGTTCAAAGACATCTTGCGGGTGGGGTTGGTCGGAACGGTGTCGACCGTGGCCACCAACCTGGCGATTGGCGTGACGACCGCGCTGGTGGGCGGCTTCGGCACGGCGGCCATCGCGGGCTATGGCACGGCATCGCGGCTTGAATATCTACTGGTGCCGCTCGTGTTCGGCCTGGGCGCACCGCTGGTAGCCATGGTCGGCACCTGCATCGGCGCCGGCCAGCGTGAGCGGGCCCTGCGCGCCACCTGGATCGGTGCCGGGATGGCCTTTGCGATGGCCGAGGCCATCGGCCTGTGGGCCGCTGCCTATCCGGGCACGTGGCTGCGGCTTTTCAACAGCGATCCCGCCATGCTGGACGCGGGCGCGCTGTACCTGCGCACCGTCGGGCCGGTGTATGGCTTCTTCGGCCTGGGGCTGGTGCTGTACTTCGCATCACAAGGGGCAGGGCGTTTGTTGTGGCCGGTGATCGGCAACATCGCCCGGCTGGCCGTGGCGGTGACCGGCGGCTGGCTGGCGCTGCGCTGGGGCGGTGGCCTGACCGCCGTGTTTGCCGCGCAGGGCGCAGCGCTGGTGCTCTACGGGGTGATCAACGCCTGGGCGATTGCCGGCGGCGCCTGGTTTGGGCGGGTGGGCTGGCCGCGCAGCATGTCGGGCTTGCTTAGCAGGGTCTCGCAGGCTTGAAATATGAGTAAAAACAGGCTCTAGCGCTTGTTATATAAGCGCTGGTAGCTATTAATTTAGTAGCACATCGGAATTTTTGCTGTGCAGTGCGAGCGAACCTTTGGGCGAATCGGTCGAATTGAGGTCTCGCGGATGGGCGATAGCACCACGTGAAGCGCAACCATAGCGACACTGTTTTGACAGCGCGACAGAGCCCGCCGCAGACCCCGAGGCCGCGGATTCGCACCACGCTGATCCGTGCGCAGTGTCCTCAGACCGGCACCGTGTAGTTGAGCGTCATGCGGCCGCCGTCCACCGTCACGATCTCGCCCGTGACGTAGCTCGCCGCGTCGCTGGCCAGCCAAGCGACCACATCGGCAATCTCGGAGGGCTCGCCCAGGCGCTTCATCGGCGTGCGGCTCAAGATGCGGTTCTTGGCGTCATCGCTGGTCAGCACGGCCTTGGCGGCCAGCTCGGTGGCGATGGTGCCGGGCGCGACCGCGTTCACGCGGATGTTCTGGTCAGCCAGTGCCAGCGCCATGACGCGGGTGAGCTGGTTCACGCCGCCTTTGCTCACGTTGTAGCTGGAGATGCTGGGGATAGTCAGCACGCCATTGACCGAACTCATGTTGATGATCGAGCCGCCACCGGTGGCCACCATGGCCCGCGCGACCGCCTGGCCGACCAGAAACGAGCCCTTGAGGTTGACGCGCAGCACCGCATCAAAATCCGCCTCGGTCACCTCCAGAAAGTCCGCTGCCCGAAAAATACCGGCGTTGTTGACCAGCACATCAATCCGCCCGTGCGCCGCCAGGGTCTGGGCCACCAGCGCATCCACCTGCGCCTTGTCGCCCACGTCGCAGCGCACATAAAGCGCACCCAGCTCCTGAGCCAGCGCCTGGCCACGGCTGTCGTCCACATCCACGATCACCGGCTTAGCACCTTCGGCGGCAAAGCGGCGCACGCAGGCTTCACCAATCCCTTGCGCGCCGCCGGTGACGATGCAGACACGGCCTTGGTGGCCGAAGTGGACGGAGGATGGGCGGGTGGGAGCGAAGGTGTTTGGGATGGTCATGGGTGAATGGTAGCCAGATGGCAGGAGAAAACGCACTTGGGAGCTTGCCCTGGCAACCCGATTGGACGCTACTTGTGACTTTATACGATGTATATTATGTAAAATCATTTCAGCGAGGAAGCGCATCGTGCCCAGCAGGCGGGTGAGGTAAATCATATGACAAACGCGAGGTAAACCGTTTGACAGTTTTTGGGCTCTGACATCTAACCCTTTGATCTGCAACGACTTTGTCGGCTTTAGAGCCAGTGTTGAGGTAATGCGTTTGACATCCCGCAGACGTTTTCAACAGCCGGGCGAGAGGAATGAGGCACAGAAAAAGGTCTACGCAACTGAGGTTGCGGTTGGGGCTCGAGAGGAGTTGTAACCCAGCCTTCACGACGCTGGCTCCGTTATAGCCGGGCGACAAAAACTGGCTCCACAAAGAATGACGGCTCAGCAGGATAAATTCTTGACCGATAGAAATCGCTCGTCGGCTTGGCTACGCGTCCGCAGCACAGTCGGCGGGTCGTCTGCGCGCTGGCGCCAAGTATCGCCGCGACCGCATGGACGCCGCCGACATGCTCTCGGTTGAGGAAGCCGCCGAGGTGGTCGGCACTACTCCGAGTGAGATTGAGGTTGGATCAAGTCGCGTCGCTGCATTGCCGTTCTCAATCGTTGCCATCGGTACATGCTGCCTCGCTGGCAGTTCGAGCCTAACGTGTGGAATGTGCTCCAGTCTCTGACATCGGCTCTTGGCGCGAATGATGGCTGGCAAGTGCTGGTCTTTTTAGAGACACTAGCGCTGGCCCTAGGCGGACAGACGCCGCGGGCTGCACTAGAACAAGGTGTGGAAGCTCAACGCATACTGGCATTGGCAACGGCTGAGGCTCATTGATCTATCCCCTTACCTTGTCACTGCATCTAGTCACGGAGGCCACTTAGCACGTCAGTTAGGGAAACCGCACGTTGGACCACATTGGCTAGTTCGATCGATTGCTCGCTTTAGCTCGTGCTTTGCGAGTTTTCACGGTGGACTGCACCGGATCGCGGGTCGGGATCGTCGGTAATCGATCGCGCAGTTCGCTGAGGACGGCGAACATCTCAGTGCCGCGCTGGTCAAGCTTTGCTCGCAGGTCTTTCGTCTCGTCATTGGCAGCCTGCAGGTCTTTGACCAAAGCTGTTCTCTCCGCCTGCAGCGCACCCACATGGGACTCCAGCTCCCGAGCTTTCTCCAGCGAGGCCGACAAGGACTTTGCAAATTCCCGGGTGTCGCCCTCCAATTTCAGCGCCAGCCGCTTCGATTCTTGGCGCGCTCGATCCACCTCTGCATTGAGTCTGCGCTCCTGAGCCTGAGCTCGCTCCTCCAGACGCGTGCGTTCTCCACGGCGGTCAACCTCCATTTCCTCCTGGCGCCGTCGCTCTGCATCCGCTGCCAAGCGAAGTTGCTTGCACTCTGAGCGTGACGTGGCCAGCATTTCCTGGCTTCCCGCAAGCTGCTGCTGCAGTTCCTGAACCAGACGGCCCATTTCGGCGATCTGCGCATCCCTGGCCTGCATAGCCATGTCATAGGCTTCACTGCGGTCGGCTAGGCGCTGTGTTTCCTGTGCTAACACGTCTTGCGCCTGGCGTAGCGCCTCCGCTTGTACGCTTAGGTCTTTGCGAGCTTCGGTAAATTGAGCTGTAGCACGCCCCTCAGCGTGTTGGAGGGCCCTGCCCCAGATGGCTTTTGCAGCCCGGACAACCGAGGTGGGCAAGGGGACTTCAGCGCTATCGTCTTGCCCGACTGGATCCAGCGGGGACCGCAGCCGCTTAGCCAGTGATCCGTACCAACCATCAAGCATCGGCCCAACAGTATTTGGGGAGCCACGGCCGAGCTGTTGTCGTACGCGCTCGATCGTTGGTCGCTCACCCAAGCGGAGAACGGTGTCGGCGGCAGCCCATACCTCTTCCATTTGCACACCGCGCGGTCCTCGAACAATTTTTGACATCATCGCCCTACTCCACTACATTTTTACCCACGATAATCGATGATTATCGCGATCTATCAGGATAATTGGTTGTAAACAATACATCATATGTAGTGTTTGTGGAAATATTCCTGTCCCAACCTGGGTTTTGATATGCGCCTGCCATCTCTGAGAAATGTTCCCTCGCTGGAGCCGTCTTCCCTGTCGCAGGTGACTGCGCAGGCCGTGGAAGAATTGATGCGCGAGGGAGAGTCCGCGAACACGCTGGCGAGCTACCGGTCCGCGCTGCGCTACTGGGCTGCTTGGTTTGGGGTTCGGTATGGGGAGGCCATCACGCTGCCACTCCCGGCGAACGCTGTTCTGCAGTTCATCGTGGATCACGCGCAGCGGACCACCGCTGACGGCCTGGCTCACGAGTTGCCGCCTGCAATTGACCAAACACTGGTGGATGCAGGATTCAAAGGTAAGCCAGGTCCCATGGCGCTCAACACGTTGATCCACCGTATCGCGGTGCTGTCCAAGGCCCATCAGCTGCGCGAGTTGAAAAATCCCTGCCAGGATCCCAAAGTCCGCGAGTTGTTGGCCAAGACACGCCGGGCATACGGTAAACGTGGCGTGCTTCCTTTGAAGAAAGATGCGCTGACCAAGGATCCATTGATGGCCATCCTGGACACCTGTGATGAATCGCTCAGGGGAATCCGTGACCGCGCCCTCCTCCTCTTTGCTTGGGCTTCGGGCGGGCGCCGCCGGTCAGAAGTGACGGGGGCGACTATGAAGAATCTTCACCGCGTGGGGCCCAGTAGCTTCACCTACACCCTCGCATACTCCAAAAGCAACCAGACTGCCGCCGATCGTCCTGAAAACGTGAAACCGTTGGAAGGCATTGCTGGCGAAGCTCTGCAGGCTTGGTTGACAGCCTCGGGCATCGTGGACGGTGAAATATTTAGACAGGTCAGGAAAGGCGGGCAGCTGGGCGAACCGCTTTCCCCTGCTTCCGTGCGAGACATTGTTCGAGAGCGCGCAAAACTTGCCGGACTGCCGGAGGTGTTTTCCGCACACTCGCTGCGATCGGGGTTTGTGACCGAGGCTGCGATTCAGAAAGTGCCGCTGGCTGACACAATGGCCATGACAGGACATCGGAGCGTTGCGAGCGTTGTGGGGTACTACCGCCCTTCCAAGGACAACCCAGCTGCGAAGCTGTTGTGACGAATGATATCGGAAGTTTTAGATACGACTGCTTCGCAGCGATAGCCGACGCTAGGCGCCGCGGCCGAATTCATGGTCTCAGGCAGTTTGCAGTCGTTCCCGGCCATCGGGCCTGTCAGCCCCGCATGACCGCTTCCTCAGGTGCAGCCGGCTGCTGCTGATTTCCTCAACGCTGTGGCTTGTTGCTTGCTACGAGAAATCTCCCACCAGAGGGAATGAGTGGCGGATTTTTGGGGTCGCCGTTGATAAGGTGTCGACTGCGTATCGAGAGGTCGATATCGTCAGGCACGGCATTGAATTCGTTGTCGATGATGACGAATTGCGTCTCGACCAGTTCCCCTGCAGCGAGCTCGTAGACCAATCGAAAGAACGCCGAAATCACCTCCGGGTTCTCGACTGAGCTGACGTTCTTGGTCGGCGTGTCAATGATGAGCACGGGAGGCAGCCTAGCGTCGCCGGCTCGCGCGCAGACCCGATGCAAGGCCAACGCGTAGCAGGTCTTGAACAGCGCTTTCATTCCGCCGCTTCCAGCGTTGTCGAAGGAAAGCACCACAAGGGCTTCGTTCACCCCTAGAGGAATGCGTGGATAGAACGTCGCGGGGTCGATCTCCACGCGATAATCGGCTCTGACGTCTGGAAACTTGGCTCGCACCAGGCAGTCGAGGAAAAGCTCGCCCAGAAGGTCAACATTCTTTCGGTCGTTGAAAGCTGACTTCTTGGCGGTCTCGAGCTTGGCCCGTAACTCGGCTTCGTCAATCTTCAACGCTTCCGCTTGCGCCTGTTGCTCTTGGAGCACGTCCAGCAGCTTTCGGTATCGCAGCATCGCATCAAGTCGCTGCTCCAAGGTGGCTACAGCGCGCTCGTGCTGCAATGCCTGAGAGAGAAACGCTGAGTCGTACTCCTTCAGCCTGACCTCCAGCGAGCGGTCCGCTGCGCTTGCTATCGCGGCGGCGCGAAGCTGAACGGCCCGCTTTTGAGCACGCATGCGAGCCAAGGTCTCCTTCAGCTCTGCCTGACGAGCACGCAGGTCCTCATTGACCACTGACTCGCTAAGTGCGCCCCCAGCATCGGTAATGTGCTCAGGCTGTCCGCAAACCACGCAGAGTCCGGCCTCTCGGCCCGGAAGGGTTTGAGTGCATCGAGGGCACGACGAAAAATCTACGCCCCCGAGAACCATCCGTGCGGATGCCGTTCGCTGGAAGCGAACCGAAAGCATCTGCAGCTCGTTTGTATGACGTTCAAGCTCTCCGATGCGGAGGTCGATGTCCGAAGAGGCCTGCTCAAGCGCAATCTGTTCTTGGGCAAGGCGTCGCGCGTGATCTCGCAGCTCCTCCGCAGCATGCGGCGCTGGCGAACGTTGCTGTCTCGCGGCCTGTGCGACCGCGCGCGCATGGTCGATTTCAGCTTTGGTCGATTCAATCCTCGCGTCATAGGCATTGATATCGTCCAGGCCAGCATCCATCAAGGCCTTTGCAAGCGCCTGAGCGCCGGACAACAGCCCCAAGCGCTGCTCGCGGACTTCCTGAAGGCGCGATTCCAACTCAGCAACCTGTTCCGTGCGATAGCCGAGGACATATCGCAAAGCGTCGACACTCTTGGCACGGATTGGGTAGTTATCCGAGTCCAGCCGGAAGAAGACGTTGTCCATCCCCTCCTGGTCGAGATAGCAAAATCGAAATAGGTCTCGGAAGCTCAGGCGCTCGAGCCGTTCGTCGGGCGCTCCCTTACGCCGACGTACGTACGGCGGCTCCTCTTTCGCAAGATAGAAAAGCAGGTCGGACAACACCACGACGCCCAAGTTGGGCAGAACTTCGTTGGTCCCCGTCTTTGCAGGGATGAGCACTTGCAGAGTCTCATCGCCCTCTCGCCAGGCCGCCATGACCTGATTTGAGTCCCTGTCACGATGCAACGTCACGGGGACGTCGTTGACGGACATCTCCAAAGCTGCCGAGACCATCTCCGCCTGCAAGGCTGGGCCCGGGGCCGCCAACCATTCGGCGGTGATGACCACTCTGATCGACAACCCCAGCGCCGAACACATCCGCCTGATGCTGAACGCCGGCGCGCAGCCGGCCCAACAAGGCTGGCTGGCGAGAGCCCGCCTCAATCCCGCTGCCGCGTCCACCGTCTACCCCTTGCTCTTGAATGCCGCAGCGGCCAACGCCCGATCAAGCCCGGAGCAGGCCGGCCGGTTTAGCGACCAGATCACCATGGTGCTCGGCAAGCTGTTAAACCGCTGCCCCACAGACCTTGCGGACTGGAAAGAGATAGACCGGCTGGTGGAGCAAGGCGCCAGGGTGCGGGGCGTGTTCGACAACCAGGCGTTTTCCGAAACCAACCTCGCCGTGTATGCCCTGCGCTGCCCCGATGGCTTTCAGGCGCTGCTGCAGCGGGGCTTGCCGCTGGACGCCAACTACCCCTACCCCGACTACGCGGGCAAACGGCAGGACACGCCGCTGCTCATGTACGTGACCGTGCTGCTGGAAGACTACCCGCCGCAGCCCAGCACGCTGAAGGCCATGCTCACCCAGCACAACAACGCCAACATGCGCCCCGCTTGCAAAGGCTGCAATCTGCTGAGCCCGCTGGAAATGGCCCTTCAGGCCGGCCATGTGGATGTCGTGAAAGTGCTTCTGGACTTCGGCGCCGACCCGAACGATCCGAACAAGGACGGCAGGCCTGCGTTCATTCGCGCCCTGGTGTCCAACAACGTTGAGATGCTGGAGGTTATGAACGCGAAGAGGAAGCTGGATGTAAACCGCGTGGATAAGAAAAGCATCTCCATGCTGGCCTGGGCGAACTGCCTGGGGGCCAAGGAGGCAGCGGCGTGGCTTGCGCGAGAAGGTGCGGTGAGCCAGGGAGAGGCGCTGTGCCAAAAGCGCTGACAGCAGGCAGAGCCGCGCAAGCATCGACTCCCGAACACCCTCAAAAAATCATCCGCGGAGATCCTGTACACGTCGGCCTTGAGGAAAAAAATGACCGTTTCGTTAGTTTGAATCTGGCAATGCTGACGTCGACCATGGAAGTAGGCCACCGCCGGAATCGTCGTGCCACGTGATGAACGTTGGCGCACTGCCACGCGTTCGGAAATGCTCTAACGCAAGCTCTACCGTGGCCACCGGATAAGTCCAGGCTGCAGGATATTCATCAAGCTGTCCGTTCGGCCGAACAAAGCTGATGAACTCCTGTTGAGAGCCGACATACGCAGGGTTACGAGAACTAAAACCAGCGTCGCCTGGTTCGCGTAGATACATGAGCCAACCGACTTCACCGTTGATCAGGGCGCATAGTATTTGACCAGTTGGCCCTTCGATCCAGATTTCACGATTGGTTAGGTCACTCATTCATCGGGAGCGCGGAGGCTTAGTTTCCGGGATTGGTATCAGGGTCATGGTGGCGTGCGGTGCGTCGAGCCTTAGTGCATGAGGCTTGCCGCGCGACAGCTCGTGGCACTGCAATGCAGGCCTTTACCCACGCCAGTGGCCTACCACGTAGATTTGCGTTGTAAGACCTTGATCGGCCTCACGCTGCACTGGTTTCGCGAGAGGATCATGGCAGAAATGGGGCACCACTGATGACGGGATCAGCGCGGCATGGACGCCGCTCTCTGGGCCTCCAGGGCCCATAGTGGCATCGCCGTTCTGACCGCATCGGCGAAGCGGTCCACCGTTGTGGCCACGTTGCTCATCGAGTCCTGCAGATCCTTGACCCTGTCGCCACTTCGCTCCAGAGGCTCCAGTCCGTCCACGTAGATGCGCACCGCCTGCTGCATGCAATCGGGCATGGGTTCAGTCATGAAATACTGGCGCAACCGCAGATGCAGGTCGCGCATGCCGCGGATAGTGGCCAGAGCGTCCGCAGCCTCGGGATTGTGTGCGCTGGTCAGTTGCTGCACGGCAGCAAAATTGTCTCTGATGCGGGCGCGCCAGATTTGCACCTGGCGTACATCCTCGCACGAGAACGTTTGCGACACGTTCGCAGGCGGTGGCTCAAAGCAGGCAGCCAGCAGCACCACCGACCACACCAGCAACATTCGCGGGCAGTGTCTCGCAATGGAACAGAGCGGGAACGGACAGTTGCTCAGGTACATCGGCGGTCAGGCGTGGAATGTGAAGAGATGAGCGGGGGCGTGCGGACCAGGGCTGCCCGTGAAGGCAAGTGCCATTAGCCGCGTAAAGTCGGACGCACAAGTCAAAGTCCATCCGGTGGGGGGATGGCCTTCGATTCTGCAGCCGTCCAGTGCAGGAAGATCTTAAGCAAGATCGCAGCATTCGTTGCGATCAATGAATCCAGGATCCGCCTCGTCAGGCTTACTAATCAATGAGGGCCGGATGCACTTCTTTTCCTTTTCCTCAAGTACTCCGCTGCAACTATTTTGCTTGGGCAATGGCGCGATATCTTGCCGAACGTCCGTTCGCGCACGTGCAAGGCCGGTGGTCAAACAGATCAAGCCCGATCCAGGCGCCCGTTGCGTTGTAGCTTCTCAGTTCGCGAGCGCGAGGCTCACAGCGGCAGGGTCCACGGTCGCCGGCAAGGGTCGGCCCATCAAGTGCTGCAGTGCTGGCTCAAAACCATGCCCAGATGCGGCGCAGCAATGCGGGAACTGGTCGGGCAGGACGGAATACATAGCGGGAGGGTTTGTACATGGCATTCTCGGTATCGGCTTTGCGTTGCTGTACATAACAACAGTATTGTGGGCAAGAGCTTTGCCATCCCCTTTCAACCATCTCGCCCGAGACGTCAGAATTGGCGTTCGCTAGCGTCCACCGCTCTCCTGATGTCCTCAGTCCCCGCACCCACCGAACTCCGGGGCTTCCTCCTCACACGCCATTGGCGCGATCTGCCAGACGGCACTGAGATCGAATACTGGCTGACCACCGACGAGGGGCCTAAGAAGGTGCTTCTGACCCGGCAGACCTCGGTCGCGTTCCTGCCGGCCCGTCATCGGGCTGCTGCTCAGGCCCCACTGGCAAGCCTGTCTGACGTGGAGGTGAAGGAGCTTGGCTTGAAGACCTTCGATCAGGAACCCGTCCTCGGCGTTTACGCCCGCAGGTTCCGCGACCTCGGCAAGCTGGCACGCGCACTCCAACCTCTGGGGATCCCGCTGTACGAAGCGGATATCCGCCCCCACGACCGCTACCTGATGGAGCGGTTCATCACGGCCGGTGTCCTGGTCGAGGGAGGCCTACGCCAAGGCTCGACCATCCTCGACGGCAGGTTGAAACCCGCGTCCGGTTGGCGCCCGGTATTGAAGGTGGTGTCATTGGACATCGAGACGAGCGCCACGGAAGAGCTGTACTCAATCGCATTGGATGGGGCGACGGACCGGGTGGTGTTCCTGCTGGGTGAGGCGCCAGCGTCAGTGTCAGCGCCAGCTGGGTCACCGATGGACTTCAGGCTTGTCTACTGCTCGACTCGCCGCGAGCTGATCGAGCAACTCAATGCTTGGTTTGCGGACCATGACCCGGATGTCATCGTCGGCTGGAGCGTGATCCAGTTCGATCTGCGGGTGCTGCAGAAGGCGGCCGATGCGAACTCCGTGCAACTGCTGCTCGGACGCGAGCGCCGCCCCATCGCGTGGCGTACGCACCCCGGCCGACAGGGCTACCTGTTCGCGCCAATGCCCGGACGCGTGGTTGTCGATGGCATCGAAGCGCTGAGGGCGGGCATGTGGAGCTTCCCGTCTTTCAGCCTCGAAGCGGTCTCACAGGCACTGCTCGGCGAGGGCAAGGAGATCGGCGATGCCTACGACAAGATGGCCGAGATCGAGCGGCGCTACCAGGAAGACAAGCCCGCCCTGGCCAGTTACAACATCCGCGACTGCGCGCTCGTCCTGCGCATCTTCGACAAACTGGAGCTTCTGCCGTTCGTGCTGGAGCGAGCGCAGACGACGGGCTTGCAGGTGGATCATTTTGGTGGCTCTATCGCTGCGTTCAGCCACCATTACCTGCCGCGCATGCACCGCCTGGGCTACGTGGCGCCGAACGTAGGTGACATCGCGGCCAAGGCCTTCCCCGGCGGTTATGTAATGGACTCCACGCCGGGTTTCTACGACTCCGTCGTGGTCCTAGACTACAAGAGCCTGTACCCCTCCATCATCCGGACCTTCCTGGTGGACCCAGTGGGTCTGGCCGAGGGAGCAAACGCCGACACCCAGACGGGTCTTGTACAGGGCCCGCAAGGCACATTGTTCTCACGAGAGAAGCACTGCCTGCCGGACATCGTGACCACACTGTCCATTGCCCGGGACGATGCCAAGCGGGTGCGGAACCAGCCGCTGTCGCAGGCCCTCAAGCTGCTCATGAATTCCTTCGCCGGTGTGCTGGGCGCGTCCGAGTGCCGCTTCTTTAATCCAAAGCTGGTATCTGCCGTGACCCTGCGCGGCCACGAGGTGATGAAGCTCACCCGAGCGTTCGTGGAGCAGCGCGGATACCAGGTCATCTACGGAGACACCGACTCCATCTTTATCTGGCTCAAACGCGCCTATCCCAACTCGGAAGCACACGCCATTGCAGCCGGCCTGGTGCAGGAGATCAATGCCTGGTGGACCTGCAAGCTGCGTGAGGAGCGGCGGCTGGAGAACTTCCTCGAAATCGAGTTTGACACCCACTACGCCAAATTCTTCATGCCCACCATCCGAGGCTCGGAGGTCGGGAGCAAGAAGCGCTACGCTGGCCTGAGCGTCAATGCGCAGGGCGAGGAAGAGATGATCTATCGCGGCCTAGAGATGGCTCGCAGCGACTGGACCCCAATGGCACGTCAGTTCCAGGAGGGCTTGCTGACGCGCATCTTCCACGGAGAGCCCTATCGGGCGTTCGTGACCGACTATGCGCGGTCGATGTTGGAGGGCCAGATGGATGCGCTGATCGTCTACCGCAAACGTCTGCGCCACCGGCTCGATGCCTACGAGGTGAACGTGCCGCCCCAGGTGCGCGCGGCGCGCATCGCGGACGCGCACAACGCGAAGTTGAACCGTCCCCAACAGTACCAGCGTGGGGGCTGGATCCAGTACGTGATGACGCAGAACGGCCCCGAGCCGCTGGAGGCTCGGCAGTCCCGAATTGACTATGACCACTACCTCGTCAAACAACTGCAGCCCATCGCAGACGCGATTCTCCAGCCATTGGGCGACAGCTTTGTGGCATTGACAAGTGCGCAGAAGGTGCTGTTCTAGAGGCCGCAGGCGGCAGCTTGGGGCGATACCCAACGACGGAACCTGCTGAAGAGGTACAGGGTGACGTGGCAGCCTGGCTAGGCAATTACGCTTGCGCTTTAGCCCAACTCACGCCGGACGGCGGATTTGCAGCGAATGCCGCTGCTCGCGTTAGCTGGGCCAGGGACAGCTAAGGGACAGAGCGCTGTCACCATCGCTGACGCAGAAGATGTACTTTGTGAAGAGCGCGGATGTCGGCTTCGCCAGTTGTATAAGGTCTAACGGGCCTCTTCCAACCCCCTTCTTTTGCAATGCGTTCGCATACGTGCCCGGCATTGTTCTGCCGGGACCTTCGCACTACGTAGCAATGGCCTGGACCGCGGCCTTTCGATTGGCCAAGGTGGCGTAGCTGCGCGGACTGCTGAAGGAATCTGGGCGAGTTGGGGATTGGAGTGGAAACTGCATTTTTTATGCTTCATTCCTCCTTGCTCCAGTCCTAGCGCATTTTCGACTTTGACGCAGAAATGCCGCCCCAGAGCACGAAATTTACGCATGTACCGGCTCACCACCGCCTGGGTGATGCGAACCTCCTTTGCTAGCTGCAGTCGCGCAGGCTCGTGCGACGGCCGAGGCCAAATGCCAGCAGCCCTAGCAGCACGGCCAGCACGCCCAGGCTCCAGCCAGACAACACCGGGATGGCAGCCGGGGCTGCGGCGAGCAGCACGGGCACGACGGGGTCGTTGATGATGCCGTCCAGCACGCCAAAGCTGTCATCGCCCCACCCACCGTCCGTCACGTCATAGGAGACGGTGTTGCCGTTGATCTGCAGATTTACCGGGTCGTAATAGCGGCTGGTTGACGGGCTGCCCGGCGTAGGGCCGTACTTCTTGACCGTCAACCCGGTCAAGTCGGGAAAGGTGACCGCAACCCGCGCCGTCTCGCCCGGCTGACAGCCCACGAGCCGCAGGCGGAATGCCCCGTGCGGCATGGCCGCCGCGCCGGGGTACGGGGCGGGTGCGGCGATAGGGCCGGTGCCAGCCAAGTCCAGCTGGCAACCCGCGCTGGCCGACACCACGCCCACCTGCACCGGGCCGGAGCCTGTGCTCGTCGGGATGGGCAGGGTCTCGAAACGCGCCTGCACAGTGCACGCCGCCGTGACCGCAGCCGTGGTGTAGACAGACCCCGCGAGCGTGCCGCCGCATCCCGTGACGGCGGCAATGCGGTAGCCCGCAGCAGGAGTGACGGTAAAGCTGCCTGCCTGGCCCTGTGCCACGTTCACGGCACCCGCCGGGTTGATGCTGCCGCCCGCGCCGGCTGTGGCCGTCACCGCGTGCAGGATGGGCGTGAACGAGGCGGACACCGTGCAGTTTTGGGTGATGGGCGCTGTGGTGAAGGTGGACTGCACCAGCGAGCCGCCGCAGCCGGACACAGACAGCACCTGGTAGCCGGCCTGGGGAGTGACAGTGAACGCGGCCACTGCCCCATCGGTGAGTGTCTGCGCGCCAGCCGGGCTGATGCTGCCGCCCGCCCCCGCCACTGCAGTCACCGTGCGCGCGGGGGCAAATGCCGCCGTCACGGTGCAGTGGGCCGTCACAGGGCCGGTCGTGTACACCGTGCCGACGAGCGTGCCGCCACACCCGCTGGCGCCGGCCACTGCAAAGCCGGGGTTGCCCTGCAGATCAAAGCTGGTTGTGGCGCCCAGAGGCACCAGCACGGGCGACACCGGGATGAAATAGCCGGCGGTGCTGGGCGCGGGAGTGACGGTGTATTCGGGGACGTACTGCTCGACAGCGGCGTATTCATTGAAGGCGCGCGTGCCACCCACCGCCAGCACCCGGCCGGACGGCAGGAGCGTAACAGTCAAGTCCGCACGGGCGGTTCGCAGCCGGGCGACCTCGCTCCAGGTGTCGCTGGCTTCGTCGTACAAAAGCGTGCTGTCGTAGGGATTGGACGCCGCGGCGCCCGCTCCACTGTCATCGCCTCCAGTAACCAGCACCCGCCCATCGCCCAACAACTGGGCAGCGTGCTTGGCCCGGGGCTCGGGCAGGTCTGCCACACGGCTCCATCCGGTCGCTGGGTCGTATACAAACACCCAGCGCACTGCACCGCTGTTGAGGTACCCGCCCACCGCCAGCACCTTGCCGGAGGGCAGCAGCGTGAGTGTGGGCTGGCCGATGAATTGGCCCAGGCTCCCCGCGCCGCTCCAGCTGTCAGTGGCTGGGTCGTAGATCTCGGTATTCAGCCGTGCGTTGCCGCTGTCGCTGCCCACCACCAGCACTTTGCCGGAGGCCAGCAACACCGCGCTGTGCCTGGCCCGGTTCATCAGCGGTGCCGCAGCGGCCAGCCAGGTGTTTGCCGCAGGGTCATAAATCTCCGCAGAGTTGTTGGCGGCACCCACCCCGCCAACTACCAGCACCCGCCCGTCCGCTAGGCGCGTGGCCGTGTGCCACTCGCGCGCCATCGACATGTTGGGCGCCACCGACCAGGTGTCGGCGCCAGCGTCGTACAACTCGGGAGGAGACGAGGACCCGCCGGTTACCAGCACTCGGCCCGAAGCCAGCACAGTGGCGGAGTGCCCGTAGCGCGACGCTGCCATGGAGGCCGCCGCAGACCAGGCATCCAGCGCAGGGTCGTAGATCTCGGCAGTGGCCAGGCGGCCGGAGCTGCCAATGCCGCCTACGGCCATCACCTTGCCCGTAGGCAGCAGTACGGCCGCATGGTACCCGCGGGTGGATGGCAGGTCCTGAGCGTCTGCCCACAGCCCTTGGGGATACCGATACAGCAAGGCGCCCGAGACCACCCCGCCGCCGCCCACCCCACCCACCACCAGCACATCGCCCGACGCCAGCGCCGTGGCGGTGTGGATGCCACGGCCCGGCACCGGGGGCGCGTCGGCCTGCCATGTCTGGGTCACGGGGTTATAGCGCTCGGCGCTGTTCTCATCAGGGTCGCCGCCCACCACCAGCACCTCGCCCGTGGGCAGCAGCGTGGCCGTGTGCTGGGCGCGCGCCTGCCCCAGCGGGGCGACGGTGCTCCAGGCGTTGGCGACCGGGTCATAGACCTCGGAAGAGTTCAAAGCCCCAGCAGAGCTGCCCAAACCGCCCGTGATCAGCACGCGGCCCGATGGCAGCAGCGTTGCCGTGTGGAGCCGACGTGCAACTGACATCGGTGCAGCAGGCGACCAGGTGTTGGTGGCGGGGTCATACACCTCCGCCGTGGCCTGTACACCCGCGTTGGCGAAGCCGCCGGCCACCAGCACCTTGCCCGAGGGCAACAGGACGGCCGTGTGCTCTTGCCGGCGCACCTGCACCGCGCCCGTGGGCGCCCATGCGCCGGGGCTGCCAGGGACGAACACTTCTCCCGCCCCCTGGGTGAGATTGCCCCCTGTCACCAGAACCCGCCCGGACATCAAGCGCGTTGCCGTGTGCCGAAAACGCTCCACGCTCAGCGCAGGGGCCGCCGCGCTCGTGCCAGCCACCGGGTCATACAACTCGACGGACGACAGCGGCAAACCGTCGTATCCACCCGCCACCAGCACCTGCCCGCCCGCTAGTGGCGTGGCAGTGTGCAGGCCACGGGCCGCAAGCAGCCCCCCCAGCGATGCCCAACTGTTGGAGGCGGGGTTGTAGCGCGCCACGCTGGCTTGCATTCCAGTGCCGCTGGAGCCACCGGTGAGCAGCACATGGCCCGAGTCCAGCAGCGTGGCGGCGTGCTCAAAGCGCGCAAAACCGGGGTTGGCTGCATTGCGCCACGTGCCTGTCTGCGCCCAGGCACCGCCTGCGGCCGCGCACCAGCACAGACAGCCGGCCAGCAACGTGACCAGCCCGCGCGGGCTGGTCAAAGCGTACAAGAACACGGGAAAAAAGCGCCAAGGCGCCATTGCGAGCTGCATACGATCCCACCGGCAGATGAAGGGCCAGAACAAACAAAGCGCGCAGTATGGCCAAGAAGGCCGCATGCCGACAAGCCCGAAGTGCGCAGGAAGGAGAAATCAGCGGAAGCGAACCCGGGCCCGTGGCACACCGAAGGAAGTCTGAAACTGAAAGAACGCGTCCTTCATGGCCTTGCGACCAACCATTCTGAAAACGGCAAGGTCTTGCGCGACTGTTCGGTGAAGGTCCCATCCCTGGTTTGGGCTTGCTCTGGATAGCTCAGATCCGCAAGATTCGGTCAGCGGGGCAGTTGCTCAAATGCTAGCCCCGGCAGGTAGCTGCGCCAGGCGTGCGAAAATCCGTGCTAGCAAGTTTCAACGAAATACCGAACGAAAACATGCCTAGCCGGGAACATGCCAGGGGCTTCATCAGATCTTGGATTTCTCTGAGTCTTGCAAAGGTTCTATTTCATGACGTTTTGCAAGCCCAAAAATAGAATATGGCGTGCCATTGGCGTGACGCTCCTCGAGCTGTTGATCACAGTTGCGCTTATCGGGTTGCTCTCAGCAGTGGCGATGCCTAGCTACCAGTTGTATATAACTCGCGGCAAGATCGCAGTTGCCAAGAAAGACATACTCGAGATCAGTCTAAGCCTAGAAAGGTATGTGACGTTCAGGGGCGCATATCCCACAAGCTTGGCCGAACTTCCTGATAACCGGTTAGACCCTTGGGGTTCTCCGTACCGATATTTGTCGATGGATGGAGCTACTGTAGGTGCGAAACGTAAAGACAAATCCCTGCATCCTCTTAACAGCGACTACGACTTGTACAGCATGGGTCCCGATGGCCAGAGCCAGACTCCGCTGACAGCCAAAGCAAGTCGTGACGACATTATTCGCGCTAATAACGGCGGCTTCGTCGGCGTTGCCGAGGACTACTGAATGCGCCTGAGTGCGGCACAAGCAATCCTCTACAGCCGCGTTGGACGTCAGTTACTGGGCACGTTTTTCGTGCTCGTGGCTGTGCCAGTTGGAGCAATGTCGTTTCTGGCTTACCACCTCACTGAATATGTGGTGCGGCATTCAGCGGCGCAGTTAAGCAGTGAGTTGGCTAAAGCGTTGAGCATCAGTCTGATTGGCCGTCTGCGCGCAGCTGAAAGGCTGCTGCAGGTCTACAATCTTTCTGCTTTGCATGAGCCTGGGTCAGTATTACTGGATCCCGCACTTCAGGCCATGTTCGTCAGTGTGGAAAGGCTCGCTCAAACTGAAGCTGGCCCGAAGTCAAGTGAGGCAACGGTCCTGCTTGTCACCGATGCCGTGCAATCCGGGGGAGCGCCCTCAGTGGAATTACTCGCGCATATCCAAGGCGCCGCCGTCCGTGGCCGCTTGAGTCCGGACTACTTATGGGACAACGCACAGTCGGGGACCCATAGGATTTGTTTTGCGGGACCGCAACTTTCGGCGGCCTTTTGCCAAGGCGTAGAGCTCACAGCTCACTATTCGGTCCAATCGCAACGCGAAATATTCTTTCGGCCATATTTTGACGCGCCCACTTGGACAATAACGATCACTGGGCAAGAAGATGTGCGTCGCTATCTGCCCATTGGACTGGCCGCGCTCGTTGCCAACGTCGCTGGGATCGTCTTTTTGCTGGCGCTGGCAAGCAGCTCAGTTCTGTTGCGCCGACTTACCCAACCATTAGACGCGCTGACCTCCGGAACCAAGGCCGTACTAGCAGGCGATTTCACGCGTCGTGTGCAGATCACAGGCCGTCATAACGAATTTACAGACTTAGCTGAGTCGTTCAACGCCATGACCGAAGAGGTGGGACGTGACCTCCGGTTATTCCGCGTGTTGGCGGAGATGGACAAAGCCATCATCGCCCAGCGGCCCTTCGTAGAGATAGCGAAGCTGATGCTGGGGCATATGAACCTACAGCTTGGTTACGGAACGGTAGGGGTGGTGCAATGGTCGTCTGATGCCCCCTACCCTTCGCTACTGTCATACGAGCTGGATGGATCGCTGCGCCAGCACGAGACCCGCATTGACGTCGAGGGCAACCATTCCGCTTCCGGATCCGAGCCGTGGCAGTACCTACTGATCGAGCAGACTGCTCGGCAGCGCGCTTGGATTCGCCTGGAGCAGCTGCCCGAGCCAAACGGGCGAGCGCATCGTGAGTTAACGGCATTTCGGCAGCGCTTGGCCGTGGCGCTGCACGCCGAGCTGCATGAGCAACAGATGCTTGAGCGAGCGACCCATGACAGCCTCACCGGCCTCCTAAACCGATTCGGGCTCACAGAAGCAATTGGACATCTGACGCACGACGCCAATAGCGACGAGGGTGCACGCCATCCGAGCTCACGTTTCGCAGTTGTCTATATGGACCTTGACGGGTTTAAAGAGATTAACGACGCATATGGCCACAGCGTGGGCGACAGTGTGCTTCGGGAAGTGGCTGTTCGCCTACGCAACTCCATCGGGCACCAAGCCTCTGCCTTGGCGCGCGTCGGTGGCGACGAGTTCGTCTTTGTAGTGCCTGCGGACACGGGGGGAGCTTTTCGCGCGGACATTGAATTCGCGATTGAGTCCGTTCGTCAACCGTGTAACGTGCCGCCCCGGCTTCTGCCGGTGGCCGCCAGCATCGGGATCGCTCTGTTTCCAGATCATGGCACCTCACACGACGAGCTCCTCAGGAATGCTGATCTGGCGATGTACTCCGCAAAGAGCGCTGGTCGCAACGCGCTCAAGGAATTTGACCCCGCCCTTTCGGCAGAGTTGGCCGATCGGCTTGCGCTGCGGCTGGACCTTCATCAAGCACTGAAAACGGACCAGATGTTTGTAGTTTTCCAGCCGCGAGTGGGAGCGCAAGACCGACAGATCGTCTCCGTCGAGGCGCTTCTTCGGTGGCGCCATCCCGACCGAGGGTTGATACCGCCGGATATTTTTATAGCGCTAGCGGAGGAGTCAGGCTTCATCATCGAGCTCGGCCTTTGGGTTCTTCACGAAGCCTTGCAGCAATTTGCGATATGGCGGTTGGATCCACTTGTGCCGATAAGGCATCTGTCGGTGAATCTCTCACCGGTGCAGCTGGCCGACCCCACCTTTCCTGCGTCCCTGCAATCACTACTGCAGGAGTCCGATATCAGGCCGGGAGAACTTGAACTTGAAGTCACCGAGGGATCCCTCATTCAGGACATTGACGCAGCCGTAACACGCCTGACTGCACTGCGCGCGAGAGGTGTCGCGGTTGCACTGGATGACTTCGGAGTCGGCTATTCGGCCATGCGGTACTTGAGCCGTCTTCCGTTCGATACGCTCAAGATCGACAAAAGCTTCGTCCTTGCTTTTGGCGTGGAGCGTCCCGCTCTGGCCATTGCGACTGCAATTGTTGCCCTTGCCAAGGCACTGGACAAACGCGTGGTGGCAGAGGGTGTCGAGACTTCTGCGCAGGCAGACACGCTGCAGGGCCTTGAGGTCCACGAACTGCAAGGCTATCTGTATGGCAAGCCTCAGACGGCTGCGGAATTGGCTAGGCTGTGGGCGAACGAGGAGGGAACTGACGCGCGTTAATGTTTGCGCGGAAACAGTACAGCTAGGATGCGATGGTCCACTGCTCTTTCTAACGAAGTGCTTGCTCAACTCGCTGTGACATCCATTCCGCACGGAACGCTGCTTTACGGCGTGTCAACTTTGCGAGGTACTCAACGTTGCCGCCGTCAGTGGCACCTAGCCCCTTGAGCGTTCAGAAAACGGCAGCCCACGCGCTGGACGCTGGAGCGCGCAGAACAATCAACCTTGCCTCTTACTGCCCGAGGTCGGCAAGGTCTCCCCGGTCTGCTTTGATGTGGTGCGCGTGGGGGATGAACTGCAGTACCGCGATGCCGGGAGCATGGTGTATGCAGGCACGGTCAGAACGAGCTTGGCGCCCCGGGTCCGGTGAAGGATTTCATCAGCCTCTGCGGCGCGCGCCCCGTCTCGGGCTCATGGGGGAACCTTGCGGACCATTTGCACTTGGTCGCAGTCCCATACGTTGAAGTAAACCTCATCGCCCACGGCCATGCCGGAGCCCGCGTCAACTCTGGCGAAGTGCCCACGGGTTCGGGTGACTTCCCGCCATCGGATGACTGCAATCTGGTCGGTGGGGCCGAGCCCAAATTGCCGGCAGCGAGAGCCGCTCACCTTCAAGAATTCGTCCGCTTGGATTAATTTGGTCACTTTGCCGACCCTCCAGCCTTGGGACCACGCGTACCGGTCCTCGTACACAGGTGTGCTGCAGCCGGAGATCGCAAGGAATGTCAGCGCAGCAGCCAACAAGAGCATTGGTTTTTTCTTCATGAAATTCCCTTTGCCGCTGTCTCGGTACCGCTCGATGAGTCAATGCCTGTGCTGACGGTGCACATCGGGCGCGTGGGGATGGGTATGAATAACCGGCTCGTGAAAGTGCACATGGCTATGGCTCCCTTCGGGCCGTTGCCTGAATGTCTGGTGTTGGCCGTTAGGCGACCTTCTTGAAATACTCGAAGTTGTCGCCGGCGCGAACCATATAAAAACCATCGCCTTTGTACAAGGTCATTTCTGGTGGAGCGTCCTTGCCGTTAAATTCGAGTGTGACGCTGCTGGAGGTATGGCGTGATACGCGGAAATATGCCTCGCGATGTCTCACCTCATTGAATGAAGAAATAATGGCAAGCTTCTCTGGAGAAATCTCAAGCCTCAATTTTCCGAAGAGAGCCGAAATCTTTGCAAGGTTCTCTGGAGTCGGCCGCTTCTTTTGAAATGTAAAGTTCTCCATCGTCATTTCCGTGTCTGACCGCCACTCCCCCGTAAATCCAATGCCACTTACTGGCGGCGTGACCTGGAGCCGCGGCTGATGCGGGAAGCCCGATGGAGCTAAGACTGGATAGAAGTATGGCGCGCCGTCGAATCATGAAATACCTTCAATAACTATTAGCGTCTGCTTTTGGTCGATAGTACCCATTCGCGAACGGGAGGCGCACGGCTCAGGTGCGCACAGCTGCCCCTGAGCGGCTGTCAAGGCGATTCAGGCAGACATGCGTCTGACAGGCGTCCATGACGTCCGGGGTTTGAGGGCGCGGGGAGAAACGCTTGGACACCTTCTACACGTCCGGAATAGACAGCTAGTATCCATACGGACTATCTCAGCCCGGACACCCGCCTTGAACAACCACCCATCTTCACAACGCCCATCGGCCCCAGGACTGGCCCTTGCGGTTGCATTGGTCCTCTACTGCGTTGCTGCGTGGTTTTCCGCTGACCTTGCCATCGCTGTGCACAAGCCCTGTGCCTCCGACTTCGAAGGTGGTTGCGGGCATGGCAAGGTGTGGGCCGGGGCGCTCTCTTGGCTTGCAGCCTGTGCGGCCGTCACCATGGCGGGTGGCATCGCAGTGTTCTCGTCAGCGGTGCCCCGCTTCAAAGCCGCCCTGACGTTGACCGCAGTCGTTCTCGCCAGTCCGTTCATCGCGTACTTGCTCTACGGGCTGTACCAAGTGGCTCCTGTCGTTGTGGAGCTGCTGCAGTAAGCAGGGGATATGTGAGCGGGCAGGCAAAGCGCCCATCAGTTCAAGGCCTGCGCCCCTACAGCTGCGGAAAATTCCACGTCGCCATGTGCCGCAGCTCCTTGGCGCCGCCGTGGGTTATGCGGTCGGGCATGCCCTGGGCATGGGGGCGCGGGGCGACGCCCTGAGCGACGCGTTTGACGCCGCTGGTCTTGTCCAGGCTAGCGCACCACATCTGCCAGCGACTGCCGTCCATGCGGTCGCGAAAGCCCCGCTCCGCCAAGTCGGCCGGTGTGGGTGGTGTGGGCGACAGGATGTCCAGGTATTCCATGCGGCCGCGCACGACGCCGGTGGGCTCGTCAGTGCGCATTTCGTGGCAGTAGGCAGCGCCCCAGAGGTCTTCCCGAAAGCGCACCGCGTAAACGTCGCCTGCGGCCAGCGGGCCGCGCACTGCACGCGGGGCTTTGGGCACGCCGGCGGGGCGGGCTGCGGACTTTGCACGAGGTAGTCGCTGCGGTGGTGGCGCGGCTGGCTCTGCGGTGGGGCGCTGAAGGTGGCCGAACAGGCTTTGCAGCAGGGCATCGTTGGTGCCGTGCGCCGCCGTCCACCAGGCCAGCGGGCCGGGGACTTCGACACGCACGCTGGGCCGCTGGTCGCGCTCGCGCGCGGAGGTGAAGCGGGTCCGCAGGCCGGGCCGATCCGGGGCCTGCAGCACGCCTACTAACGCCAAAGCCTCGAGCAACAGCCCGGCACGCCAGGGCTTGGCAGGCTGCAGCCACTTCGCGGCCTGGATGGCGGTGCGCGCTTGGCTGTAGCGGGCTGTGCCGGGCAGCCTGCGCAGCAAGTCCAGCAGCTGGTGCAGCACCCAGATGTCGCGTGGCGCGGGTTGGGGCCAGCTGTCGGGCGAGCACTGGAGCGCATCTTCCAGGGTCAGCACTGCGGCCAGCGGGCCGTCCTCGTCGCTCCAACCGGACCCTTGCAGCGCGCGGTGGTAAGCCAGCTGGGTACGATCTTTGGCCGTTGCGGTGTAAAAGCAGATGGCGCAGCGGTCTGACCCTGGGCCCATGGGCTGGTGCGCGTGTTCTGGCATAGCCAAGCCCAGCGCCACGGCGGGCAGCACGGCCTGCCACTGCAGGCCGGCCGAGCCCAGCGATGCCACGAACGCGTCGGCAGCGCGACTCAGGTCCACCTGGGCTGCCAGGCTGCGCAGCCGCCGAATCGTTTCGTCATGGGGCCACTGCACGGGTGTGTTGGGCGTCCAGCCGGCATCGGCCAGTTGCTGGCGCTCCTGCGCGGTCACCGTATCGGGGATGCGAAAGAAGGACTGGCCGTGGCTGTCGATGCCGTGGTTGGCAACGTCGTAGATGCGATGCAGCAGCGGTGCGACCAAGTCGAAGTTCATGGGGGAGGTATGTTAGAGCAGGCAGCCAAATTATTGGGCTGGGCGCCAACAACCGTATTGAGAGGAGGGCCCGCAATGCACGCGGGCTAGGCACTAAGCGCACACCTCACTGCGCCCGCGCAAGGCAGCATCAAGGAGTCGTTTTCTTTTCGCCCTTGTTTTGCGATCCTGTGGGAGATCCCGACTTTTTGTCGGCTTTCCCCGTAGCCGAGCTTTTGCCGCCATTCGCGCTAGTGTCTTGCGTTGGATGCGATTTACCGCCTTTAGTATCTTTCGTGTTTTGGGGCATGACAGCTCCTGTAGTTGAGAGCTCATACGTTATCCATCGCTCTAAAATTTGGCATTCCCTAACACCACCACCGCGCGTAGGACTTTTGCTCAGGCATTGATGCATATGCAAATGTGAATCGCCCCGGGGTTTTAACAGACCCCCTGAAGTTGGACAAACTTCAAGGGGTTCCATAGACCATTCAACATGACGGACGCCAGTGCGTGGGCGAGTCGCGGCGGTTTGTGCGCCAGGGCGGTAGAGATACGGGAAACAGCCTTGATGTTGGCTGCGTTCTTCTGACTAGCATTGGCCGGGAGTTCACGCCGATCTGCGATTCGAAGATCAATCTGGACTGCCATTGGCTGCTCCTGGCCGCGGGATGCCCTTCGTGATCCCACAGCTTCCGGTGATCTAAGGCCCACAGCTCAGCCGCGCCCGGTGAGAATTTTGTGCTCCGTCAACTCAAATCTCAGTCTGTTCGGATAGCTCAAGAGCATCGTCGACCTCAATGCCAAGGTAGCGGACAGTTGACTCGATTTTTGAGTGGCCCAGGAGTAGCTGGACCGCGCGGAGGTTCTTCGTTCTGCGGTAAATGAGCGTAGCCTTGGTGCGCCGCATGGAGTGCGTTCCATACTCTGCTGGATCCAAGCCCAGCTGCAACACCCAGCGCCCGAGAATGCGGGCGTACTGACGTGTCCCTAGGTGCGGCGAGTTGTGAAGTCGGCTCGGAAAGATAAAGTCTTCTGATTTCAGCTTGGCGGTCTTGATCCATTGCTGAAGCGCTTCACGGGTGGTCGCCGTCAGCTCGAACTGGACGGGGTGATGAGTTTTGTGCTGCATGACCGTTGCTCGTGAAGCGACTTGGTCACCATGGCACACATCACGGACTTTGAGGGCGACCAGGTCGCATCCGCGTAGCTTGCTGTCGATTCCCAGATTGAAGAGCGCAAGCTCGCGCACCCGGTTCTCCCTCTGTAGGCGCACGCGCAGCGCCCAGATATCTTTGGGCTTGAAGGGCGCCTTCTGACCAACAATCTTTCCCTTGTTCCATGGCTCGCGATGAACCGAGTTTTGAACGGATTCCATACTGGTCTCCCATCAAGCAAAGGGATCAAAACCATGCGCCTTATGTACGCGAATGTCTACGGGTGACCACGTTAGCCGTATTCGTTCTTTGGGGGGACAGAGAACAGCCTTGGATCTTCCCCACTGTCTGCTATTGGTCGCAGCGGCCGTCCAGCGACTGCGGGCCGAAAGTCAGCAACCAGCCTGAAGCCGTCGTTGAACCCATCGGCGTCAGAGCCGCAGCTAGCTCGCTTTTCGAACGCGCCCGAGAAACCGCGGAAGCATCTTTGCCGCTTGCTTAAGTACTGCGAACTCATGGTCGCTCAGATCGTGCGCTCGAACGTCAAAATGACAGATGGTGCCGTACAGTTCGCCGAAATTGTTCACCAAAGGAAGGCCATGGTAGGAGCCGACAACCCCCTGGTACTTGTGTCCCAAAAGTCGAGTATCGATCGACGTGTTGGTGGTTTGGAAAACGCCTTCACGCAACACGAATTGGCAGAAGCTGTCCTGAAGGGGCACGACCTGCAGGAATTCCGGAGTCAGTTCCCCGAGCTTGTCGAACACGAACTCGTTGCGGAGCGTGCCACCTTCCAGTCGATAGACCGCTGAATACCTGTGCGGCACGCGCTCATTCAAGAATTGAAGGCC
>SDXZ01000347.1 GCA_004210805.1 Acidovorax sp.
GCCATCGCGGCTGAAGCGGATGCCCTCCTTCTGCCCGATGAGCGAAAACGCCAGGTACGACAGCATGGACACCGCCAGCCCCGCCCACTGCCACGCGCTCAGGTGCTCGCCCAGCAGCACGATGGCGCCCAGCGCCGTCCACACCGGCCCCGACGCGCGCACCCCGGCCGAGATCGACAGCGGTAGCGCCTTGACCGCGTAATACGACAGCATCCAGGTCGCCACCATCGTCAAGGACTTGGGCAGCAGCAGCGCATGCGCATGCCAAGCCAGCGGCGCCGGGTGCAAGCCCAGCGGTGCCAGGGCCTGCGCCACCGCGCCGCCGCCAGGCACCCCCAACAACGGCATCCACAGGCACGCGCCCAGCACCGACGACGCCACCACCACCGCCAGCACCCCCGTCTCGCGCAGCGCGATCTTGGTCAGAAAGTCATAGGTGCCCAGCACCAGCCCGGCCAGCAGGCCCAACACCACCCACGCCATCATGGCAACGCCCTGCAGACGCCACACGCCCGGCGGCCCCAACAAGCCGGCGCACGGCGCGCGCCACGGTATTGAACGAGATTCACACAGGCCTTTCTTGCATGCAGGACCGGGGTCCGCACACTGGATTCAAGAAAAACCCCAGAGGCTACAAACGCCGCCCGCGCCATCGCTGAAGAATGCGCAGCAATGCACCGGTGCAGCGCAGCAATCCGCGCGCTACACAACCTGCAAAACGCCCGCGCCACCAATTGCTACACATTCAATAGCAAACAGAACATGCAGGTACTGCGGTAGAGGCGTTTTTGATGCCAAGTCACCCACGCGACGACCCGGCGCAGGGCGGCAGGTCTACAGTGGCTGCCCATGAACACACTGCTCACCTGCTTTTCGCTCAGCATCACCGACCACATCGCCCACCTAGTGCTGAACCGCCCCGAGGCCATGAACACCATGCACCCCACCTTCTGGCGTGAGCTGGATGAGGTGCTGGCCCAACTGAACAAGACAGGCGAGGCGCGGGCGCTGGTCGTCAGCAGCACCGGCAAGCACTTCAGCGCGGGCATGGCGCTCGAGACCTTCGGCGGCGCCATCACCATGGACGACCAGAGCCCCGAGGGCCGCGCCGCCATCTTCGACCTGCTCACCGACATGCAGGCCACCTTCAGCCGCATCGAAAGCCTGCGCATCCCCGTGATCATGGCGATCCACGGCGGGTGCATCGGCGGCGCGGTGGACATGGTCACTGCCGCCTGCGTGCGCTACGCCACGGCCGACGCGTTCTTCTGCATCCAGGAGATCAACATCGGCATGGTGGCCGACGTGGGCACGCTGCAGCGCCTGCCCAAGCTGATCGCGCTGGGCGTGGTGAAAGAGCTTGCCTACACCGGCCGCCGGCTTCCTGCCGCCAAGGCACTGGGCTACGGTCTCGTCAACGAGGTGTTCGACACGCAAGAAGCCATGCTCGCCGCCGCGCTGCAATGCGCGCAGGAGATCGCCACCAAGCCGCCTGTCGCCATCTGGGGCACCAAGCAGGCCGTGAACTACGCCCGCGACCACAGCGTGGAAGACAGCCTGCGCCAGATGGGCTGGCTGCAGGGCGCGATCTGGAGCAACCAGCACGTGCGCGAATCGGTGACTGCAATGAAGCAAAAGCGTGCGGGCGACTTCCCTGCGCTCACGCCGCTTGTCCGCTTCAGCGAGCTGGGCTGAAGGCAGACACTGAGACCCGGCCCGCGCAGAGAAGGCATCCCCTTTTGGCTGGGCAATACGGTGCGCACAGCAGGCGTGGTCCAGTGACTACCGGCGTCTCGCTCAGTGGGGCGTGACGCAACAGCTGCGTGAGGCACTACATATTTCATAGCTGCTAGCGCTTACCCATCAAGCGCTGGCGGCTATTTTGATGCCATAACTTCGGTTGGCGGGCTATCATGTGCCGACAGGGGCTGGCACTGCACTGCGCCGCTCCGCCATCAAGGACATCACCATGACCCTGCCCGCCCCGACCGCCGCCCACCCCACCATTGCCC
>SDXZ01000168.1 GCA_004210805.1 Acidovorax sp.
ACTGGGTGATGTGCAGCTGGTCGAGCAGCCATGCGGCTACGGCGGCTTCTCGTATTCCGAAGGCCTCGAAAGCGCCATTGAAAACGCCGGCATCGACAACGAAGCCGCCGTAGCCGCATGGCTGCTCGACCAGCTGCACATCACCCAGTCCCGCGGCGACATGGCCCTGATCGCCAAGGCCGTGGGCGCCTGGCGGCGTGGCGACGGCGGCGACCTGGCGCATGTGCGCGAACTCAACGACTGGGTGCTGCACACCCGCGAAACCAGCGAATTGCGCCTGCAGACCGAGCAGATGGGCCGCTCCATGGCCGACTGGCTGCGCAACCAGCACCAGGGCGATGACCAGCTCATGCCCGCCGTGCAGTACCTGGCCGCCCTGCCCCCCACCTACCCCGTGGCCTTCGCGCTGGCTGCGTCCATCACACAAGCCCCCGTGCGCGACGTGCTGCTGGCCTATGCCTTCGGCTGGGCCGAGAACATGGTGCAGGCCGCCCTCAAATCCATGCAGCTGGGCCAAAGCGCCGGCCAGCGCATCCTCGCAAAACTGGCCGACGCCATCCCCACCGCCGCCGACCACGCCATCGGCCTGATGGACAGCGAGCGCCAGGCCTTCTCCCCCATGCTGGCCATCCTGAGCGCCCAGCACGAAGTGCAATATTCAAGACTTTTCCGCTCCTAGCGCTTTCTCCACCTGCGCTAGCAGCTATTGATTTGATAGTTAACAACGCCATGACCAACACACTGCACCACATCGCCAATCGCACTAAAAATCTGCCCCCCTTGCGCGTAGGCATCGGCGGCCCCGTGGGCTCCGGCAAGACCACCCTGCTGGAGATGCTCTGCAAGGCCATGCGCGACGACTACGATTTGATCGCCATCACCAACGACATCTACACCAAGGAAGACCAGCGCTTGCTCACGGTGAGTGGCGCCCTGCCCGCCGAGCGCATCCTGGGCGTGGAGACCGGCGGCTGCCCGCACACCGCCATCCGTGAAGACTGCTCCATCAACCTCGAAGCCATCGACCGCATGCTGGGTGAGCATCCCAACGCCGACATCGTCTTTGTGGAAAGCGGCGGCGACAATCTGGCCGCCACATTCAGCCCCGAACTCTCGGACCTCACCATCTACGTCATCGACGTCGCCGCCGGCGAGAAAATCCCCCGCAAGGGCGGCCCCGGTATCACCAAAAGCGACCTGTTCATCATCAATAAGACCGACCTGGCCCCCCACGTGGGCGCCAACCTGGATGTGATGCACGCCGACACGACCCGCATGCGCACAAACGGCCAGGGGGTGCTCAAGCCGTTTGTGATGACCAACCTCAAAACCCTGGCGGGCCTTACCGAGGTGATCGCCTTCATCGAAGCCAAGGGCATGCTGCAAAAGCCCGCCCGGGCGGCCGGCTAGAATACGCGCCTTCCCTCCCGGAGACTTGGGTGAGTGGTTTAAACCAGCAGTCTTGAAAACTGCCGACGGGCAACCGTCCGTGAGTTCGAATCTCACAGTCTCCGCCAAATTGAAAGCACCTCACATGAGGTGCTTTTTTATTGGCGCTGCGGCTATTGCACACACGCAGAAACAGGTCGGGGTCATCTGCTGCACCTGTTCCGTGTTCCTCAACCAGAGCCTAGGGATCGTTACCGCCGCAACACGCTCCAGCCGTGTCTGCCGCTGCACCACGCGATGAACAAGCGCTGCCTTCCGTGCATGCTGCCGTCCTAACCAGCTTTCGCCGCGCATCCGCAACTCCCGGCACCTGTCGAGCACGATGGGGCAGCCTGCGTAGCGCAACCAGCTTTGGCGCGGCGGCCCCTCCAAGCCCACACGCCACCGATCACCACAACGCCCAAACCTGCAGCGGCGATTTGACCCGTGAGATCGCCCACAACCCATCCCGCCAACCCCGCCGCGGAGATGCCGCTCACCAGGGTGAGTGCGATGGGGATGGAGCAGCATGCGACACACGCGCCGGCCAGTCCGACTGCGGCCAAGATGGGTTTTTTCATCGTCTTCCTCTTCAGGGTTTGCCGGGAACATTCCCGTACACTGACTCTAAAACCTCAAGTAGCTTGAGATGCAAGGAGCAACGCATGAATACCCTATCGATTGACGGGCAATTGAGCATCGGGGCGCTGGCCCAGCGCACAGGGTTCAACGTGTCCGCCCTGCGGTACTACGAAGAAGTGGGGTTGATTCCGCCCGCCATGCGGCGCCCGAGCGGTCACCGTGTGTATGACGAAAAAGTGCAGGAGGTGCTGACGCTTATCCGACAGTGCCGGGACTTTGGTTTTTCGATTGAAGAAACGCGCGCGCTGGTAGCGCTTTCGACCAGCGATGAAAGCGACTGCGCAGAGGCACGTGACATTGCACAGGTACACCTTGACGCCGTTCGATCCAAGCTCAATGAGCTGCAAAACCTGGAGCGCAGCTTGGCCAAGTTTGTGAAGGCCTGCTCGGACGAATGCATCGGCGGCCCCGCGCCCCAATGCACCATCTTGAAGGACCTGAGCCTGGGCGCATCTGCTTTGGCCCAGCCCAAGGGCTGCTGCGGCTAAGCGGTCCTTGGCTGGAACGCGATCAACGCCATGCCCGCCAGGCTGACCACGACCCCGGCGATGTCCCACGCGCTCGGACGGATGCCATCCACGCCCCAGAGCCACGCCAACGCCACAGCGATGTAGACCCCCCCGTAGGCTGCGTAGACCCGCCCCGCCGCTGCGGGATGCAAGGTGAGCAGCCACGCGAAAAGCCCCAGTGAGATCGCAGCAGGGAGCAGCAACCAGACTGAGCCGCCTTTGGTGAGCCACAGGTAGGGCAAGTAGCAGCCCACGATTTCAGCAAGGGCTGTGATGACGAAGAGCAGGACGGTCTTCAATGCGGCACCTTTGAGGAGCAAGGCCGGCGATTACAACACTCACAGTAGCGGTCGCGGCCTGTCGTCGTCAAGGTCAACGTGACGTCAACCCCGCCGCGCGGCCTCAATCACTGCGATGTCGATTTTTGTCATCTCCATCATGGCCGTGAACGCGCGCTGGGCTGCGGCCTGGTCGGGATCGGTGATCGCTTCCGTGAGGGCACGGGGTGTGATTTGCCAGGAGAGGCCCCACTGGTCCTTGCACCAGCCGCACGCGCTTTCCTGACCACCGTGGCCGACGATGGCATTCCAGAGGCGGTCGGTTTCGGCCTGGTCCTCGGTCGCAACCTGGAAAGAAAACGCCTCGTTGTGCTTGAACTGCGGTCCGCCGTTCAGGCCCAGGCAGGGTATGCCCATCACCGTGAATTCGACCGTGAGGACATCGCCCTGCTTGCCTGCGGGGTAGTCCCCGGGGGCACGGTGGACGGCGCCCACCTTGCTGTCGGGGAAGGTCTTGGCGTAGAACGTTGCAGCCTCCAGCGCGGTGCCGTCGTACCACAGGCATATCGTGTTTTTGCTGACCATGGGATTCTCCTGTCGTGGCGATCTGGCGCACTCTACTCTCGAGATGCGTGCCATAGACTTTTTTGCTCTGCACCCTGCATACCGGCCACGATGCGGCTCTGCCGAGTGGCGCCCATTTCGATTTTCTACCGGGCAAAAAAAAGCCCGCTGATGCGGGCTTAACACTTGCTGTGCAAGCGGGAGGGATGTCGAGGGGGTATCGACGGATGGATAGTAAAAGTGGGTTTGCGAAATCGCTGTAGGACGCAACCGACATTGCCGTAGGAGGCGCCTGTAGATTGATGATCGCGACCGGCGACGAGCGCACTCCGCCCCCCAACCTCCGTTGTTGTTACGGCTGGACACTGCCTCGCAATGCGTGTTCCAGTATGGTGAAAAGTCCTTGAAGCTCGGAGCCAGAAAAAATGTCCAGATCCACTGCCGTCCTCTCATTTGCGACCGTGACCGCCGCCATTGCCATGACAGCCTGTAGCGGCTACGGCACCGCGCCCGGGGCACCGTCCTCCACACCACCTGCGGCCAGTACGCCCCCCCCGGCCACGGGCCAATGCAACGCGCAGCCCGCGCAGTTTGCGGTGGGGCAAAACAGCACCTCGTCGGTGATGGAATCTGCGCGTGCCCGCTCTGGGGCGCAGATGGCGCGCATTCTTCGGCCCGGACAAATGATCACCAAGGAATTTGACGCGCAGCGGCTGAACCTGGAGGTCGATAGCGCCGGAAAGATCATCGCGGTGCGCTGCGGCTGACGCCCATGGCGGCGGCCTCAGTCCGCGAGGAACAGCTCCTGCAGGTCGCTGAGGAAGTCAAAGCCCCGCTCGGTCGGGCGTACGCGGGCCATGTCGCGCTCGATCAAGCCCTTGCGCTGGGCCGCCTCCAGGCCCTTGGCAATGGCCGTCAACGGCAGGCCTGTGCGCGCGGTGAAGTCCTGCAGCGCAAAACCTTCGCGCAATCGCAGGGCGTTGAGCATGTATTCAAACGGCAGGTCGCCCCGGCGCACCTCATCGTCTTGCGCCACGGCACGGCCCGCCAGCGCGTTGTCCATGTACAGGCGCGGCTCTCGAAACCGCACTTGCCGCACCACACGGTGCGCAAAGCTGAGCTTGCTGTGTGCACCCGCGCCAATGCCCAGGTAGTCGCCAAACTGCCAGTAGTTGGTGTTGTGAAAACACTGGTGGCCGGGCTTTGCGTAGGCCGATATTTCGTAGCGGTCCAAGCCCGCGTCACCCGCCATCTCGGTAATGCGGTCGAGCATGGCGTAGGCCTGGTCGTCCTCGGGGATAGCGGGCGGGAATTTGGCAAAGTAGGTGTTGGGCTCGATGGTCAGGTGGTAGATGGAGATGTGCGGCGGCTGCAGCGCCAGCGCCGTCTGCATGTCCTGTTCGAGCTCCTGCAAGGTCTGGCCCGGCAGCGCATACATGATGTCCAGGTTGAAGGTGTCGAACGCCTGGGCCGCCTCTTGAACAGCGGCCAGCGCCTGCGCGCGGTCGTGCACGCGGCCCAGGGCTTTCAGGTGCTGATCGTTGAAGCTCTGCACGCCAATGGACAGGCGCGTGACGCCAGCAGCGCGGAAGGCGCGGAAGCGGTCTTTTTCAAAGGTGCCGGGGTTGGCCTCCAGCGTGATTTCACAGTCAGGCTCCAGCCGCAGCCGAGCGCGGATGTCGCCGATCAGCCGGTCGATGGCTGCGGGTGAAAACAAGCTGGGCGTGCCGCCACCGATGAAGATGCTGTGCACCGTGCGGCCCCAGATCAACGGCAGCGCGGCCTCCAGGTCGGCCATGAGCGCGTCGATGTAGCGCTGCTCGGGCACCTGTGCCGTGCCGGCGGCACCGGCGGTGCCGTCCCGGAACTCGTGCGAATTGAAATCGCAGTACGGGCACTTCTTGAGGCACCAGGGCAGGTGCACGTACAGCGACAGCGGCGGCAGGCTGGCCAGCTGCAACAGCCCAGGCCGCATGTAGTGCTGGATGTCGCGCACAGGCGCGGGCGCAGATTCGGCTGCGGGCGTGATCGGGATATGGGCCATGGCAGGGATAGCGGCAGCAGCTGCCTAGAACCAGCGCTCGCGGAGCAGCGCCAGCATCTGCTGCGCCGCGCGGCCGCGGTGGCTGTGTGCGTTTTTCACTTCGACCGGGAGTTCGGCAAACGTCTTGCCAAATTCGGGGATGAACATGATGGGATCGAAACCGAAACCGTTGCTGCCGCGTGGCTCGCGGGTGATGTCGCCCGCCACCCGGCCGACGGCGATCAGCGGCTCGGGGTCTTCGGGGCTGCGCACAGCCACCAGGGTGCTGACCATCGCGGCACGCCGATGGTCGATGCCTTGCATTTGTTCGAGGAGCGCGCGCACGTTGGTGTCATCGCCCTTCTCGTAGCCGAACTGGGCGGCGTAGTAGGCCGTGTCGACGCCGGGCAGGCCGCCAAACGCATCCACGCACAGGCCGGCATCGTCCGCCAGCGCAGGCAGGCCGGTGTGCGCCGCCGCAAACCGCGCCTTCGCCAGCGCGTTCTCGACGAAGGTGCGAAAAGGCTCGTCCGCTTCGCCCACGCCCAGGTCCGCCTGGCGCACGAGTTCCACCGACAACGGCGCCAGCATGGCCTGCAGTTCGGCCAGCTTGCCGCGGTTGTTCGACGCCAACACAATTTTTATTGTCAAAATAGCCTCTACCGCTTATCTGTATTGCACTTTTAGCTATTAATTAAATAGCAACCCTAAGCGATTGCTGCTGGAGCAACACCAGCTCGGCAATGCCTTTTTCGGCCAGGGCCAAGAGCTTGTCCATCTCGGTGCGGGTGAAGGCCACGCCCTCTGCGGTGCCCTGCACTTCCACAAAATGGCCGGCGCCCGTCATCACGACGTTCATGTCGGTGTCGCAGCCCACGTCCTCGACGTATTCCAGGTCCAAAAGGGGCATGCCGTGGACGATGCCGACGGACACGGCGGCCACGGGTTGGAGCAGGGGCGACTGGTTGATCTTGCCCGCCGCCATCAAGTGGCTGATTGCGTCCTGGGCCGCTACCCAGGCACCTGTGATTGCTGCAGTGCGGGTTCCGCCATCGGCCTGGATGACGTCGCAGTCGAGCTGGATGGTGCGCTCACCCAGCAACTTCAAGTCGAACACCGCGCGCAGCGAGCGGCCGATGAGGCGCTGGATCTCTTGCGTGCGGCCGTTTTGTTTGCCTCGCGCTGCCTCGCGGTCGCTGCGCGTGTGCGTGGCACGCGGCAGCATGCCGTATTCGGCCGTGACCCAGCCCTCGCCGCTGCCGCGCTTGTGCGGCGGCACGCGCTCTTCCACGGACGCAGTGCAGAGCACCTTGGTGTTGCCAAACTCGATGAGCACCGAGCCCTCGGCGTGCATCGTGTAGTGGCGCGTGATGCGCACGGGGCGCAGTTGGTCGGCGGCGCGGGCATCGGTGCGGGTGAAAGTGGTCATGTGGTTTGTTTCCGATGTCAAAAGTAGATGCTCTAGAGTTGTCCGGGGGCGATTCGGCCACGGGCAGATCGGTCGAGGTCAGCGCCAGAGTTCGCCGGCTTATCGACCCAGGACGACCCGAGGTGCTGCATGTCGCACCGGGTCTGGGCCACGGCATTGCAGCCCCAATCGTCGCTGCGCAAATATCAGTGCCGGCATCAAGCCCAAGTCACCGCGCCCAGATCGCAGCTGGCAGGAACCACCGGGCGGTGAAGCTGGAACCCCAACTTGGTCCATTGGCATGGCAGGCAGCAGGTGGTCGGTGCCAGTGCGGCCTGACGGCATGCGCACCGACCTAGCGATGCCTCCCAGTCTCAGGCTTTCCGTGCAGCAGAGCGGCGGATGGCCTCGTTGATTTCGGCAATGGATCGCTCGATGGCCGCGTCATCCAGGTCGTCCACGAGTCCATCCAGCGGCCCCGCTTGAATGGTCGAAGCGAACACGTCGTCGCTGATGCTGTCGGTCGAGACGCCCTGGGTGGACTCGAACGCGTCGGGTGTCTCCCACTCCATCGCGATCACGGTGACGTTGTCGCTGGTGTCGCCAGCCTTGCGCAGGGCGTCTTCCACCAGCTCGGGCACCGCATGCGCCACCGCATTGCGGGCCAGTTGTTTGGCGATCTCTTCGTCGCTGATCGTGCCCCACAAGCCATCGGAGCACAGCAGGATGCGGTCGCCCTGCTCCAGATACACCGGCCCGGTAATGTCATAGATAGGCTTGGTGGGCGAGCCCAGGCAGGTGAACAGCACGTTGCGGTTGATGCGCTCGAGCCCCGGCGGCGGCGAGTTGCGCAATTCCATGTACGAGTGGTCGCGCGTGCGGGTCAGCAAGTCGCCGTCGCGCACCATGTACAAGCGCGAGTCGCCGCAGTGGATCCAGGTAGCGGTGCCCGACTGGAGCACCGCCGCGACCAGCGTCGTGCGGGGCGTATCGAGCATGCCTTTATCGGTGGCATAGCGCAGGATCTGGTGGTGCGCCGCCAGCAGCGCGCCCGACAGGAACTCCTGCACATCCTTGAGCTGCGGCTTGGCCTGGCGCTGGAACAGTGCAGAAATGGTCTGCAGCGCAATCTGCGCGGCGACTTCGCCTTCGGGGTGGCCACCCATGCCGTCGGCCAATACAAAAAGGCCCGATTCGCGCGTGTAGCAATAGCCCATGCGGTCTTCGTTCTTCTCGCGGCCGCCGCGGCGGCTGATCTGGAATACCGAGAACTTCATAGAGACTCGCGCAAACGGGGATGCAGCACGGCATCGTTAATGAATAGGCGCCCCGCCTGAACCCGCTTCGCCTGGGTCGTTTTCATTTGGGTTTCGCTCCGATACCGGTGGCTTCACCCACCTTCTGCACATTCTTCTTGGTGTCTGACACCAGGGTGTCCAGCTGCAACCGCATCTTCTCGGCCACCGTGAGCTTGGTGTAGCGGCGCTCGCCTTCACGGCTGAGCTCCTTTTGCAGCGCAAACACCGACTGCGGCCGCGACAAAGGGTCGAGCGCCATGCACCACTCCACCACCTCGATGAGGTTGTCGGAATACACGCCGCGCAGCTTGGTCAGCGCCAGCGAGAGGCGGTCTTTTTCGATGCGCTGGGGCGCCTCGTTGGGCGGAAAACCCTGCATGCAGGCGTAGATGCAGGCGCCAATGGCGTAGATGTCCGTCCAGGGCCCCATCTGCGAATCGCGGCGGTACATCTCGGGCGCGGCAAAGCCGGGCGTGTACATCGGGCGAATGAAGTTGCCTTCTTTGGACAGCACTTCGCGCGCGGCGCCAAAGTCGATCATCACGGCTTTGTTGTCGTCGGTGATGAAGATGTTGGCCGGCTTGATATCCAGGTGCAGCATCTTGTGCTGGTGCACGATGCGCAGGCCGCGCAGGACCTCGTCGAACAGCGAACGGATCGTGGATTCGCGGAAGACCTTCTGCGTCTTGAGGTCGCGTGCGGTGATGATGAAGTCCTGCAGGGTCGCGCCCTCCAGGTAGTTCATCACCATGTAGACGGTTTCGTTCTCGCGAAAGAAATTGAGCACGCTCACCACCGAGGCGTGCGAAATCTGGGCCAGCGAACGGCCTTCTTCAAAGAAGCTTTTGAGGCCCAGGCGGTACAGCGACAGCTTTTCGGACTGCACCTTGGGCAGGAGTTCGCCGGGCGCGCGGGTCGCCAACGACGACGGGAGATATTCCTTGATGGCGACCTGCTGGCCTTCGCTGTCCGTGGCGAGGTACACCACGCCAAAGCCCCCGGAGGACACCCTGCGAACCACGCGGTATCCACCGATGGCGGTGTCGGGCGGCAAGGGAGCCGGCTTGATTTTTGACATATTTTGCGAAGATGACTCGGGGGTAGAGCGGAACCCGGATAATCGCCGGATCGCAAGCAACCATCAAAAAGTCCA
>SDXZ01000169.1 GCA_004210805.1 Acidovorax sp.
CTCCATCTCCAACGGCGGCACCTTCGGCTCGATGATGTCCACCCCCATCATCAACCCCCCGCAATCGGCCATCCTGGGCGTGCACGCCACCAAGGACCGTGCTGTGGTCGAAAACGGCCAGATCGTCGTTCGCCCGATGAACTACCTGGCCATGTCGTATGACCACCGCATCATCGACGGCCGCGAGGCCGTGCTGGGCTTGGTGGCGATGAAGGACGCGCTGGAAGATCCTTCGCGCCTGCTGTTCGACATCTAACCTCCTGACGCATTGACCCACCCGCGTGGCCGACCTCTGGTTGTGCCCGCCGGTGGGTCTTTCTCCAACAGACTGAACGAGATTTCCCATGAGCAAACAATTTGATGTGATCGTCATCGGTGGCGGTCCCGGCGGCTACATTGCTGCCATCCGTGCCGCTCAGCTAGGCTTCAATGTGGCCTGTATCGACGAGTGGAAGAACGACAAAGGCGGCCCGGCACCTGGCGGAACCTGCACCAACGTGGGTTGCATCCCCTCCAAGGCGCTGCTGCAATCGTCCGAGCATTTCGAGCACGCCAACAAGCACTTTGCCGAGCACGGCATCTCGGCCAGCGACGTCAAGATCGACGTTGCCAAGATGCTGGCCCGCAAGGACACCGTCGTGAAGCAGAACAACGACGGCATCCTGTACCTGTTCAAGAAGAACAAGGTCAGCTTCTTCCACGGTCGCGGCTCGTTCGTGAAGGCTGCCGAAGGCGGCTACGAGATCAAGGTGGCAGGCGCTGCCGAAGAGTCGATCACGGGCAAGCAAGTCATCATCGCCACCGGCTCCAACGCCCGTGCACTGCCTGGCACGCCGTTCGACGAAGAGTTCGTGCTGTCCAACGACGGCGCGCTGCGTGTGGGCGCCGTGCCCAAGAAGCTGGGCCTCATCGGCTCGGGCGTGATCGGCCTGGAAATGGACTCGGTGTGGCGCCGCCTGGGTGCCGAAGTCACCATCCTCGAAGGCCTGCCTACGTTCCTGGGCGCGGTGGACGAGCAAATCGCCAAGGAAGCCAAGAAGGCGTTCGACAAGCAGGCGCTGAAGATCGAGCTGGGCGTGAAGGTCGGCGAGATCAAGACCGGCAAGAAGGGCGTCTCCATTGCCTACACCAATGCCAAGGGCGAGGCCCTGTCGCTGGACGTGGACAAGCTCATCGTCTCCATCGGCCGCGTGCCCAACACCATTGGCCTCAATGCTGAAGCCGTGGGCTTGGCCCTGGACGAGCGCGGTGCCATCGTCGTCGATGCCGACTGCAAGACCAACCTGCCCGGCGTGTGGGCGGTGGGCGACGTGGTGCGCGGCCCGATGCTGGCGCACAAGGCCGAGGAAGAAGGCGTTGCCGTGGCCGAGCGCATTGCCGGCCAGCACGGCCACGTGAATTTCAACACCGTGCCCTGGGTCATCTACACCAGCCCCGAAATCGCGTGGGTGGGCCGCACCGAGCAGCAGCTCAAGGCCGATGGCGTCAAGTACAAGGCCGGCACCTTCCCGTTCCTGGCCAACGGCCGCGCACGCGCGCTGGGCGACACCACCGGCATGGTCAAGATGCTGGCCGATGCCGAGACCGACGAAATTCTGGGTGTGCACATCGTGGGGCCGCAGGCCAGCGAGCTGATCTCTGAAGCCGTGGTGGCGATGGAGTTCAAGGCCAGCAGCGAAGACATCGCGCGCATCTGCCATGCCCACCCGTCTTTGAGCGAAGCGACCAAGGAAGCGGCCCTCGCAGTCGACAAGCGCACGCTGAACTTCTGAGTTTTGAGTGAAAACAGGCTCCAGCGCTTGATTATCAAGCGCTGGTAGCTATTAAATTCATAGCACAGAGGCATTCTCTACGTGACCGTCAAACAGGCTTACCTGGCCGAACTGGCCTCCAAAGGCTACCAAAGCGACCCTGCCCAGCTGCGCGCAGTGGACGCTTTGCAGCGCTGCGCCGACGAGTGGGTTGCCTATAAGGCCCAGCGCTCCAATGCGATCAAGAAGCTGATCAACCGCCCCGATGTTCCTCGCGGTGTGTACATGTACGGCGGGGTAGGGCGCGGCAAGAGCTTCCTCATGGAGTGTTTCTTCGATGCAGTGCCCTTGAAGCGCAAGGTGCGCCTGCACTTCCATGAGTTCATGCGCGAGGTGCACCGCGAGCTGGCTGCGTTGCAGGGCACGGTGAACCCGCTTGACGTGCTGGGCGAGCGCATCTCCAAGCGCTACAAGCTCATCTGCTTTGATGAGTTCCACGTGGCCGACATTACCGACGCCATGATCCTGCACCGCCTGCTGGCGGCGCTGTTTGCAAACGGCGTGGGCTTTGTCACGACGTCCAATTTCAAGCCCGATGACCTGTACCCGGGAGGCTTGCACCGCGACCGTATCCTGCCTGCGATTGCACTGCTCAATGAAAAGCTGGAAGTCGTGAATGTCGACAACGGCACCGACTACCGCAGGCGTACGCTGGAACACGTCAAGCTGTACCACACGCCGCTGGGCGCCGAGGCGGATGCCGAGATGGGCCAGGCGTTTGACAGGCTGGCCGAGGTGCACGACGAAGACCCGGTACTCCACATCGAGCAGCGCGAGATTCGCGCGCGGCGCAAGGCGGGTGGCGTGGTGTGGTTCGATTTCAGGACGCTGTGTGGCGGCCCCCGGTCGCAGAACGACTACCTGGAGATCGCCACGCAGTTCCACACGGTGCTGCTGTCCGATGTGCCCCACCTGCCTGTCAGCATGGCGTCGCCTGCGCGGCGCTTTACCTGGCTGGTCGACGTGCTGTACGACCGTCGCGTCAAGCTCATCATGTCGGCCGCCGTGGCGCCAGAAGAGCTCTATACCGAAGGGCCCCTGGCGCATGAGTTTCCGAGCGACGAGGCGGTGTGCTACCAACGCTTTGCTGTTGAAGATTGTCTGAAAGTCGTGCGCGAGCGCGTGCGCGATGCAGAGAGCCGCTTGCGCGCGCAGGAGATCGAACTCAACGACGCCGAGCGCAAGGAAAAGGCGGCAGAGCGCCGCAAGTCCATCGAAGAGAAACAGCGCGCCGTGCCCGCGAGCGCCCCCGCCGCCGATGGGCCCGGTGCGGTGGTGCGCAAGCCTGGCGCCGACCCACAGGCCACCAAGGCGCAACGCGATCACGACGCGGAACAGCGGGCGCAGCAGCAACGCAGCCGCGCGCAGACCCAGGCGCAGGAGCAGGCAAGCCGCTCGTCCGAAAGCGCACAGCGTGCTGCCGAAGCCCGGGCCCGCCATGCGGAAACCTTAAAGGCCGCTGAGGAGCGCCGCGCACGTGTGGAAAAGGCCCAGGCGGACGCGGCGGCCGAGGGGCGCAAGCCTGCTGCGCCGTTGCCAGCTCCGGCGGCGAGCCGATAGGGTGAGTCGATGGGGGAGCAATGCGCACCCTGGGGCTTATGTTCGGTGACGACGCCTCAGGTCCAAGCGACTTCAGAGAAATAGCGACTTAACCCAACCCTGGAGCCACCACGATGGCCGTGGCTGCGCAATAGGAGAGGGTGTCGGGGGAGGCGCGGGGCAGGGAGCAGATGTCAGTGTCGCTACCGACCGCCGGCAAGACAAGGCGCACGCGTCAGAGCGGAACTCCCTGCTCCTGCCCTCAGGGCCGGCCAGCGTCGATGGGTGCAAGCCGCGCGACTGGTTTTTCTTCCACCAGAGCCTCGATCTTGACGATCACCAGTGACAGGTTGTCGCCGCCGCCGCGGGCCCGCGAGCGGGCTTTTTCGATCAGGAACTCCGTGGCTTCGCGGGGCGTGAGCGAGTCCACGACCGAGCCGAGTTCGGTCGGCGAGAAGTAGTGCCATACGCCATCGCTGCACGCCATGAGCACATCGCCCGGCTGCAGTTGGGGAATCACGTGGGTGGTGACAGGCGGGTCGCTTTCCGTGCCCAGGCAGCCGACCAGGATGTTCGAGTGCGGGTGGTTGTTGGCTTCGGCCTCAGTCAGCTCACCGCGGTCCACAAGGGCCTGAACGTAGGAGTGGTCGCTGGTGCGAGACAGCATGCGAGCACCCTGGAAGTGGTAGATCCGCGAGTCCCCTGCATGCACCCAGTGGCAGTCGCCGCGGGGGTTGATCAGGAACGCGGCGATCGTGCTGTGGGGCTCCTGCTCGGCCGAGATCGCCGTGAGACGGATGACGATGTGCGCCTCTTCCACCATGCTCTTGAGCATGGCCACTGGGTCGTCGGTATCGGGCGAGTAACGCTCGAAGAGTTGGCGGGCGGTCATCATGACCTGGTCCGAGGCCTTGCGTCCGCCGCTGCGGCCGCCCATGCCATCGGCGAGGACACCCAGCACGCAGCCGTTGTGCCGTTCGTGCGAGATCAGGGTGACCTGATCTTGCTGGTACTCCCGGTCACCCTTGTGGATGCCGGTGGACGCAATGAGGCGAAACGCTTTGGTCATGCTGGTGATTGTGGGGGCGCGTACGCAAACAGCCGTCGCGGGAGGCGGGCCAAACGCGTATTATCCGCCCGCCTGTGGCATTTTTGCCATCCACGGCAGCCACGCCTTGAACCCCAACCACCATTCGCCCCACCGGCAGCTCATTGCCTTGCGCATCGACCATGCGGATCTGGACGCCCTGATTGACCGAAGCGTCTCCCAGGGCAGGCCTGACGAGCTGGTGCTTCGCCGCCTGAAAAAACGCCGTCTTGTGCTGCGCGATGCGATGGACCGGCTCGCCAGGGACCTGGTGCCACCAGAGCCCGCCTGATGGCCCTGGTCGATATGGTTCGGGAGGTGTTTGCTCCCGGCGGCATGCTGGCGCGGGCCGATGCGCACTTCCAGCCCCGAGAGGGACAGACGCAGATGGCGATTGCCGTGGCCGAGACTTTGGAGCGCGGTGGCGCGCTGGTGGTCGAGGCGGGCACGGGGGTGGGCAAAACTTACTCGTATCTGGTGCCTGCGCTCCTCAGCGGCGAGCGGGTACTGTTGTCCACGGCCACCAAGGCTCTGCAGGACCAGCTGTTTGCGCGCGACCTGCCGGGCTTGGCGCAGACGCTAGGCATCCCTGTGCGCATGGCGCTGCTGAAAGGGCGGGCCAGCTACCTGTGCCTTCACCGAATGGAGCAGGCACGCCACGACGCGTTTGCCCAGGACCGCGGTGTGGCGCGCGTGCTGGCCAAGGTCGAAGCGTGGTCACATGCCACGCGATCTGGGGATTTGGCCGAACTGACCGGGCTGGACGAACGCTCGCCGGTGATCCCGCTGGTCACGTCCACCCGCGACAACTGCCTCGGATCGCAATGCCCCCGTTTTCGCGAATGCCACGTGCACCTGGCACGGCGCGAGGCGCTGGCCGCAGACATCGTGGTCATCAACCACCATCTTTTCTTCGCCGATATGGCAGTGCGCGAGTCGGGCATGGCCGAACTCTTGCCATCGGTGCGGGTGGTGGTGTTTGATGAAGCCCACCAGATCAATGAGACGGGGGTGCAGTTCCTGGGCACCCAGTTGTCGACCGGGCAATTGGCTGATTTCGCCCGCGACGTGTTGGCGGCGGGGCTTCAGCACGCCCGCGGCCTGTGCGATTGGGCGCGTGTGGCACAGGGCCTGGACCACGCCGCACACGATTTGCGGCAGACCGCTGGCGAGCTGCGCACAGGGGCCCGGCTGCGCTGGCTGGCCGAAGTCCCGGATGGTGTTCAAGAAGGCGCTTGGCAATCCGCGCTGCGCGCTGTGGCGCTGGCCTGCGCCCAGGCGCAGGACGCACTCGATATGGTCAGTGAGATCGCCCCCGACTTCGGGCGTCTGTACGAACGCGGCCGGGAGCTGCTGGCCCGGCTGGCCCGGTTTTCAGGGCCCGCGGGCCCTGACGTGGTGCGCTGGGTGGATGTAGGCGGACAATTGCGGCTCATCGAGTCGCCGCTGGACATTGCAGAGACCATGCGCACGCGTCTGCTGGCTGCACCCGCAGGGCCGGCGGAGGACGACGGTTGGCCTGCCGAGCCGGCCGGGGAAGCCCAGAGGGCTTGGGTGTTTACGTCAGCCACTTTGGGGGACGACGACCAGTTGAGCTGGTTCACCGAGCGGGCAGGGCTGCAGGATGCGCGCATCCTGCGGGTTGCAAGTCCGTTTGACTATGCCGCCCAGGCGGCTTTGTATGTACCGCGCCATCTGCCGTCGCCCGCCGACCCATCACACAGTGATGTTCTTGGCCGGTGGTTGGTGCCAGCCATAGAGCAATTGGGCGGGCGAACCCTCGTGTTGACCACGACGCTCAAAGCCTTGCGCACGATTGGTGAGGTGCTCAAGGTGCGGTTTGCGGCATCCGGCAACGTGGAGGTGCTGGTGCAGGGCGAATGGCCCAAGCGGCACCTGATGGAGCGATTTCGTGAGGGGGCTGACCGCGGGCAACCCGGCTGCGTGCTTGTGGCGTCGGCGACATTCTGGGAGGGGTTTGATGTGCCGGGCGACGCACTGCAACTCGTCGTCATCGACAAGCTGCCGTTTCCGCCCCCCGGGGATCCATTGGTGGAGGCGCGCACCCAGCGCATCGAACAATCGGGCGGAAAGGCATTCAAGTCGTATGCCCTGCCCGAAGCGGCCGTGGCACTCAAACAGGGGGCGGGGCGCCTGATCCGACGTGAAACCGATCAGGGGATTCTGGTGGTGGGCGACACGCGCCTGGTCACCATGGGTTACGGCAAGCGCCTGCTGGCAGCGTTGCCGCCGATGCGGCGCCTTCAGGAACCGCAGGAATTTGACTCGGCGTTGCTGGCGCTTACCAGAACTTCCACCACGGGTCCGACTTCTCTTTGAGGCCGTTGCCGCGCAGGTAGGCGCTTTGGGGGTACGTGGTGTCCATCACGCGGCGAGCGTCGTCGCGCAGTTGCGTCATTCCCAGAGCGTCATAGGACTGCACCAGGATGTACAAGGCCTCTTCCAGCGCGGGCACGCCTTGGTAGTCGGCCACCGCCACTTGTGCGCGGCCGATGGCTGCCACATAGGCGCCACGCTGGAAGTAATAGCGCGCCACATGCACTTCGTACTGCGCCAGCGAATTCACGATGTACGTCATGCGCTGGCGCGCATCCTGCGCATAGCGCGAATCGGGGAAGCGGGTAGAGAGTTCGCTGAAGGACTCAAACGAATCCTTGGCGGCTTTCTGGTCACGCTCAGACAGATCCTGGCGCGAGATGAAAGAGAACAAGCCAAGGTTGTCGTTGAAGTTCACGAGCCCTTTGAGATACAGCGCGTAGTCCAGGGCGGGGCTCGCCGGGTGCAGCTTCATGAAGCGGTCGAGCGTGGCGATGGCCTGGGCCTTTTCACCGGCCTTGTAGTGGGAGTAGGCCTTGTCGATCTGCGCCTGCTGTGCAAGCGGCGTGCCAGCAGCACGGCCTTCCAGCTTTTCCAGCAGCGGCACCGCCTTGTCGTAGGCGCCGCTGTTCATTTCGTCCTTGGCTTCGGAGTGAATGCGGTTGGGGCTCCATCCCGCCGTTTTGTCTACGGTCGTATTGGAGCAGGCAGACAGCAGGCCAGCAACCAGCAGGGCGGAAACGAGGGGCAGTGGAGCACGCAGCATCATCGCAAGCAGCTTTCAGCAAAAGAGGAACAGGGGGCGCAGGGTATCCGGGCGGGCCCCGGGGGCCCAAGCGCCTAGGGCATCCCGGCGCGCGCAACAGGGCATTGTACCGGGGGTGTATCTGTCAAGAGGTGTTTCAAGCCCCGCTTGCGCGTCGGGAGGGCTGCCGGGCTTTCTACAATGCTCCCATGTTTGTTCACCTGCGCCTGCACACCGAATTTTCCGTCGTCGACGGTACCAACCGGATCGATGAGGTGGCCAAGGCCGCCGCCAAGGATGGGCAACCCGCGCTGGCCATCACCGACCTCAACAACCTCTTTGGCGCCATCAAGTTCTACAAGGAGGCGCGAGGCAAGGGCGTAAAACCATTGCTGGGCGCCGAGATCAATGTCGCCTCGGAGTCTGGCGGGCCCGCGCGCATGGTGCTGCTGGTGCAGAACAAGCAGGGCTATCTGAACCTGTGCGAACTGCTGGCGCGCGCCTGGACGCGCAATGTGGTGAAGAACGTGCCGGTGTGCACCTGGGATTGGCTGCGTGAACTGGGCGAGGGCCTGATCGCCCTGGCCGGCGCCCAGGCAGGTCCGGTGGGGCAGGCCTTGATCAAGGGTGACGACGCTGGCGCGGCCAACGTGGCACTGGAGCTGGCGGGTATTTTCCCCCACCGCTTTTACATGGAGATTCAGCGTGCGGGCCGTCCGGACGACGAGCCCCACGTGATTGCTGCCGTGCAGTTGGCGGCGCGCCTCAATCTACCGGTGGTCGCCACGCACCCAGTCCAGTTTGCAACGGCCGAAGACTACGAAGCCCACGAGGCGCGCATCTGTATTGCAGAGGGCGAGATTCTGGCCAATCAGCGCCGCGTGCGCAAGTTCACGCGCGAGCAGTATTTCAAGTCCAGCGCTGAGATGCAGGCCCTGTTCGCCGATGTGCCCACGGCGATCACGAACACGCTGGAAGTGGCCAAGCGCTGCAACCTGACGCTGGTGCTGGGCAAGCCGCAGTTGCCCGATTTTCCGACGCCCAACGGTATGCCGGCCGACGAATACTTTCGCTTCGCCTCGTTCGAAGGTCTGGAAGAGCGCTTGAAGCATCTTTTCCCCGACGAGGCCAAGCGCGACAAGGAGCGCCCCCGCTATGTGGAGCGCCTGGAGTTCGAGCTGGGCACCATCCTCAAGATGGGCTTTCCGGGCTACTTCCTCATCGTGGGGGACTTCATCAAATGGGCCAAGGCCAACGGCTGCCCGGTGGGGCCGGGACGGGGTTCGGGTGCGGGCTCGCTGGTGGCCTATGCGCTCAAGATCACTGACCTGGACCCGCTCGAATACAACCTGCTGTTCGAGCGGTTCCTGAACCCTGAGCGGGTGTCCATGCCCGACTTCGACATCGACTTTTGCCAGTCCAACCGCGACCGCGTGATCGACTATGTCAAGGACAAGTACGGCAAGAACGCGGTGAGCCAGATCGCTACCTTTGGCACGATGGCGGCCAAGGCTGCCATCCGCGATGTGGGCCGTGTGATGGACATGAGCTACATGTTCTGCGATGGGATTTCCAAGCTGGTGCCGGGCAAGCCCGGCATGTCTTACACGCTGGCGTACCCGCCCGAGGTGAAGAAGGAGGGCGACAAGAACAATTACGCGCTGGAGCTTGAGCCCATGCTCTATGAGCGCGTGCGCAAGGAAGAAGACGTCAAGACCATCATCGAGATGGCGCAAAAACTCGAGGGCATGACCCGCAATATCGGCATGCATGCCGGGGGCGTGCTGATCGCGCCGGGCAAGCTCACCGATTTTTGCCCGCTGTACCAGCAGCCCGGCAGCGAGTCGGCTGTGAGCCAGTACGACAAGGACGATGTGGAAGCCATCGGCCTGGTGAAGTTCGACTTCTTGGGCCTGGCCACGCTCACGATCCTGGAGATCGCGCGCGAGTTCATCATGAAGCGCCACAAGGGCCAGGAGAACTTCTCGTACGAGAACATTCCGCTCGACGATGGGCCCACCTACCGGCTGTTTTCCGAAGGCAAGACCGAGGCGGTGTTCCAGTTTGAAAGCCGCGGCATGCAGGGCATGCTGAAAGAGGCGCGCCCCAGCCGTCTGGAAGATTTGATCGCGCTAAATGCGCTGTACCGCCCCGGTCCCATGGACCTGATCCCGACCTTCGTGAACCGCAAGCACGGCAAGGAGCCGGTGGAGTATCCGCATCCGCTGGTGGAGCCTGTGCTGGCCGAAACTTACGGGATCATGGTCTATCAGGAGCAAGTGATGCAGACCGCCCAGGTGCTGGGCGGCTACAGCCTGGGCGGGGCCGACATGCTGCGCCGGGCCATGGGCAAGAAAAAGGCCGAGGAGATGGCCGAGCACCGCGAGATTTTCCGCAAGGGCGCTGCCGAGAAGGGCATTGGCCAGGAGAAGGCCGACGAAGTGTTCGACTTGATGGAGAAGTTCGCGGGTTACGGCTTCAACAAGTCGCACGCTGCCGCGTATTCCTTGCTCGCGTACCACACCGGCTGGCTGAAGGTGCATTACACGGCCGAGTTCTTCTGCGCCAACATGACCGTGGAAATGGACGACACCGACAAGCTCAAGGTGCTGTTCGAGGATGCGCAGAAGATGGGGCTCTCGTTCGAGCCACCGGATGTGAACCGGGGTTTTTATCGGTTCGAGCCTGTTACCGACAAGATCATTCGGTATGGTTTGGGCGCCGTCAAAGGTGCGGGCCAGCAGGCGGTCGAGGCGATCATTGCCGCCCGCGAGGGGCGGGGCGAGGGCCCGCAAGGCTCCACCACCGGCCCGTTCAAGAGCCTGTTTGATTTCTGTCTGCGCGTGGACAAGGCCCGCATGAACAAGCGGTCCGTGGAGGCCTTGATCAAGGCCGGCGCCTTCGACTCGATCAATATGAATCGCGCTGCGATGGTGGCATCCATCGACCGGGCTTTTGACTTTGCAGCCGCCACGCTGGCCAATGTCAACCAGGGCGGCCTGTTTGACATGATGGGCGACGACGCGCACGGCTCCAGCACGCAGGAGCCCGAACTGGTCGACGCGCTGCCCTGGGGCATCAAGGAGCGCCTCCTGCTTGAGAAGACTGCCGTAGGGTTCTACCTCTCTGGTCACCTTTTCGATGAGGTGGCGACCGAGGTGCGGCGTTTCGTGCGCACGTCGATCGACGAGTTGCTCGACAGCCGCGAACCTCAGGTGCTGGCCGGGATCATCAGCGACTTTCGCGTCATCAACGGCCAGCGTGGCAAGCTGGGCCTCTTCAAGCTCGAAGACAAATCTGGCGTGATTGAGGCGTCCGCCGACGAGGCGCTGCTCAATACCTACCGCAACCAGCTCAAGGAAGACGAATTTGTCGTCATGGTGGGGCGCTTGCAGCTCGACCATTTCAGCGGCGGCCTGCGGGTGAAGGTGCAACAGGTGTGGGACTTGGCCGGAGCGCGTTGCCGATTTGGCAAATACCTGCATGTGATCGTCGGCGAGAAAGGCCCGGACGTCCCACGCCTGGTGCGGGAATTTCCGCCCCGCCGAGAGGAGGTATTGGAGTGCGACCCCCTCACGCACGGCCTGCGTGTGCGCATGGGCGTGCGCTGCACCGCCGAGGGGGCTGCAGCCGTAGCGGAACTGCAACTCGGCGAAAGCGCGCGTTTCTACCCCACCGACGCTGCGCTGGCCGCCTGGACGGCCCAGGTGGGCACCGGTTCGGCGACCGTGGTGTACGACCACGGGTGAGGCGAAGGGGCATGGCCTTGAAAAAAACAGGATCAACGCCAGATTTCTCTCGCGGCAGCAGGTCGCGCGGATGGCTAGAATGAATTTCATGGCAACTAAACCACCTTCACCCCCCACCGCGCCGCCCGTGACACGGCCAGCGCGGGATGATGGCGGTTCGGTCGTGCTCGAAAGACGCACCCAAAAGACCCAGCCCCCGCAGATGTACCAGGTGGTCATGCTCAACGATGACTACACCCCCATGGAGTTCGTCATCGTGGTGTTGCAGGAGTTTTTCAGCAAGGACCGCGAACAAGCGACCCAGATCATGTTGAAGATCCATCTGGACGGCAAAGGCGTCTGCGGGATTTATTCCCGCGACGTTGCTGCTACCAAGGTGGAACAAGTGCTTGACGCCGCCCTCAAGGCGGGCCACCCACTGCAATGTGTCAGTGAGCCTGTTGAATAACAGGTCTTTTGTCCCGATCTAAAGTTATCCCTTCCACGCAA
>SDXZ01000170.1 GCA_004210805.1 Acidovorax sp.
CCCTCGGCTGCTTACCCAACTTTACCGCTTCTCGCTTGACTCGTCCGTAAACGTCTTCTCGTCTTTGGGAACGTTTTGTCTCCTAAACACACTATTTCATTCGATGGCTCGGGAAACCGGGATAAGCCCACAGGGTGACCACCAGCTCTTTTTTGAGCGCTCCCCGGGGCCGGCATAGATGGAAGCGTAGACGCCTCGTGTGACACGTGTTGGCGCTTGTTGTCAGCGTGCATTGTTTCAACTCTGCAGAGATTTGCTGGAGGCGGCCAATTCTGGGTATTGCGCTTCGAAATCGGGGCCGCCGAGCGCCAAGCGCTATTTTGGCTTTGGATGCCGCTCTTCACTCCCGCGGAAAGGTCACCACATGGTCGACTTCTGCACGGATGCCGATCCACTCGCCCAGCGCGTGGTCGTGGTGGCTGGGCACGTGGGCCACCACCGTGTGGCCGCTGGCCAGGCGCAGGGTGTACAAAAACTCCGAGCCGCGGAACGACTTGCGCACGATCTGCGCCTGCACTGGCGCCTGGTCGTCGTGGACGATGTCGTCGGCGCGCAGCAGCACGTCGCATTCACCGCCGGGGTAGCTGGCGGGCAGGGGGCACTCCTCCAGGTCGGTCAGGTCGCCCAACGGCGTCTGCGCCACGACATTGGTGCCGCGCTGCAGCAGCGTGGCCGGCGCAAACACGCCATGGCCGATAAAGTCGGCCACAAACCGCGTGGCGGGGCGGTGGTACAGGGTGTACGCATCGTCCCACTGGTGCAGGTGGCCTTCGTGCATCACCCCGATCACGTCGCCGATGGCAAAGGCCTCGAGCTGGTCGTGTGTCACGAACAGCGCCGTCGCGCCCGCCGCCTTCAGGATGGCGCGCACTTCGTGGGCCAGGCGCTCGCGCAGGTCCACGTCCAGGTTGGAAAAAGGCTCGTCCAGCAGCATGAGCTGTGGGCGCGGGGCCAGCGCACGGGCCAGCGCCACACGCTGCTGCTGCCCACCGGAGAGCTCGTGCGGATGGCGGTGCTCGCTGCCTTCCAGGCCCACCAGCTCCAGCACCTCGGCCACGCGCGCGGCCTGCTCGGCGCGCGGCAGCTGGTGGATGCCAAACGCCACATTGCGGCCCACCGAGAGGTGCGGAAACAGCGCGTAGTCCTGAAACACCATGCCGATGCGGCGCAGCTCGGGTGGCACGCTCAGCGTGGCGCTGCCCACCACCTGCTGCATCAGGCGGATTTGGCCGCCCGACACGGGCTCCAGCCCCGCCACTGCGCGCAGCAGCGTGGTCTTGCCGCAGCCCGAAGGGCCGATCAGCACCCCGATATCGCCCGCATTAAGGCTGAGCGTGACACCTTGCACGGCGGCTTGCGCGCGGCCGGCATAGCGCACGTCGAGTTGGGAGACCTCAAGAAACATGGCGCCATTTTAGGTGTTGCCACGAATGCTTAGAATTCGCATTTGCATTCGCTGGCGGTTGTTTGTGACTTTGCGACGAGGGAACCGCCGGCCTCGTCGCTGCAGGTCGCAGGCTCTGTTTACCTTTCGCGGTGTCCGAGCCCGGTTGCCAAGCCTTTCCCCCGTTGTCCCGGGCGCGCCACCACTGCGCCTCACACGCTTTCACCTTGCGCCGCACTTCCTTCGCCTTTCGTTCCATCCCGCTGATCCTGTTGGCCGGATTCCTCGTGCTGCCCGTGCTGGCGGTGCTGGCATCGTGGTTGCCATGGGGCCAGGGCAACGCGCAGTCCGGCGCGATCCTGCGCGAGATGGCGGCCACCGTGCTGCCAGGCTACATCTGGACCACGCTGTGGCTCAGCCTGCTGGTGGCAGTGGGCGCGGCCGTTGTGGGCACCGGCGCGGCAGCGGTGGTCACGCTGTTCGACTTTCCCGGTCGCCGCACCTTCGAATGGCTGCTGCTGCTGCCACTGGCCATGCCGGCCTATGTCACGGCGTATGCGTACACCGACTTCCTGCAGTTCAGCGGGCCGCTGCAAGTGGGCCTGCGCAATACCTTTGGCCTCGAAGGCCGGCTGCTGCCCGAGGTGCGCAGCCTTGGCGGCGCGGTGTGGGTGTTCATCTTTTCGCTCTACCCGTATGTCTATCTGCTCGCGCGCACCGCGCTGGGCGAGCGCGCGGCGCACCTGATGGAAGCCGCGCGGCTGCTGGGCGCGCCGCTGCCCCGCCGCATCCGCACGGTGGCGCTGCCGCTGGCGCGGCCGGCCGTGGCGGCCGGCGTGGCACTGGTGCTGATGGAGACACTGGCGGACTTTGGTGTCTCCAGCTACTTCGGCATCCAGACCTTCACCACCGGCATCTACAAGGCCTGGCTGTCCATGGACAACCGGCTGGCCGCGGCGCAGCTGGCCACCATCCTGCTGGTCCTGGTGATGCTGCTGCTGCACATGGAACACCGCGCACAAAAGCGCATGCGGTTTGCGGCCGGCGGCGGCCGGGCGGGCTCCGCCGAAGCCCAGCCGGTGCGGCTGCGCGGCGCACATTGCGGGGCCGCATGGGCCATTTGCCTGCTGCCGGTGGTGATGGGATTTGTGGCGCCGGTGCTCTTCATGCTGCGGCCACTGGCGGCCGACTGGTCCGTGTTGCCGTGGGAACGGTTTGCCGACTGGGCCTGGAACAGCGTGCGGCTGGGCGCCATCACCGCCGGCCTGGCTGTGGCCGTGGCGCTGGCCCTGGCCTTTGCCGTGCGCCGCCAAAGCGACCGCATCACCCGCGGCGTGGTGCAGCTGGCCAGCGTGGGCTACGCCGTGCCCGGCGCCGTGATCGTGGTCGGCCTGCTGCTGCCCGTGGGCTGGCTGCAGGCCGCGGTGCCGCAGTGGGGCGTCGGCGCGCTCGTCACGGCCACGGCGTTCGGCATTGTGTGGGCCTACCTCGTGCGCTTTTGCGCGGTGGCGCTGCAGTCCATGCAAAGCGGCTACGCCCGCATTCCGCCCAGCCTCGACGCGTCGGCCCGCATGCTCGGCGCAAGCAGCACGCGGCTGCTGGCACGCGTGCACTGGCCGCTGCTCAAGCGCTCCACGGCCGCTGCGGCGCTGCTGGTGTTTGTCGATGTGATGAAAGAGCTGCCCGCCACCATGGTGCTGCGGCCCTTCAACAGCGACACCCTCGCCGTCGTGGCCTACCAGCTGGCGCGCGACGAGCGCCTGGGCGAGGCGGCACTGCCGTCGCTGGCGCTGGTAGCGGTGGGGCTGGTGCCGGTGATTTTGTTGAGCCGGACGTTGCGCAGCAGGAATTGAGGCCATGGCATGGCGACCTTGTGCGCCAGGCGCGTGGGCTGACTTGATTGGCAACGTTGGCCCATAAAAAAGCCGCCCGAAGGCGGCTTTTTTGGGGTGGCAGCCTTGGGCGCTCACTCGCTCCAGTTGGAGTGCTTCTCGCACAGCTTGTTGGTTTCCTTGCCCTTGCGAGTTTCGGCAAACTTCACAAGGTTTCCTTTGAAGTCTTCCGGTGTTTCGTTCCACATGCAGGTGCACCATGCCTGCGCCTTGGTCTGGCCCTTGATGGGGCTCGCTTCATTCCCACCCTCATAGATGGTGGCGGAATAGGTCAGGCACTGCTTGTACTGTGCATTGCCCGCGGGAGGGCGGTTGTAGTCGTCAGCGGCGTGGGCCGCGCCGACGGCGGTGGCAGCGAAGGCGATAGCGGAAAGGATCGATAGGATTTTCATGGCGCGGGTCTTTTGGGGAGGGAGTGCAAACGGTGCGTTCGGTGCCGGCATTTTCGACGGCAAGTTCAGTGTAACCATTTGATACAAGTTGTGCGCTGCGTCGGTGTGCTTTCTTTCAGCGGCACTTCCTTTACCTCTATCCGCCCTCGCGAGGCTATCAAAAAAATAGCTGCTAGCGCTTTATAGATAAGCGCTAGCAGCCATTTTGACCATATTTTCACCGCGCACCAGTGGTGCGCCGCCCGGTCCGGGCGCTTGCGCTGGCTTTATGCCTGCGTGTACGCCGTCTTCACCGTCGTGTAGAACTCGGCCGCATAACGCCCCTGCTCGCGCGGACCGTAGCTGCTGCTCTTGCGGCCGCCAAACGGCACGTGGTAGTCCACGCCGGCCGTGGGCAGGTTCACCATCACCATGCCGGCCTGGGCGTGGCGCTTGAAGTGGGTGGCGTGCTTGAGGCTGGTGGTGGCGATGCCGCTGGCCAAGCCGAACTGCGTGTCGTTGGCCAGGGCCAGCGCTTCGTCGTAGTTCTTCACGCGCTGCACGCTCACCACGGGGCCAAAGATTTCTTCGCGGTTGATGCGCATGCCGGGTGTGGTTTCGGTGAACAGGGCGGGGCGCAGGTAGTAGCCGGGGGCGCCGTCGGCGTTCTTCTCCAGGGCTTCGCCGCCGAAGGCGAGCTTGGCGCCTTCCTGCTGGCCGATGCCGATGTATTCCAGGTCTTGCGCCAGCTGGCGGTCGTCCACCACGGGGCCGATGTCGGTGCCGGCCTTGCGGGCGTCGTCGACCTTCAGGGTTTTCATCTTCTCGATCACGGCGGCCACGAAGCGGTCGTGGATGCCTTCGGTCACGATCACGCGGCTGCTGGCGGTGCAGCGCTGGCCGGTCGAGAAGAAGCCGCTGTTGACGGCGGCGCCCACGGCCACGGCCAGGTCAGCGTCGTCCAGCACCACGAAGGGGTTCTTGCCGCCCATCTCCAATTGCACCTTGGCGCCGCGTGGCACGCAGGCAGCGGCCACGCGCTGGCCCGTGCCCACCGATCCGGTGAAGCTCACGCCGGCAATGCGCTCGTCTTCCAGGAGCACCTGGCCCACTTCAGCGCCGCGGCCCATCACCAGGTTGAACACGCCGGCCGGCAGGCCCGCGCGGTGCAGGATGTCGGCCAGCGCCCAGGCGGAGCCCGGCACCACTTCGGCGGGCTTGAACACCACGCAGTTGCCGTAGGCCAAGGCGGGTGCGATCTTCCACGCAGGGATGGCGATGGGGAAGTTCCACGGCGTGATGATGCCGATCACGCCCAGTGGCTCGCGCGTGATCTCTATGCCCACGCCAGGGCGCACCGACGGGATCAGCTCGCCGCCGGGGCGCAGGGCCTCGCCCGCAAAGAACTTGAAGATGGCGGCCGCGCGGCCCACTTCGCCGATCGCCTCGGGCAGGGTCTTGCCTTCTTCGCGGGCGAGCAGGTCGCCCAGCTCGGCCTTGCGCGCAATGATCTCGTTGCCCACCGCGTCCAGGATGTCAAAACGCTGCTGGGGCGTGGACAGGCTCCACGCGGGGAAAGCCGCATGCGCCGCCGACACGGCTTCCAGGGTTTGCTCGCGGCTGGCGACGGCGTAGTCGCCGATCACGTCGCGCGTGTCCGAGGGGTTGGTGTTTTGGTAAGTGCGGGCGCCTTCGGTCCAGGTGCCGCCAATCAGATTTGCATGCATGGCTATGGTGGTGTGAGTGAGAAAAATGACAACGTGCCCGGCAGCGCCGGGCACGGGCGGGAAGTTGGTGTGGTCTTGCACGCTATCTGGCACTTGAAACCGCGCCTTTTCGGCCATGGCTGCGTTGCAAATCCTCGCGATACCTGCGGGTATCGCTGTGGTTTGCGCCTTGCCCTGACCAAAAATCCATCGGTTTCAAATGTGCCTTCAAGCATGCAACACCACACTAGAACGCCGTCCGCAGGCCGACCTGCGTCACGCCCTTCTGGCTGATGTAGTCCTTCAGGTCGCCGGTGGCTTGCGACACGGAAGCGTACAGGAAGGTGTTTTTGGACAAGGCGTAGCGCGCGCCAAAGGCGATCTTGCCCAGGGTGCTGTTCTGGCCTGCGGCGTTGGCGTATTTCACGCGGGTGTAGTTGGCGCCCAGCAGCACCCACTGGGTCACGGGCACTTCCACGCCGATGGTGGTGCCGTCGCTGCGGTCCATGGCAAACGTGCTGTCGCCCGTCACGGTGAGGTTGTTGCCGGTGAAGGCGCCGTTGACCGAGGTGGTGACAAGGTCGCGGTTGCGCTGCACGCCGCCCAGCACCTTGACGGGGCCGAAGTTGTAGTTGGCCGCCACGGTGAGGGACTTGTTCACGTTGTCGCCCGTGGTGCGCGAGCGGTTCCATTCGTACGACAGTGCGGTGTTGAGTGCGCCCTGGCTGTAGCTCAATTTCACGCCGTAGAAGCGGTCGGCCGTCTTCTCGCCCGGCGCCACCTGTGCTGCGGCCTGAAAGCCGCTGTAGTTCACCGTCTGCACCTGGATCACGTTGTCGGCGCGGGGTGCGTTGAGCCACAGGGGCAGGGCCTTGCCGGCGTTGGTCACGCCCGTGCCGGGGTTCAGCGTCAGCGCGTTGGTAAACGGGTTGCTCAGTCCCATCACCGAGTCTTCCAGGATGTACTGGCGGCCCAGGCGCAGCTCGCCCACGCTGGCCGAAGACAGCCACACAAAGGCCTGGCGGCCGAACGCGCGCCCGCCCTGGCCCGAGGTGCCGTTGTCAACGTTAAAGCCGTTTTCCAGCAGAACGCCCGCCTTGAGGCCGCCGCCCAGGTCTTCGGTGGTGCGAACGCCCCAGCGCGAGCCGTTCAGGCCGTTGGTCGTCCCGTCGTTCATCGCCGTCTGGCTGCCTGCGCCCGACTTGGAGCCGGCGGTGTAGTGGCTCACGTTCGCGTCCACCAGGGTGAACAGCGTCACGCTGGACTGGGCTTGGGCCAGGGGCGCAAATGCCAGCAGGGCGGTAGTGGTGCCGCCCAGGACAGAGGCGCGCAGAAAAGTCTTGTTCACGTGTTGTCTCCTCGTAATTTCTTTTGAAGCAATGGTCTTGGTGTGCAGGGCCGACGCCGCGCAGGAACGCGGGGCAGCCAGTGCTGGGGGCGCTTGTCAGCAGACGGTGGGGCGGGCTTCAAAGGTGAGAAGACGCATTGCGGCAGCCGGATAGGCCGCCTCCGGCTGAGCAGGCATGTTGTATGTCATCGTACAACAAGAGGTGTAACCAGGCGCCTCGGGTTACTATTTATCTGCGTTGGTCAAGCCCTTGCCTCAACGGGGGAGACGCCGCCAGGAAGCCGTCGCGAACGGACGGCCCCGGTGATTGGATCAGCTGGCTTCGGCCTGGGCGCGGCGGCGGCGTTCGCGGCTGTTGGCCAAGTGGGTGCGCATGGCCGCGCGGGCGCCGTCCGGGTCCTGGGCGGCGATGGCGTCGTAGATGCTTTCGTGTTCGCCGTTGACGCGGCGCAGGTACTGGCGGCGCTCATCGCTCACGCCTTCTATCGATTCCAGCCGTGCCCGCGGAATGATCATGCTGCCCAGCGTGCCCATCAGTTCTGCGAAGTGGCTGTTGTGCGTGGCGCGTGCGATTTCGAGGTGAAACTGGAAGTCCGCCGCCACCGCATCGCGGCCCGCGTCCACGGCGGTGGCCACGGCGTCCAGCGCCTCGCGCATGGCTTTGAGGTTCTCTTCAGACCGGCGCTGGGCGGCCAGGGCGGCGGCCTCGGTTTCCACACCGATGCGCAGTTCCAGCACCGCAATCACGTCACGCAATGTGCTGAATTGTTCGGGCGTGATCTTGAAGCCTGGGGCCTGGCCGAGCCCGAGCACAAAGGTGCCGATACCGTGCCGCGTCTCGACCAATCCCGAGGCCTGGAGCTTGGAAATCGCCTCGCGCACCACGGTGCGGCTCACGTTGAACTCCGTCATGATGGCGGCTTCGGTCGGAAGCTTGTCACCCAGCGCCAGACGGCCGGCGCGGATGCGGTCACCCAGGGATTCGACCAGCTCCAGGGCCAGGGTGCGGGGCTTGCGGCGAAGCTCGGTATCGGTGTTCATGTCTCGGTGTTATCCCTATGTGGCCTCTTGGGGCAGAAGCGGTACATTGCTCTTTCTCTGTTGTACGACAACTGATGACGTGCAGCAAGACTGTTGCCACTGTACCAAGAACCTCTGCTTTTGTAACCGCCATGCCTTGTTGCACAACGCTGCGCCTTTCAGACATCGCCGACCTGGGCGCTGAGGCCGCAGGCGAGGAAGTGCGGCCCGTGCGCCTGGAAGACGCGAGTGCGGTGCACACCTTGCTCGAGGGCGTGGATGCCGTGATCCACCTGGGCGGTGTGTCCACCGAACAACCGTGGGACCTGATCCTGCAAGCCAACATCGTTGGCGCGTACAACCTGTACGAAGCCGCCCGCAAGCAGGGCGTCAAGCGCGTGGTGTTTGCCAGCTCCAACCACGTGACGGGCTTCTATCGCCAGGACGAAGTGGTGGGCCTCAAGGACCCGGCCCGGCCCGACGGCCTGTACGGCCTGTCCAAGGCGTTCGGCGAAGACCTGTCCCGTTTTTACTTTGACCGCTACGGCATCGAGACCGTGTGCCTGCGCATCGGCTCGTCGTTCCCCGAGCCGCGCAACCGCCGCATGCTGGCCACCTGGATGAGCTACGACGACCTGGAGCGCCTGGTGGTCGCCAGCCTGACCGCACCCGTCGTCGGCCACAGCATCATCTACGGCATGGGCGACAACACGACCACCTGGTGGGACAACACGCTGGCCCGCCACATCGGCTACCGCCCACAAGACAGCTCCGAGCCCTTCCGTGCCAAGGTCGAGGCGGCTGATCCGCACCCCGACCTGACCGACCCCGCCGTGATCTTTCAGGGTGGCCCGTTCGTGCGCACCGGTCCTTTCGAATGAGCGCGCAGATGACCCAACAAGTGGACCTGCTGCTGCCCGACCACCGCGACCAGGTGGGCGAAAGTCCCGTATGGAGCCCTGCCGAGCAGGCGCTGTATTGGGTCGACATCGAAGGCCGCAAGCTGCACCGCTGGACTTACGCAGATCAGCAAGTGCAAAGCTGGGAGACCAGCGAACGGCCCGCCTGCATCGCGCTGCATTCGGCCGGCGGCTTGATCGCCGGTATGGACACGGGCGTGTTCCACCTGCGTCTCGATGATTCGGGCGCGCTGGCCGCCACGCGGCTGGCGGGTGTGGACCACCCGCAGCCCGGCATGCGTTTCAACGACGGCCGCTGCGACCGGCAGGGCCGCTTCTGGGCGGGCACCATGGTGCGCGACATGTCGCTGGCGCAGCCCGCCGGCGGGCTCTACCGCATGGATTCCCATGCGCTGTCTGCGCCGCAGGTGTCGGGCCTGGTCACGCAAAACGGCCTGGGTTTCAGCCCCGATGGCAAAACCATGTACCTGAGCGACAGCCACCCCAGCGTGCAGCAGATCTGGACGCTGCCGCTCCATGACGATGGCTCGCTGGGCGAGCGCTCGCTGTTTGTCGACATGCGCGATGTGCCTGGCCGGCCCGACGGCGGCGCGGTGGACGCCGAAGGCTGCTACTGGATCTGCGGCAACGACGCAGGCGTGGTGCACCGCTTCACGCCCGATGGCCGCCTGGACCGTTCCATCACCGTGCCCACCAGCAAGCCCTCGATGTGCAGCTTTGGCGGCCCGGGGCTGGATGTGCTGTTCATCACCTCGATCCGCCCGGGCCAGCCCCAGGGCGACGACGTCGCGCTGGGCGGCGCCATCTTTGCCACCCGCCCGGGCGTGGCCGGACTGGCCGAGACACCTTACCGCAGCACCTGAAGCCGCGCTGCTCCTTCCTCCTCCCGCATTCACACACAACACCTCAACCAGGAGACAACCATGAAAACCCCCCATCTGTTTGGCCGTGTCGCTTTGGCTGCCAGCATCCTGCTTGGCGGCCTGACCGCGCAAGCCACGGAGTTCCGCTCGTCCGACATCCACCCCGAGGACTACCCGACCGTGCTGGCCGTGCGCCACATGGGCGAGACGCTGTCCAAGGCCACCGGCGGCAAGCACACCATCCGTGTGTACGCCAAGGGCTCGCTCGGCATCGAGAAGGACACCATCGAGCAGACCAAGCTGGGCGCCATCGCCATGACGCGCGTCAATGTCGCGCCCATGAACAACATCTGCCCCGCCACCATGGTGCCCACCATGCCCTTCCTGTTCCGCGACAAGGAACACATGCGCAAGGTGCTCGACGGCGCCATTGGCGACGAGATCCTGAAGGACTGCGAATCCCAGGGCTTTGTCGGCCTGGCGTTCTATGACTCCGGCGCCCGCTCGATCTACACCGTGAAGAAGCCCGTCAAGACCCTGGCCGACGTCAAGGGCCTGAAGGTGCGCGTGCAGCAGAGCGACCTGTGGGTCTCGCTGCTCGAAGCCATGGGCGCCAACGCCACCCCCATGCCATTTGGCGAGGTCTACACCGCGCTCAAGACCGGCCTGGTGGACGCTGCCGAAAACAACTACCCCAGCTACGAGAGCTCGCGCCACTTTGAAGTCGCCAAGTACTTCAACAAGACCGAACACTCGATGGCCCCTGAGATCCTGCTGTTCAGCAAGCGCGTGTGGGACACCCTGAGCGCCGACGAGCAAAAGGCCATCCGCGCAGCCGCCAAGGAATCCGTGGGTTTCATGCGCAAGATCTGGGACGAGCGTGAAGAAAAGTCCCTGGCCACGGTGAAGGCCGGCGGCGCGCAGATCGTCGAGATCGACAAGGTCGCGTTCAAGACCGCCATGAAGCCCGTCTACGACAAGTTCCTGAAGGACCCCAAGCTCCAGGACATGGTCAAGCGCATCGACGCAGTGCAGTAATTTGCACGAGCCCCAGCGCACTGCGGTGCGCTGGGGCCCATTCCATCTTTGCCTTCTGAATGTTTCTTATGTACACGCGTCTTTGCGCTTTCATCGCGCGCACCTGCCTCCAGCTGGGCGTTGGCGGGTTGGTCCTGCTCGTCTGCGCCGTGCTCTACCAGGTCGTTGGCCGCTACGTTTTCAACAACACCCCCACCTGGGCCGAGAGTGGCGCGGTGCTGCTGGTGCTGTACGTCACCATGCTGGGCATGGCGGTAGGCGTGCGGGACGCGGGCCACATCGGCCTGGAATCGTTTCTGGTGCTCGCGCCCGACTGGCTGCGCCACAAGCTTGAAATCGTGATCCACGTGCTGGTGCTGATCTTCGGCGTGGTCATGGCCTGGAACTGCGGCGTGCTAGCCGAATCCGTGGCGCCCTACAAGATTCCCACGCTCGGTATTTCCGAAGCGTTCAAGTACGTGCCCCCCGCGCTGGCCGGCGTGTTGGTGGCGATGTTCTCGCTCGAGCACATCATCGCCCTGGTCCGCGGCACAGAGGTCGAGCCCGCCTGGCACTGAGATGAAGTACACCCCCCTGAGCGCCTTCGGCGCTTCCCCCCGCTCTCGCATGGCTGCGCCATGCGGGCAGGGGGACGCAGCCCTCGCGGCGGGGCGGCCCTGGCTCGGCTGCCCTGGCTTGGGTCACGCCCGCCTCATGCGAAGCGCCCCGGGGACGATCGAAGCATTCCCTGCATGTTGCCCAGCACCCTAACGTTCCAATAAAGATTCCACCATCATGGCGTTGACCATTCTGTGCGTGACCTTCACGCTGCTGCTGCTGCTGGGCGTGCCCGTGGCGTTTTCCATCGGCCTTTCGTCGCTGGCCACCATCCTGTATGAAGGCCTGCCCCTGGCCGTGGGCTTTCAGCAAATGATTTCGGGCATGAATCCGTTCTCGTTCCTGGCGATTCCGTTCTTCATCTTCGCTGGCGAAATCATGATGTACGGCGGCATTGCCGACCGCATCGTCGACTTTGCCAAGAGCGTGGCGGGCCACGTGCGCGGCGGGCTGGGCATGAGCAATGTGCTTGCCTGCACGCTGTTCGGCGGCGTCTCGGGCTCGCCTGTGGCCGACGTGTCTGCGATGGGCGCTGTGCTCATCCCGCAGATGAAGAAAGAGGGCTACCACGCCGACTACGCGGTGAACGTGACCACCCACGCCTCGCTGGTGGGCGCGCTCATGCCCACGTCGCACAACCTGATCATCTTCACGCTGGCTGCTGGCGGCAAGGTGAGCATTGCGGCGCTGATCCTCGCGGGCATCGTGCCGGCGCTGCTCCTCACGGTGTGCAACCTGCTGGCTGCCTACCTCGTGGCCGTCAAGCGCGGCTACCCTGCGGGCACCTTCCCTGGCTGGGAAATCGTGTGGATCTCGTTCCGTGCGTCGGTCCCCGGTCTTGCCGTGGTGGTCATCATCATTGCGGGGATTCTCTCGGGGGCGTTTACGGCCACCGAGTCGGCCTCGGTGGCCGTGATCTGGGCGCTGTTCCTCTCGGTCTTCGTCTACAAGAAGCTCACACGCGAGCAGTTCCTCAAGGCCGCGTCCAAGGCCGTCAAGACCACCGGCACCGTGCTGCTGCTGATCGGCATCTCGTCGATGTTCGGCTACCTCATCGGTCTGTACGGCGTGGCCGAGCTTACCGGTGATGCCCTCAAGTCCATGAGCACTTCGCCGTGGGTGATCTTCCTGTGCGTGAACATCATCCTGTTCATCCTGGGCACCTTCCTTGACATGGCGGCGACGATCCTCATCTGCACGCCCATCTTCTTGCCCATCTGCCAGCAGTTCGGCATGAGCACCGAGCAGTTCGGCATCGTGATCCTGATCAACTGCGCGCTGGGGCTGAACACGCCGCCGGTGGGCACCACGCAGTTCATTGGGTGCACCATCGGGGGCATCAGTGTGGGCGAGGTGATGAAGACCATCTGGCCGTTCTACAGCGCGCTCATCGTCGCGCTGATGCTGGTGACCTACGTGCCCCAGTTCTCGATGTGGCTGCCAGACCTGGTGCTGAAATCGGGTGGATGAGCGTGGCACGGCCGGCCCCCACGCTGGCCGTGCACAACCCTTGAAGTGGATTTTGAAGTGAACGACACGACGCGAGCCCCCCTCACCATCCGCATGCACGCCGCGGACAACGTGGCCATCGTCGCCAACGACGGTGGCCTGCCCGTGGGCACCGTGCTGCCCGAGGGCGTGCCGGGCGCCGGCATCACCCTGCGCGACAAGGTGCCGCAGGGCCACAAGGTGGCGCTCAGCGACATGGCCCAGGGCGATGTCGTGCGCCGCTACAACGTGCCCATCGGCTACGCGCTCAAGGACATCGCCGCTGGCAGCTGGGTGCACGAGCGCCTGCTGCAGATGCCTGCGGCCCGCGCGCTGGAAGGCCTGCCCATGGCGACGGTGAAGCCGCCGGTGCTCGAGCCATTGACGGGCTACACCTTCGAGGGCTACCGCAACGCCGACGGCTCCGTGGGCACGCGCAACATCCTGGCCATCACCACCACCGTGCAGTGCGTGGCGGGCGTGGTGGCGCAGGCCGTGCACCGCATCAAGACCGAGCTGCTGCCTTTGTTTCCGAACGTCGACGACGTGATCGGCCTCGAGCACAGCTACGGCTGCGGCGTGGCCATCGACGCGCCCGACGCGATCATCCCCATCCGCACGCTGCGCAACATCAGCCTCAACCCCAACTTTGGCGGTGAGGTCATGGTAGTGAGCCTGGGCTGCGAAAAGCTGCAGCCCGACCGCCTGCTGCCCCCGGGCAGCTTCCCCATCACCGACGAGCGCGATGCGGCCCTGGGCCCCGAGACGGTGTGCCTGCAGGCCGACCACCACGTGGGCTTCATGTCGATGCTCGACGACATCCTGCAAAGCGCCAAACCTCACCTCACGCGGCTGAACGCCCGCCGCCGCGAGACCATCCCGGCCAGCGAGCTGGTGCTGGGCGTGCAGTGCGGCGGCAGCGATGCGTTCTCGGGCGTCACCGCCAACCCCGCCGTGGGCTTTTGCGCCGACCTGTTGGTGCGCGCCGGTGCCACGGTGATGTTCAGCGAAAACACCGAGGTGCGCGACGCGGTCGAGCAGCTCACCAGCCGCGCCGCCACGCCCGAAGTGGCCGAATCAATAGTGCGCGAGCTGGGCTGGTACGACCGCTACCTGGACCGCGGCCGAGTGGACCGTGCGGCCAACACCACGCCGGGCAACAAGGCGGGTGGCCTGTCCAACATCGCCGAAAAGGCCATGGGCTCCATCATCAAGAGCGGCACCGCGCCCATCGCGCACGTGCTGGCGCCGGGCGAGAAGCTGCGCCGCGACCAGCGTGGCCTGGTGTATGCCGCCACGCCCGCCAGTGACTTCATCTGCGGCACGCTGCAACTGGCCGCCGGTATGAACCTGCACGTGTTCACCACCGGCCGGGGCACGCCCTACGGCCTGGCCGAATGCCCCGTGGTCAAGGTGGCCACGCGCAGCGACCTGGCGCGCCGCTGGCACGACCTGATGGACATCAACGCCGGCAAGATCGCCGACGGCGAGGCCACCATTGAAGACCTGGGCTGGGAGATGTTCCACCTGCTGCTCGATGTGGCCAGCGGCCGCAAGAAGACCTGGGCCGAGCACTGGAAGCTGCACAACGCCTTGGTGCTGTTCAACCCCGCGCCGGTGACCTGATTCTTCAGCCCTGGCCGCCCGCACCTGCGGGCTGCAAGACACCTTCACAGCCCGTCCTTGCACGGGCTGTTTCACTAGAGAGACACGAATCCCCATGGGTCACACCCGATTTTCCGACCGCAAGGTCCTGGTGGCGCTGGCGCTGCTGTGCTGCCTGCTCTGGGGCAGCTCCTACCCGGCCATCAAGACTGGCTACGCCTGGTTTGGCATTGCCCGCAGCGACATTCCCTCGCAGCTGGTGTTTGCCGGCTGGCGCTTTCTGGGGGCGGGGCTCATCTTGCTGGCCTGGGCGCTGGTGCAGCGCAAGCCCATCGTGAACCTGGGTGCGGGCAGCGCGCGCCAGCTGGTGGTGCTGGGCCTGTCGCAGACCACATTGCAGTACGTGTTCTTCTACGTGGGGCTGGCCCACACCACGGGCGTCAAGGGTTCCATCATGAATGCCACCGGCACATTTTTCAGCGTGCTGCTGGCGCACTGGGTCTATCACAACGACCGCCTGAGCCACGCCAAGCTGTGGGGCTGCGTGGTGGGCTTTGTGGGCGTGATGGTGGTGAACCTCGGGCGTGGAACGCTGGACATGGACTTCACGCTGCTGGGCGAAGGCTTTGTGGTGATCGCCGCCCTGGTGCTGGCCGCCGCCAGCATCTACGGCAAACAGGTCTCGCAGCGCATGGATTCGGTGGTGATGACCGGCTGGCAACTGGGCCTGGGCGGCGTGGCGCTGCTGGCCATCGGCTGGGGCCTGGGCGGGTCGCTCACGGGCTTCACGTGGGGCTCCACCGCGCTGCTGGTGTACCTGGCGCTGCTGTCATCGGCCGCGTTCTCGCTGTGGAGCATCTTGCTCAAGCACAACCGCGTGAGCCAGGTCACGGTGTTCAACTTCACAGTGCCGATCTTCGGCGCGGCGCTGTCGGCGGTCTTCCTGGGCGAGGCGCTGTGGGAGTGGAAGAACCTGCTGGCCCTGGTGCTGGTGTGTGTGGGCATCTGGCTGGTGACGCGCGATGCGCCTGCCAAAAACTCCGCCGCACCACCCGCCGTGCCACCCGCCGCCAAATAGACTTGGCGCCCATGGCTTATTCCCTTTCACGCGAAGCGTTTCAGCGCGACCTGCACGGGCAGCGCACCGATCTTTTCACCCTGCGCGGCGCGGGCGGCCTGCAGGTGGCGGTGAGCAACTATGGCGCCCGCCTGGTGCAGGTGGCGGTGCCGGACGGGCAGGGCGGCCTGGTGGATGTGGCACTGGGCTACGACAGCCTGCAGGGCTACCAGGGCGGCCAGCAGTCCATGGGCGCGTTCATCGGCCGCTGGGCCGGGCGGCTGCGCAATGGGGTGCTCACCCTGCCGGGTGGCGCACAGCATGCGCTGCCCACCAACAGCGGCCCGCACCACCACCACGGCGGCCCGCGCGGCAGCCGTTTCCAGGTCTTTGCGGTGGACGGGGTCAAGCCCGATGCACTGACCCTGAGCCACACCTTTCGCACCGACGACGACGGCGTGCCTGGCACGGTGCACCTGCAGTTGCACCTGCGCGTCACGGCCGACAACGCACTGCACATGGCCTGGACGGCCCACGTGGCCGACGCGCCCACGGTGTTCAACCCCACGGGCCACGCGTTCTTCAACCTGGCCGGCACAGGCACCACGCACCACCACCGGCTGCAGTTGCCCGCCAGCCGGTATGTGCCGCTGGCCGCCGACGTCTGTCCGGTCGGCACGGTGGCACCGGTGCAGGCCACGCCGTTTGACTTTCGCCAAGCGCGGAGCATTGCCGATTCAGTGGCCCCGCGCCACGAGCAGCTGGCGCGCGCGGGGGGGCTGGACCACTATCTGGTGCTGGACGACGCGCCACATCACCCGCAAGCTGGCTGGGCGCAGACCGCTGCCCCAGCCTCACCCACCACCCCCGCCGGCCTGCGCGCCGCCGCGTTGCTGAGCGAGCCGACCACCGGCCGCGCGATGGAGGTCTGGACCACCGCGCCCGGGGTGCAGGTGTACGCAGCCCACGGTCTCCAGGCCGACCCGGTGCGTGACCGGGGCCGCGGCGCGGAAGCCGGCCACTGGCTCTGGCAGCCGGGCGATGGCATTTGCCTGGAGCCCATGGAGTACCCCGACGCGCCCAACCACCCGGCGTTTCCCGTGCGCTGGTGGTTGCCCGGTGACGTGGTGAAGGGCGCCATCGTGTACCGCTTCACGGGGTAGGCCACGGCTTGCCGGAGTTCGCAGCGGCGTTGCCGATGACGTCACCTCGCAGCAGACGGTAAATTTGAGTATTTTTAGGCCCTAGCGCTTGTCTATAAAGGACTTGTAGCTATTAAGTTGGTAGTAACTTGCCAGTGGTGCCTGCTGCAGTCCCAGGCTTCATCCGTCCACGCCCGCCGCATTCGCCTCGCTCTGCAGATGCGCCTGCACCACCGCCGCCAGCCAATCCATTACCACCCGCACGCGATGGGGCAGGTGGCGCCGGTGGGGGTAGATCAGCGTCACCGGCATGGGCGGGGCAGGGTGGTGGGGCAGCACCTCCACCAACAGCCCCCGGTCGATCAGCTCGCGCACGCCCAGCAGCGGCGCCTGGATCAAGCCCAGCCCCGCGGCGCAAGCGCCCAGGTAGGCCTCGGCGCTGTTGACGGTGACGCGCCCGGCCATGGGGTGGAACGCCGCAGTGTCGCCGTCCACCGTTTCAAACCCGGCCGACCGCGTGCCCAGCGTGCTCACGT
>SDXZ01000348.1 GCA_004210805.1 Acidovorax sp.
TCTTCGCGTTCTCTTTGGTGATCAGCACCGACGGGATGATCGTCGTCGCAGGCAGCTTCTCGCCCTTGATGCGCGCCTCGGCCGTGAGCTTGATCGAGTCGTAAATGAACTTGGGGCTGTACGACACATTGGCCTGGATCAGCGGGTTGCTGCCGTCGGCCAGCGTCTTGATCATGCCCTTGGCACCCGCGCCGCCGAACACCAGCTTGATGTCCTTGCGCTTGGCCTGCTCGATGGCCTTGAGCACACCCACGGCCATGTCGTCGTCGGCCGCCCACACCGCGTCGATCTGCGGAAAGCGCGTCAGGTAGTCCTGCATCACCTTGAAGGCGTCGTCGCGGTTCCAGTTGGCGTACTTGGCATCCAGCAGCTTGATGCCGGGGTGGTTCTTCAGCACGCTGTTGAACGCGTCCATGCGCTCGTTGTCCAGCGTGGTCGCAATGCCGCGCATGGCCACCACGTTGCCCTTGCCGCCCAGCGCCTTGGCGATGTACTCGGCCGGAATCTTGCCAAACGCCGTGTTGTCACCCGCCACATACGCGTCCTGCGCGCTGGTGTCCGTCAGGCCCCGGTCCACCACCGTCACGTACACGCCCTTGGCCTTGACCTGGGCCACAGGCTTGGTCAGCGCTGCGGATTCGAACGGGAAGATGACCAATGCGTTGATCTTGTTCACCGTGACCAGGTCCTGCAGCTGGTTGGCCTGCTCCGGCGCGCCGCCTGCCGTCTTGACGATGACCTGCAGGCCGGGGTGGGCCTTCTCCAGGTCCTTCTTGGCCTGGTTGGCCCAGTACACGATGCCGCCGGTGAAGCCGTGCGTGGCCGACGGAATGGCCACACCCACCACCGTTTTGTTGGCCTGCGCCATGGCGGGGGCGGCCAATGCCAAGGCGGCGGCGCCCACGGCCGTGAGGGCCAGACGGCGGGTGAAAGAAAGTTGGCTGTTCATGCGTTGTCTCCTGTTGCTTTGGAATATGGCCATGGAAGCTGGCCGGCTGGGGAACACCTCGAAAAACAAATGCACGCAAAGAGTGACTGGAAAACTCAGCGAAGCGGTCCTGGCTAGGCGCTGTGTCGCAGACAGTGCGAGTAGCACGGCAAGACACTGCAACAACGCCAGGAGAGTTGTTCCAGCCACTCCATCACCGCTTGCCGCGCTGCATGAAGGCCACGGCAATAATCACGAACCCCTGCACCGCCGCATTCAGGTACACGCTGATGATGCTGGTGAGGTTGAGGATGTTGCTGATGACCGAGAGCAGGATCGCGCCCACCACCGTGCCGGTGATGCTGCCCGCCCCGCCCTTCAACACCGTGCCGCCCACGATGACGGCGGCAATCGCCTCCAGCTCCCACAGCAGCCCCGTGGTGGGCGATGCAGAGCCCAGGCGCGGCACATACAGCAGCGTGGCGATGCCTACGCACACCCCGAGCAGCATATACGTCAGGATCTTGATCTTGTGCACATCCACCGCCGCGTACTGCGCCACCTGCTCGTTGGAGCCGATGGCCTGCACATAGCGACCGTAGGCCGTGCGATTCAGGATCACGCCGCCGATGACAGCCACCAGCAAGAAGATCCACACAGGGATGGGCACACCCAGCAGGTTGGCGTAGTACACCGGGCTGTAGATGTCCGACAGATCGTTCTCCAGCGTGATGGCCCCGCCGTTCGAAAAGTACGTGAGGTACGCACGGAAGATGCCTAGCGTGCCCAGCGTCACGATGAAGGGCTCGATGCGCCCCTTGGTGATGAGCAGGCCGTGCACCAGCCCGAACACCGCGCCGAGCACCACCGCCAGCAGCATGCCCGCCACCACGGCTGCCATGGGCGAGCCCAGCACGGGTGCCATGGCGTTCATGAACAAGATGACCGAGCCCGCGATCAGCGCCGCCATCGACCCCACCGACAAATCGATGCCGCCCGAGATGATCACAAAGCACATGCCCACCGCGATGATGCCGATGAAGGCCGTGCGCGTGAGCACGTTCATCACGTTGTCGTAAGT
>SDXZ01000349.1 GCA_004210805.1 Acidovorax sp.
CAGCTGCAGGTGCCTGCAGGCTCCATCAACGTGGTGCCCGGCCGCTGCCAATTCAGCCTGGACCTGCGCGCACCCACCGACGCCCAGCGCGACGCGCTGGTGAGCGACGTGAAGGAGCACCTTGCCAAGATCGCCGCCCGCCGCGGCCTGCGCCACACGCTGGAAGAATCCATGCGCGCCGCCGCCGCGCCCAGCGCGCCCGCCTGGCGGCACCACTGGGAGCGCGCCGTGGACACGCTGGGCGTGCCCGTGTTCCGCATGCCCAGCGGGGCGGGACACGATGCGATGAAGCTCCACGAAATCATGCCCCAGGCCATGCTCTTCGTGCGCGGACTGAACTCCGGCATCAGCCACAACCCGCTCGAATCCACCACCAACAACGACATGCAGCTGGCCGTGGACGCCTTCACCCAGGTCCTGCGCCAACTTGCAGAGGAACAACAACCATGACAACGAACAACAACACCCAGTACTACGCAGCGCTGGACGCCTGGATCGACCAGCACTTCGACGAGGAAGTACGCTTTCTCCAGGCCCTGGTGCGCGTACCCACCGACACCCCGCCCGGCAACAACGCTCCCCACGCAGAGCGCACCGCCCAGTTGCTGACCGAGTTCGGCTTCACCGCTGAAAAGCACGCAGTGCCGGCAGCCGATGTGCTGGCCTATGGCATGGAGTCCATCACCAACCTCATCGTGCGCCGGCAGTACGGTGCGCAGGGCGACGGCGGCAAGACCATCGCACTGAACGCCCACGGCGACGTAGTGCCCCCGGGCGAAGGCTGGACGCACGACCCCTACGGCGCCGAAATTGTGGACGGTGCCATGTACGGCCGCGCTACCGCCGTGAGCAAGAGCGACTTTGCAAGCTTCACCTTCGCGGTGCGCGCGCTCGAAGCCGTTGCCAAGCCCGCGCGGGGCGCGGTGGAACTGCACTTCACCTACGACGAGGAGTTTGGCGGCGAGCTCGGCCCCGGCTGGCTGCTGCAAAAGGGACTGACGAAGCCTGACCTGATGATCGCCGCCGGCTTCAGCTACGAAGTGGTCACCGCCCACAACGGCTGCCTGCAGATGGAAGTGACCGTGCACGGCAAGATGGCCCACGCTGCCGTGCCCCACACCGGCGTGGACGCACTACAGGGCGCGATGCACATCCTGAACGCGCTGTATGCGCAGAACGACGAGTACAAGAAGGTCACGTCCAAGGTCGAAGGCATCAAGCACCCGTACCTGAACGTGGGCCGCATCGAGGGCGGCACCAACACCAACGTCGTGCCCGGCAAGGTGATGTTCAAGCTGGACCGCCGGATGATCCCCGAAGAAAACCCGGTCGAGGTCGAAGCCGCCATCCGCCGCGTGATCGCGCAGGCCGCGGGCGAACGCAGCGGCATCACGGTCGACATCAAACGCCTGCTGCTGGCCAATGCGATGACGCCGCTGGCGGGCAATGCACCGCTGGTGAACGCCATCCAGAAGCATGCACAGGCCGTTATGGGCGAGCCCGTGCCCGCCGTGGGCACGCCGCTGTACACCGATGTGCGCCTGTATGTGGAGCGCGGCATCCCGGGCGTGATCTACGGTTCCGGCCCGCGCACCGTGCTCGAATCGCACGCCAAGCGTGCAGACGAGCGCCTGCAGCTCGAGGATCTGCGCCGCGCCACCAAGGTCATCGCGCGCACGCTGAGCGATCTGCTCGCCTGAGCCTGGGACGCTTTGTCGATCCCACGCTCATTCGCCGTCCATCACACAGTACCGCACACCGTTCAGGCTGAGCCTGTCGAAGCCTCGCGCGGCGCTTCGACGAGTTCAGCGTGAACGGTTTTTCTTCTTTCCGAGCTTGGAGCGCTTTGGCGATTTCACACGGGTTCGCGCTCCGTCGTTCAACAACCCATACCGTTCGGGCTGAGCTTGTCGAAGCCTTGCGCAGCGCTTCGACAGGCTCAGCGTGAACGGTTTTTCTTCTTTCCGAGTTTGGAACGCTTTGGCGGTTTGACACGAATGTGCGT
>SDXZ01000171.1 GCA_004210805.1 Acidovorax sp.
GCCGCCATCGACCCCACCGACAAATCGATGCCGCCCGAGATGATCACAAAGCACATGCCCACCGCGATGATGCCGATGAAGGCCGTGCGCGTGAGCACGTTCATCACGTTGTCGTAAGTAGCAAAGTTGCTGTTGAGCAGCGTGCCGGCAATGCACAGCAGCACCAGCCCGATGACCGGGCCCAGGCCGTGCAGCTTGCCCCACCAAGCCGTGGCGCCGCCGTGGCGGCCTGCACCGGGCACAGCGGGTGCTGCGGCAGCCGCTGCGGTGGGTGCGTTTTCAGCGGGTACCTGTGGCATGTGCGATCAACTCCTCTTCGGTCAAATTTGGCTCTTGGAGCGTGGTCTGCAGCCGCCCGGCGCGCATCACCGCCACGCGGTGGCACAGGCCGATCAGCTCCATCAGTTCAGACGAAATCACCACAACAGCAAGCCCCTGCTCTGCCAGGCGCTGCACCAGGTGATAGATCTCGCGCTTGGCGCCCACGTCCACGCCGCGCGTGGGCTCGTCCAGCACCACCACACTGGGGCCGGGGTGCAGCACCTTGGCCAGCGCCAGCTTTTGCTGGTTGCCGCCGGATAGTGACGACGCGCGCACGTCCAGCGACCCGGTGCGGATGCCGAACTCCTGCACCGCATCGCGCAGCGCAGCCTGCTCGGCCGCCGGGTCGAGCCAGGGCTTGGCGTAGCGCTCCAGCGCCATCAGCGTCAGGTTGGGCCGCAGGCTGAAGTGCACGTGCAGGCCCTTGCCCTTGCGGTCTTCGCTCAGGTACGTCAGTCCATGGCGCGCCGCATCGCGCGGGCTCTTGAGCTGCACGGGTTTGCCAGCAATTTCCACCGTGCCCGCCGAGCGCGGGCGCAGTCCCAGCAGGCCTTCAAACAGCTCCGTGCGGCCAGCGCCCACCAGCCCGGCAAAGCCCAGAATCTCGCCGCGCCGCACGTCAAAGCTCACATCCTCGGCCCAGCCCGGTACCGAGAGGCCGCGCACCTGAATGGCGGGCTCTCCACCCGCAGGCGCGGGCAGCTTGGGCGGGAACAAATCGGCCAGTTCGCGACCCACCATCAGGTTGGCCATCTGCCGCCGCGTCACGCTGGCCGTGGGCTCACGCGCCACCAGCAGGCCGTCGCGCATCACCACCACCTCGTCGGTGGTGCGCTCCACTTCGTCGAGCTTGTGCGATATGTAGATGATGGTCACGCCCGCGGCCTTGAGCCCGGCCATCAGCGCAAACAGGCGCTCCGTCTCGCCGGGGGTCAGCGTGGCGGTGGGCTCGTCCATGATGAGCAGGCGCGCATTGCGGGCCAGCGCACGGGCAATCTCCACCAGCTGCTTTTCAGCCACGATGAGCTTGCGCACCCGCGTGTCCGGGTCCAGCGGCAAACCCACCTGTGCCAAGGCAGCGCGCGTCTTCTCGCGCATCGCCTTGTCGTCCAGGAAGGGGCCCTTCTTGATCTCATGGCCCAGAAAGATGTTCTGCGCAATCGTCAGGTCGTCCGCCAGGTTGAACTCCTGGTGGATGAGCACGATGCCCTGCGCCTCGGCCGCGCGCGAGCCGCCGCCCGGGGCGCGCACCGCGCCGTCCACCACCACCTCGCCGGTGGTGGGGCTCTCATACCCCGCCAGAATCTTCATCAGCGTGGACTTGCCCGCGCCGTTCTCGCCTAGCAGGCCGTACACCCGGCCCGGCTGCAGCGCAAAGCCCACGCCGTGCAGCACGCGCACCGGGCCAAACTCTTTGGTCACATTGCGAAACTCAACAGCAACACTCATCGCATCGCTCCTGCCGTTGCAACGCCAACCGCTGCGGTCGGGCGTGAAGAAGACCGCACCAAACTTTCCTGCATGGCCAGCACGCCTGCGCCCACCACGCCCGCATCGTCGGCCAGCGGCGCGTATTGAATTTCGAGGTGCCGCGTGGACAGCGCCAGCGACCGGTGGTACACGCTCTGCCGCACCGACGCGAGGAACAGCGGCCCCATGTCCGTCACCCGCCCCGCAATGAACACATGCGACGGGTTGAAGAAGTTCACGATGGACGCCAGCATCTGGCCCACCAGGCTGCCCGCGCGCTGGATGATCGCGTTGGCCGCCACATCGCCCGCCCGGCTGGCCTGGGCCACGTCCTCGGTGGTCAGCGTGCCGGTGGCCTGCAGGCGCTCGGCCAGCATCGCGCTCTCGCCGCGCTCCACGGCCTCCATCGCCATGCGCGCCATGGCGGGTGCGGCGGCCATCGCCTCTACACAGCCCTGGTTGCCGCAGTGGCAGCGCGGCCCGCTTTGGTCCACGCAGATGTGGCCCACATCACCGGCCGACCCATTGGCGCCCCGGTACACCTGCCCGTGGCAGACGATGCCGCAGCCAATGCCCGTGCCCACCTTGATCACCAAGAAGTTGGGCAGATTGCGCTGCAGCCGCCACAGCTCGCCCAGCGCCATCAGGTTCACGTCGTTGTCCACAAACACCGGCGCGGCAAACGCCTCGCGCAGATAGTCGCGGATGGAAAAGCCGTCCCAGTCGGGCATCAGCGGCGGGTTGACCAGCTGGCCGCTTTCAAAATCCACCGGCCCCGGCACACCCATACCGATGGCGATGACTTGAGAAGCCTGCATCCCGCAGCGCGCCAGCAGCTCACGCATCAGCCCCCGCAGCCGCGCCAGGATCACGCCCGGGCCTTGGCGTACGTCGATGGGCTCGCGGTGCCGCGCCAGCACCGTCATGTCGGGCCGCATCACCGCGACCTGCATGCTGGTCGCGCCCAGGTCGGCGCCAATCACCACGCCCAGGGTTTCGCTCAAACGGAGGGTTTCGGCACGCCGGCCGCCAGAGGATTCCTGCAGGCCCACCTCGTCGAGCAGGCCTTCGTCCAGCAGCGCCGCGACCATGGCGTTGGCCTTGCTCTTGGAATAGGCGAGGCGCTGCGCAAGCGCATTGCGTGACGCGCCAGCGGACCAGAAGATGGCCTGCAAGACGTCCAGGTCTTCGGTGCCGCAGTGACTCCAGCGGGTGGATGGCAAGGCTTGTCTCCTGTCATGTTTTTGTGCAGCACCTCATGGGGGTGGGTGCTTGACAGGGATGCTATGCGGTCTACTTTGGCCGGGCAAGACTGAACTTTGACCTAATTCAAAGACCCTGCAGCCGGTGGAAAGTTGGAAGAAGAAAACATTAGACAAATATTGAATGGCACTTCCCTGCGGAAGTCCATGCTCGAACGAAGCATGTCTCGTGCAGGCTGAAGGCGTCGTTCACAATAGTGTGAGGCATGGCGTCAGAAAAAATAGGTCTTCTGTTGCCGAGGCTTTGCTTCATGGCAAGACAGCGTCGTGAAAACCGATCTTGTCTATTGCGTCGATCCAAAATAAGAAGAGCGACTTATGAGCACAACTGAGGGAGACATGTTCAGCCTTGGCAATCTTTACATCGCGTATCGAAAGGCTAAGGCAGAAGCGTTCTATGAAAACACGCACTTCCACGCGCTGGCCTTCACCAGATACGAGCAATCCCTTGATAAAAACTTGAGGCGACTTCGCAGCAGACTTAAAGAGCCAAAATCAGACTGGCATCTCGACGGGACCTTCATTGGTGACTACGCCTATTTGCCAAAGTCCGTTGATTGCGCCGCATGGGATTTGAACAATGAGGGCCATTTCCGTGCGCTAAATCCCAGCGAGGATTGGGAGCGTCGCTTTACCGAGGCCGGAGAGAAGCGGGCTGGGGCGTCACTTCGCTTGGTCATTCGACCGACTGTTGACTTCCAAGTAATTTCGGCCCTGTGGATTCTGCATGTTGGCCAGTTGTTTGACGCATCGCTCGATCTCAACAGGTCGTTCGGCAATCGACTACGGCGATCTTGGTCTACACCGAAAGACAAGCGAACTGAATCCGCTGGGGTCAACCTTTCAACCCCCGGTCTCTTCGCACCCTACTTTTCTGCCTATCGCGAGTGGCGGGAGGGTGGCCTGGCTGCAATGGAAGCGTCTCTCGAGGCCGGAAAGAGCATCCTAGCGATCACGATGGACATCGAACGGTTTTACCATCGCGTATCGCCACAATTTCTCCTACGGCCATCGTTCTTGGAAGCCATTGACCTTCCGTTAACGCGGGGGGAACGCCAATTCACAAAACTTCTCCTGGGCGCCATTTCAACTTGGTACAAAGCAACGCCTGACTTTAAAGAACGGCCCGAGGGTGCTATCCCAGTAGGTTTGTCTGCATCGAAAATCATTGCGAATGTCTTGCTCACCGAGTTTGATAAAGCGATTGTCGAGAAGCTGAGCCCCATCTATTACGGGCGATACGTGGACGACATCTTTCTAGTATTGAAGGCCGATGAATCTGATCTCGGCGCACAACGAGTCACCAGACGAATTGCCGCAGCACTGTCACCTATCGTCAAAGTCAAAAAAAATGAAGGGGCTCCTGACTCTTTAACTTTGCACCTTCCGTATGCCAAAGACTCAGAGTTAGTTTTTGCTGGGCCGAAGCAGAAAATTTTTGCACTTTCGTCAGCACATGGCGCCGATCTCGTGCATCACATACGCGATCAAATTCGCCAGCAGTCAAGCGAGTACCGTCTGTTGCCAGCAGTGCCATCTTCCGGGATCGCGATGGCCTCACGAGCGCTGCTCGCCACGCCAAATGCAGCGCTGCAGGCAGACGCACTTCGCAAAGCCGATGCGGTGTCAGTACGGCGCCTAGGTTTCTCTCTACTACTTAGTGATATCGAGACCTATGCAGCGGACCTGCATCAAACTTCTTGGCGACCAGTACGCAACGAGTTTTACGGGTTAGTCACCCGGCACATCGTTACCCCCACAGGGTTTTTCGATTTTTTCGGCTACATCCCGCGTGTGTTCGGATTAATGCTCAGCTGTGGTGATATGAAGGAAGCCAAGGGCCTGATTACTGAGATTTCGGCAATTGGCGAGCTATTGATCAAGACCTCGGTTCTAGGTGAGCGAGATAAAAGAAGTGCGTTCGACCTGTGCTTGCAGCAGTACGCATTGGCATTGCTACAGGCTGGTCTACAAGCCGCAACCTCAAAGTCGGTAAGTTTGAGCCCAGGCTATTTGGGGGTGCTCAGAAAGCTCAAGACGCTAAGTCCCAGCTTGAGGATACCGTCGACTTTTCGGGGACTTCAAACACTGGTCATGCAGGTATTGCTGGCGGATTGGGGCCGTCGTCCTTACAAGGAATACTGGTTTCAAGACCAGCACACCGATGAGGCGGGGCCCAAAGTCCCGAGGGAAATTGAAGTTCGTCGTCAGCTTCGACTCGGCGCAATACGGAAATTTAGAGTGAATGCCACCGATCTGAAGATGCCACATTGGCCAGCGTTAGCATTCCCGACGCGGCCGCTTCGGATCGACGAGATTGGCCTAGTTGCGCCGGTTGTATTGTCCGATCCAGCTTTATTTCGCAACGTCATACGATTTCTGAGAGGCGCAGAAGTGGCATCCCAAGGCTCGTTGGGATTTCAACCAAATCTAGGCGATTCACCCCTCGCCCACTTCTCCGCAACAGGGCGAGCAAGACCACGAGTGCGAATTGCAGTTACTAGTCTTGGAACAACGACGAAACAGTGGGAGGCAGCAGCAAAGAGTAAGCAAGATCGGTCCGTGCACCGCTACATCGCGTTTAACAGCCTCATAAACCGCATACTGAAAGAGCCGAAGCTTCCCGACTACATCGTCATGCCCGAGTTGAGTGTTCCACTCAGATGGGCGCTGCGCGCGGCCCGCAAGCTTGCGATGAATGGAGTTTCTTTGCTTGCCGGCGTTGAATACCACCGAGATCGTGCAACGCGGAAGCTTCGAAACGACTGCCTCGTATCGCTAACTACGTTCTGGCCGGGATACGCTAGCAGTATTGTGGTCTTGCAGCCCAAATTTGAACCAGCTCATGGCGAACGCTTTGAGCTAAAGAAACTGCTCGGCACGTCAAATAGGCTGTTCAAACCCACTGGGGCACGTGCCAAACCAACAGTCTATGCCCATCGTGGCTTTTTCTTTTCGGTACTCATCTGCAGTGACCTCACTGACATCTCTCACCGACGGGAACTGCGAGGCGAGGTCGATGCTTTGTTTGCCCTTGAATGGAACCCAGATACCAAAACATTCGCATCGCTAGTCGAATCATCCGCGAATGACCTGCATGCATTTGTCATACAGGCTAACAATCGCACTTACGGTGACAGCCGAATCAGGGCACCGGCGAGCCAGGACTATGCACGCGATGTAGTACAAGTTAAAGGCGGTGTGAGCGACTACTACGTAATTGGAGAAATCGATTACGAGCAGCTCCGCTTAGAGCAGCGGCGCAAAATAAAGAAGACGCAGTTCAAGCCCGTACCGATTGGGTATTTGATGTCGAAACGCCGCAAGTAACTCCGCTTCAGGGCGGCACGGTCCCATCTGCAACTGTGCGGTTCACTCCTGTGTTTCGAATCACGGCGAGAAGTAAGTCGCACCTTAACTACGCGTACCCCACCCAACCCCTGAACGCAAACCCCATATAAAACATCCGCACGTCGCTGAACCCGGCCTCGCGAAGAATCGCCTGGTCCTCACCCGGCGTCAGCACGGCCAGCTCCGCCGCCACCTTGGCCCGCCCCCTGTCTGCCATCTCCGGCGCCATGCCAGATGCCACCTGAAATTCCGAATAGCGCGAAAGCCAAAGGTCGCGCTCCCCTGCCCCGCCATCACCGCCAGCAGCGCCATCGGCCACGCTCAGATGCACCGCGACAAACGGCGCCCCGGGCTTCAACCGCCGACGGATCTCGGCCACCATGGCCGCACGCTCCTCGCGCGGCACAAAGTGAAAAGTCAGCAAACACGTCGCGCCATCGAACGGCCCGGCCGGTGCGCCCTGCACGTAGCCATGGTGCAGCGCCACGCGGTCGCCTGACACGCCCGCGCTCTGCAGCCGCTGCGCGGCCAGGTCCAGCATGGGCTGGCTGGGGTCCACGCCGTCGAACCGCCAGCCGGGGTGCGCCCGCGCCATGTCCTCCAGCTCCAGCCCGCCGCCTGCGCCCACCACCAGCACTCGGCCGTCGGCGGGCACGCGCTCGGCCAGCAGGATGCGGACCATGGGCAGCAGGCTGTCGTAGCCGGGCACGTTGCGGCGCGGGCCTTCGGCGTAGCGGGCGACGGCGGCGGGGTCGGTGAAGGCGGAAGCGGTGGGATGGGTCATGGTGTGTGGCGTGTGGTGGATACGGCGCTTTTGCGTTGAGCTTGTCCAACGGGGTTGCCAGCGCAGCGCAGGGTTTCGACAGGCTCAACCCGAGCGGTTGGGGGGCGGGCAACGGCTGACAGAAATCAAGCCAAATTGGCCTCTAGCGCTTATTCATCAAGCGCTAGCAGCTATCAATTCAGTAGTCATACGTTCGTGCTCCAGCACGGTTTGCGGCTGCATGCTAACATCACGCAACTTTGAATGTTGCATGAAACGAGATAGCCGCCTTTCCAACGTCCTCCACGCGCTGCTGCACATGGCAGAGATGGATGGCCCCGCCACGTCCGAATCGCTGGCGCAGGCGATGCAGACCAACCCGGTCGTGGTCCGCCGCCTGATGGCGGGGCTGCGGTATGCGGGGTTTGTTTCGTCGGCCAAGGGGCATGGCGGTGGGTGGGTGCTGTCGTGCCCGCTGGCGGACATCACGCTGCGCGACATTCATGAAGCACTGGGCGCGCCCACGCTGCTGGCGGTGGGCAACAGGGTGGAGAGCCCTGGCTGCGCAGTTGAGCAAGCGGTGAACGACGCCCTTTCAGATGCCTTTGAGGCGGCGGAGCAGGTGCTGCTGACGCGGCTGGGCGAGGTCACGCTGGCGCAGTTGTCTGCCCAGTTTCATGAACGCATGGTGGCCAGGGGCCACGCGCACAAGGACTTTTCACATGAACACTTATGACCACGACGCCATCGTGATTGGTGGCAGCTTTGCGGGCCTGTCGGCCGCGATGCAATTGGCGCGGGCGCGGCGGCGCGTGTGTGTGGTGGACGCAGGCAAGCCGCGCAACCGGTTTGCCGCCGCGTCGCACGGGTTCTTTGGGCAAGACGGCGAACCGCCGCTGGCGATGATCGAGCAGGCGCGCCGCAAGCTGCTGGCCTACCCCACGGTCACGCTTCGCCAGGGCACGGTGGTGTCGGCCACGGCGCAGCACAGCGCCGATACCACGGCTGCTTCGGCTGCATCGCCCAGCGGTTTTGACGTGGTGCTGGACGATGGCGCGGGTGCACTGACCCCATTGACCACCCGCAAGCTCGTGCTGGCCTTTGGCGTGAAGGATGGCCTGCCCGACATTGCAGGCCTGCGCGAGCGCTGGGGTGCGTCCGTTTTGCACTGTCCGTATTGCCACGGGTATGAGTTTGCGGGACAGCGGCTGGGCGTGCTGTACCACTCGCCGCAGTCGGGCATGCACGCGCAGCTGATTGCGGACTGGGGGCCGACCACCCTCTTCCTGAATGGCGAAACCACGCTGGAGGACAGCGAGCACCAGCGGCTGCTGGCGCTGGGCATTGCGGTGGAGCCTGCGCGTATTGCCGCGCTGGAGGGGCCTGACCGGGCGTTGAGCGGCGTGCGCCTGTTGGCCCATGACGGCGCTGATGGCCGCCTGGTGCCGATTGACGCTTTGTACGTTGCCGCCACGACAAGCCCCGCCAGCCCGCTGGCAGAACAACTGGGCTGCGCGCTGGACGAGGGCCCGATGGGCCCGTGCATCCGCACCGATGCCAACAAGATGACCACGGTGCCCGGCGTGTATGCCGCGGGCGACGCCACGCTGATGCGGCACAACGCCACGCTGGCGTCTGCCGAAGGGGTGCTGGCGGGTGTGGGGGCGCACCAGGCGCTGGTGTTTGGGCAATAAGAGCAGCTAACAAAACTCTTCTGGCGTTGTTGACGCGTCTTGTCGTACTGCTCGTACTGCCTGCGACGTAGCGCCTAGCCAGAACTGCTTCGCTGATTTTTGTTAGCCGCTCTAAGTAGCACAGCGCTACTGCGGCACCAGGCCACAAAGTAGCAAGATCGGCTAAGTACCGGCGCTCAAGCTGCGGCACACTCTGCGGCCATGAGCCTGGACCAGAGCGCCGATCAGCACTACCGCGAACGCGTGGCCCGCGTGATCGCCCACATCGTGGCGCACCCGCTGGCAGCGCATCGGCTGGAGGATCTGGCCGCCATTGCCCACTTTTCCCCTTTTCACTTTCACCGCGTCTACAGCAGCATTGCGGGCGAAACCGTGGCCGCTACGGTGCGCCGCGTGCGCTTGGCCGTGGCCACGCGGCTGCTGGAGCAAGGCGGGCAGAGCATCACCCAGGTGGCACTGGAGGTGGGCTACGACAGCCCGCAGGCCTTCACCCGCGCATTCAGCCAGTTCACCGGGCAATCGCCGCGGGCGTTCCAGCAGGATATGCACCGCCTCATCCTTGATCCAGGCGCCGGACGCGTGCACGCCGAGGCCGAGCCAACGCTGGCCGTGCAGATCGTCGAGCGCCCGGCGCAGCGCCTGCATGCGCTGCGCCACCAGGGGCCGCCCTCCACCATCCCCCACACGCAGCGGCGGCTGTACCTGCAGTGCGGCCAGCGTGCAACCCACCGGCTGGGCGCATCGTGCGGAGACCCGCAGGACACGGGCGGCAGTTTTCGCTACTACGCAGCGGTGGTGCTGCCAGAGCCGCTCCCGGCGGCAGATGGCGGGCTGGAACGGCTGGAAATCCCGGCAGGCCTGTATGCACGCCACACGCTCACCGGCCCCTACACGCGCATCAACGCGGCGCTGGCGGCCATCTACACCCGCTGGCTCCCGGCCAGCGGCTACGAACCGGACGACCGCCCCACGCTGGAGCACTACCTCAACTCCCCCCGCAACGCCGCGCAGGCAGACCTGCGCACCGACCTGCTGATTCCCATCCGACCCACCACCTCCCTATGACCCGTTTTCGCTGGCTCTTTCGTTCCCTTTTGCCCGCAGCGCTCTGCTGCGCCACCACCCTGACCCAGGCTGCGGGCTTTGCCTTTATCGAGGTGCCTGCAGACAAGGACGGGCCCGCGCTGCGCGGCGCCGTGTGGTCGCCCTGCAGCGCGCCGCCGGGCCGCATCGACCTGGCTCCAGCGGTGCTGCAGGGCACGCGCGACTGCCCCATTGCCGGCCAAAGCCTGCCGCTTGTCGTGGTGTCGCACGGCGCGGGCGGCTCGGCCCTGGGGCACCACGACACGGCGGCCACGCTGGCCGATGCGGGCTATGTGGTGGCCGCCATCAGCCACCCGGGCGACAACTTTCAGGACCTGAGCCGCCAGGGCCACCTGTCGGCCTTTGCCACGCGGCCGGTGGACATGAAGCGGCTGACGGACTACATGCTGGACGCGTGGCCCCAGCGCGCGCAGCTGGATGCGAACAAGGTCGGTTTCTTCGGCTTTTCACGCGGCGGCTACACGGGCCTGGTGGCCATCGGCGCCGTGCCGGACTGGACGTCGCGGCAAGACCTGTGCTCGCCGCTATCCACCCGGCCCTTGTGCGGCGAGATTCGGCGCAAGGAAATCCCCGCCACGCCCGCGCCGGACCCGCGCATTCGGGCGGCCGTCATCGTCGACCCCTTGAGCGTGTTCGATGCCAAGGGCCTGTGGCAGGTCAAAACCCCCGTCCAGCTGTGGGCCTCGGCCCTGGGTGGCGATGGCGTCACGCTGCACAGCGTGGAGACCGTGCGCCAGGGCCTGCCCAGCGCGCCCGACTGGCACCTGGCCGCCAACGCGGGGCATTTTGCCTTTCTGGCGCCCTGCTCGCCAGCGCTGACTGAGGCAGTGCCCGGCATCTGTCGCGATGCCGCGGGGTTCGACCGGGTGGCTTTTCACCAGGTTTTCAACGCGCAGGTGCTGGCGTTCTTTCAGCGGCACATCGCGGCAGCCAAAGCGCCCTGAGGGCAGGTTGGCGTTTGTCACACCCCAACGGCCCGCGGGTTGACGCAGCCAGCGCCGGCCACCTACACTGCCAACCTCGCCTCTGATCCTTTGGATCGGAGCGACCGCAAAGCCCTCCACCACCGTTGAGGGCTTTTTTTCGTCCGCCCTATGAAAAGCTCTCCCTGCTTGCAGAGAGGGCTTTTTGCATTTCTGGAGCCTTTTCTCATGCACACCGCCTCAACCCACACCGGCCCCGCAGCCGTTGCAGGCACATCCCCCCGCATTCACCTGGTCATCGGCCCGGTGGGCGCAGGCAAGTCCACCTTCGTCCGCCAGCTGGTGCAGCAGCACCGCGCCGTGCCGCTCAATCTGGACGACTGGATGGCCACGCTGTTTTCACCCGACCGGCCCGATACGGCCGATGTGATGGCCTGGTACATCCCCCGCACCCTGCGCTGCCTGGAGCAGATCTGGAAAACCGCCGAAGCCGTGCTGGCCGCCGGCGGCGATGTGGTGCTGGAGGTGGGACTGATCCAGCAGCACCAGCGCGACGCCTTTTATGCGCGCATGGGGCTGTGGGCTGATGCCATGACGGTGTACGTGCTCGACGCACCGCGCGAGGTGCGCCGCGAACGCGTGTTGCGGCGCAATGCCGAGCAGGGAGAGACGTTCTCGATGGTGGTGCCCCCGCACATCTTTGAGCTGGCCAGCGACCTGTGGCAGCCGCCTGGGGAGGCAGAGTGCGCCGAGCGGTCGGTGGTGTTTGTGCCGTAGCACAGGGGCCGAGGTGGGCGACGGTGCTGACCCGACGTCATCGATCCACTCCTAGGGATGGCCTGCAGAACTCCCTGCGGTCTGTGACAGCGCGGCCTCGCGCGGTCTACTGCGTGGCAGAACGCCGCCCCCTTCCGACGCCCCGCAAGCCGCACCTCCTACACCCCGCGGCGGCACGCGCACTAGGCTGGCGTAAGCCAGGGTACACACCCGCTGGGACCACGCTCAACGCTGTTCCGGCGCCGGTCTGACAAAAGGAGCACCACCTATGAATGCACGCAATGATCTGCCCGTTCAGCCCGCCTCCTCGTTTCAAGAATTCCTGCGCACGCGCGAGCGGATCTCCAACGACTACATCAATGGCAACCCCGAGCCGCTCGACGGCATCGCCACGCAACACGACCCCGCCACCTTCTTCCCGCCCAATGGCGCCACCGTGCAAGGCGCGGGTGAGGTGTCTGCTGCCCAGCACCAGGGCGCGCTGCGCTTTCGCAAGGGGAGCACGGGTCAGTTCGAAGTCATGCAAAGCGCCAGCAGCGGCACCCTGGCGTTCTGGACCGGGGTGCAGCACGCCGACGTGCGGATGGAGGGCCAGGAAGA
>SDXZ01000350.1 GCA_004210805.1 Acidovorax sp.
ACCAATGTGCTGCAAGCCTTTGCCCAGCTGCAAAAGCCTGCCGACTACCTGTACCGCGAGCTGCAGTTTGCGCTGCGCGCCGCCGTGGGCACCCGCACGCTCGACGAGCTGCTGGAGAACAAGACGGTGATCGACGAGGTGGTGACCGCGCACCTGGCCACCAAGCTGCAGCCGTACGGCATGCAACTGGAGAGCGTAGGCGTGAAGGACATCGTGCTGCCCGGCGAGATGAAGACCATCCTGACCCAGGTGGTGCAGGCGGAAAAGCAGGCCCAGGCCAACGTGATCCGCCGCCGCGAGGAAACCGCCGCCACGCGGTCGCTGCTCAACACCGCCAAGGTGATGGAGGACAACCCCGTCGCCCTGCGCATGAAGGAGCTGGAGACGCTGGAGCGGGTGGCCGAGCGGATCGACAAGATCTCGGTGTTTGGTGGCCTGGACCAGGTGCTGAACGGACTGGTGAAGATGCGTTGATTCTCATGAAGAAAGAGAAATCGAGATGAAAGCAAAGAAACTGACCGCACGTGAAAGGCGCGCGAACCGCAAGGAGACGCCGGTGAGTTGCGAGTCGATAAACCTGGACCCGGCGGTCTATAGCGCAGCCCTGCGTTATCTGTTCGACCGCCCCGTGCCCGACAAGAGCGGGCAGGAGTGGTACTGGCTGATCGACGAGCCCGAATTCAACGCCACGCCGCTGCAGTGGACGCACATCCAGACCGTGCTGTTCGCCAACGCGGGCACCGACCTGGCGCCCTACAGCGACGAGCAGGTGGGTATGGGCCTGAACCATGTGATGAGCAACAACGCGGGCGACATCCCGCACATGGTGAACGACCCGTCCGTGCCGCTGGCCGACGCGATGCGCATGATGCGGGCCCTGCCCACCTTGTGGCGCGACTGCCTCGGCCCGCGCCTGGACACCGGGCCGAGCCCCATCGGGAGTCGAAGCGACCGCCTGTACTTTGTGAGCTACATGTGGTTTGACGTGTGGCCCACGTTCTGGAACGCCAAGGACATCCCTGAATGGCGCGACGCGATGTGGCAGGTGTTCTGCGAGATGCTGACGATGCCGTTCAGGGCGGCACAGGAATCGGCATTGCACGGGATCGGCCACGAGGGCGTGCGGTTGGGGCGGCCCAAGGAACTGCAGGCGCACATGGACGCCTTCATCCGCCAGGTGAAGCACGACGACGAACTCAAGAACTATGCCCAGGCCGCAGCACGCGGAATGGTTCAATGAACGGCAAAGAAGACAAGACGAAAGAACAATATGACCACCTACCAACAACTCGAAGTACCTAACGGCGTCCCCGTAAAGATGTGGACGAACGGCGTTCCCGTGGAAGAAGAAGCCAAGAACCAGCTGCGCAACATTGCGCGCCTGCCCATCGTGTTCAAGCACGTGGCGGTGATGCCCGACGTGCACCTGGGGATCGGCGCCACCATCGGCTCGGTCGTGCCCACACTCAAGGCCATCATCCCCGCTGCAGTGGGTGTGGACCTGGGGTGCGGAATGATGGCGTGCAAGACCACGCTGACCGCCAGCGACCTGCCCGACAACCTGTCTGGCGTGCGTGCCGCCATCGAGCGCGCCGTGCCGGTAGGGATGACGCCCAAGCGCTTCGGTCGCGACAAGGGAAGCTGGGATACCCCGCCGACCGAGACCGACCGCGCCTGGGCCGGCCTGGTTCATGAATTCGACGAGATCTGCGAAGCGCACCCGCGCATCAAGAACACGAACAACTACAAGCACCTGGGAACACTGGGAACGGGTAACCACTTCATCGAGATCTGCCTGGACGAACACCAGTCCGTGTGGGTGATGCTGCACTCCGGCTCGCGCGGGGTGGGGAACGCCATCGGCACCCATTTCATCGAGCTGGCCAAGAAGGACGCCGAGATGAACCAGCGCAACCTGCCCGACAAGGACCTGGCGTACTTCGAGGAAGGCGCGCAGTACTTCGGTGACTACGTGAAGGCCGTGGGGTG
>SDXZ01000010.1 GCA_004210805.1 Acidovorax sp.
GGGCTGCTGTTGCGGGGCGGGGCGTCGGCGCCGGGCGGGGCGGCCTCGCGCCCGCGGCGCGGCACGCGCACGACGCGGGGGTCGGACCAGGTGCCGTCGATGCGGAACTCCTGCGTGGCGGCCTCGATAAGCGGCCCGCGCAGGAACACCTGCGCGAGGAAACTGCCCAGGCCGATCACCGGGTTGATGGCCGTGGCCACCAGCGATGCGGTCATCGCGTTGATCTCGGGCACCACCACCACGCGCAGATCCTGCGTCTCATGGTCGATGTTGGCGCTGCCCTCCATCAGCACGGCCGCATTCACGCCCTTCATCTGCAGGTTGTTGGTGGTGGCCACGCCCTGTTCGATGCGCACGTCGCCGCGCACGAAGTCGAACGCAAAGCCTTCGCTGAACACATCACGAAAATCGAGCGTCAGGCGCCGCGGCAGGGACTGCAGGCTGAGCACACTGAGCAGCTTGGCCAGGCCCGGATCGGCCTTGAGGAATTGGCCGGCCTCGATGTTCACGTTGATCTGCCCCGTCATGGAGCGGTAGTCCGGGCTGAAAGGCGCGCCCACCCAGGCCACCTGGCCTTCCATGCGTCCCTTGCCGCGGCGCACCACGCCCGGCATGGCCATGCGCGCGAGCAGGTCGCCCGAGTCGCGGATGTCCAGCTTGAAGTTAAGCACCGTGCGCCGCTCGGGCGTGCGCGGCCCCCCGGCAGCGGCGTTCATCACGGCCCAGTTGCCGTTGGCCGTGAAAATCGCCTCGGGCGCGCTGATGTTGAACTTGGACAGGCGCCATTCGCGCTGCGTGCCATCGCCGCCGCGGTTCTGGGCTTCGATCTCCACGCGTCCCAGGCGCTTGCCGCGCAGTTCGAAGTCGTCCACCACAATGTCCAGCGCGGGTAGCGCACCGGGCTGCTCGTCGAGCAGTGCCTCGACCTGGTTCGCATCGCTTTGCGGCATGTTCACGCGCGACAGCCGCGCAAACAGTCGGCCATTGGGGTGGTCGGCCGCGCCCGGCTGGCGGTACTCCAGGTAGCCGTTGAGCTCGGTGGCATCCAGGTTGGCGCGCCAGGTGGTGCCGTCGCGCAATGCGCCGGCGACGATGTTGTGCAGCGTGCGGCCCTGCAGCGTAAGTTCACGCGCGCGCAGGGCGAGTGTGGTGGGCAGGTAGTCCTGTGCGAGGCTTTGCGCGTTGGCGATGACCGGTGCGGCGGGCGCGGGCGGTGTCGTGGACGTAGCTGCGCGGCCTGGAGCTTCCGGGCCGGCGGTGGCTTGTGTCAGCACGTCCTCCCAGGCGTCGACATCGAGCTTGCCCTGGTTGATGTTGGCGCCCACGCCCTGCGCCGGCATGGGCGCCGATTCGCCACCCGACAGCCCGATGCCGATGGTGCCGCGCAGCACCTTGGGCTGCGGCCCGCTGATGTCGCGCACGTACATGGCCGACCCCAGCGAGCCCAGGTCCAGGGTGATCTGGTCGCGCAGCGGCGGGGCTTCTGCGCCCTGCCCGTTGCCGTTGTTGCCCTGCGTGAGCCCTGCAAGGGATTCGCGTGCCACCTGCGTTTCAAACCGCACAGGGAGGCTGGCTTCAGCGCCCTTGCCCATGGGCGGCGGCAGGGCCAGGGCCAGCCCCTGCAGGCTGGTCGACACCTGCACCTCGGGCACGCCCCGGCGAAACGCCAAGGTCATCGCATACGGTGTGCTACCCGTGGCGCGCCGTGCCAGCTGCGACAGCATGCCCAGCGGCGCCTGCTGCAGCCCTTCGGCCGTCGCGGTGCCCTGGGCACGCAACTGCACCGCCGACTCGGTCGCTGGCGCATTGGCCGGCAGCGACCGCATGCCGCCCTCCAGCTTTACGCTGCCGCCCAGCGCCTGGGCCTGCACGCCCTGGAGCGAAAAGCCCCCTTCGGTGAACTGAACCACGCCGCGCACGCGGCTGAGCGCTGGGGTGTCAGGGGTGATGCGAAGGTCGTTGCCCGCCATCGTCACACTGCCCTGGACCTTGGATTTGTTGATGTCGCTGATGGGCAGCGACAGGCGCAGTTGGAAGTCGGCGTTGCCCGCGCCACTGGCCTGGTCGAGCGCGCCGCCCGTCATGCGGCCCAGGGGCGAGGTGGTCATGAGGGCCAGCAGCTCGGGCAGCGGTCCGCGGGCATCGGCGTTGACGCTGACCACGGTGTGGGCCAGATCAGGAATCTTCGCGTCGACCTTGGACAGCCGCAGGCCCTGGCGGCCGGCAAAACTGCCCACGGCGCCGCGCACCTGCATCGACGACCGCTCGAAGATCAGCTCGCCCGAAAGCTCGGTCAGCGCGGGCCAGGGCAGGGTGCCCGCCGGCTGCAAGCTCGGTGGCACATACGCATAGGTCACATCCTTCACGGTCGCAGCGATGCGGAACTCGCCTTGCTTGGGGTCGTTGAAGGGCAGGTGACGCAGGTCGCCCTTGACACGGAATTGCACGTCGCTCGCACTGCCGGCGACTACTGCGTCGCGCACATAGTGCCGCGCGTTCGCGGGGATCGACATCGGCAGGTAGCGGTGCACGCGCGTGCCGTCGGCGCGATGGAGCGTACCGCTGAGGTCGAGCACGCCCGGGAACCGCGACAGGTGGGGCGCCTTGGCCGGATCACTGGTGTGCCAGGTGGCGCGGGCCGTGCCTTGCGCGTCGGCATTGGCAAACTGCACATCGTTGGCCTGCACCGCAATGCGGCTGCCTTCCAGCTGCCAGCGCACGTCGGCGCTCAGGCGATCGAGCGGCAGCACCGGGTCTTCGAACACGCCGGGCAGCAGCAGTGCGCCCGAGGCAATGGTCAGCGCCGCCTTGCCGCCGCCTTGATTCATGTCGATATCCACCGTGGCACCGCGCAAGCCCAGGTAGGTGGGCGCGCCGCCGCCGGCATCGCCCGCCAGCGCCAGCCCGCGGATGCGGCCCCGCACCTGGTACTGCTGGAGTTTTTCGAGCGGGCCTTTCCAGGTGGCCTGGATCTCGTCCACCAGGCCCTGGGGCGAATAGGTGCGCACTGCGTCGTGGGCCGTGGCGCCCAGGGGCAATCGGCTGGCGATCTGCGCGAGCGCGGCCAGGTCCAGGCGGTCGGCGCGGAACTCGCCCTGCGCGGGCGCCTTGCCGGTGGCATCGGTATACAGCAGCCGAAGATTGCCCCCGGGCCAGGTGAGGCCGTCGTCGGTCTGGAAATGCAGGGACTGGGTGGTGAACTCAAAACCTCCGCTCAGGCGCCGGCCGCCGAGCCGCCCCTGGATGGACGGCAGGGCCAGCGCTTGCAACTGGGGCCCGAGGGTCGCGTTGACGTCGGCCAGTGCCAGGTCGGCCGTGCCGCCCACGATCTGCCCGCGCTGCACATCCGCCCAGGCGCGCAGCGCGCCGCGGCCCTGTGCCACCTCCACCCCCAGGTCGGCATACTGGCGCAGCCGGGACGCATCCACGCGCGCAAAGTGGGCAAACAGCTGGCCGCTCCAGTGCTTCCAGTTGCCGTCGCGCGCACGCAGCAGGGGGGCGCGGAACAGGCCCACCAGGGTGAAGCGGTCGCCCCAGGCCTCGGGCGGGGTGGCGTCCAGCCGCAGGTGGTGGTGCCAGTTGCCGTTGCGCAGGAGCAAGTCCACCTTTTCAAGTGCGAGCTCCGGGGCGCCGCGCTGCTCGTCGGTCCAGCGCACGGTGCCGCCCTTGACAAACACCTCGCCTTGCGAAAACAGCCAGTCGGCTGCGGCATGGCTGTCCCCCTGCTCCTGGGTGAAATCAAGCCCCGCGACCGAGATGCGGCCCTGCGGGTCGCGCCGGACGTCCACATCGGGCTCTTCAATATAAAGTTGCTCGAAGCCCCCGTTGAGCAGCGAGCGCGGCGAAAGCGCGACCACCACCCGGGGCAGCCGCAATGCCGCGCGGCCTGCACTATCGAGCAGCGTGAGGTCCGAGAGCTCGATCGACGGGATCAATCCTTCGGTCTTGGCCGTGAGGGCGCCGATCCGGACCGGAACCCCCAGGGCCCGTGCGGCATGCGCCTCCAGCTGCGGGCGGTAATCACCGATTCGCGGCACAATCCAGCCATGAAGTGCCCCCCACGCGATGGTCAGCAGCAGCCAGAAGGCCAGCAGCAAGCCCAGTGACCACCGCGCGAGACCTGCCACGAATTTCAGCAGGCGGGTGGGGTGCGTGGAGGGAGCGATCATGGTGGGATTGAATGTGGCAGGAATTATGACCCGCAGCCCTGGTGCGGGTTCACTACGAACGAGTGTCCTTATGTATGCGGTCCCTTGCGATGTCTGAGATGCCGTCGCCCTCCGCTGATTCCCCTTGCCACCAGCCTCGGCCAGAGGGTCCGCTGGCCGAGCACTCGCGGTTTTACCAACGCCTGCACCGCCGCTACGGGGCCGACTTGCCCCTGCTACCGCCCGGCCCGCCGGTGCTGGCCACGATGGAGCAGGCCTACGATGCGCTGCGCGCGCGCGGCTCGGACACCGGCACGGCCTTGCGTGTGGTGCGCCAGCTCGTCATGGAGCGGCTGATACAGCTCGATTGCGACCAACAGGCGCCATTGGCCGAAGTCACCCGTGCAGTGACCGAGCTGGCCGAACTTGCCCTGGACCGCGCCTGCCAGCAGGCCCGCCAGGAACTGGATGAACGCCATGGTGCGCCGTGTGGACCGGACGGCCAGCCCGTGCAGCTGTGGATCATCGGCATGGGCAAGCTTGGCGCACGCGAACTCAATGTCTCCAGCGACATCGACCTCATCTATGTGTATGAGCACGATGGCGAGACGGCCGGCAACGCCGAGGGCCGGGGACGCATTTCCAACCACGAATACTTTGCGCGCGCCGTCAAGTCCATGTACGGCCTGGTGGGCGACACCACCGAGCACGGCTTCGTGTTCCGCGTGGACCTGGCCTTGCGGCCCAATGGCAACTCAGGGCCTTCGGCGGTATCGCTGGCGGCACTCGAGGAATACCTGCAGCTGCATGGCCGCGAGTGGGAGCGTTTTGCCTGGCTCAAGAGCCGCGTCGTGGCGCCGCGCAACTGCATTGCCAGCACCGAAGTGCAGGCCTTGCGCGGCGTGGTGCTGCCCTTTGTGTTTCGCCGCTACCTCGACTACAGCGTGTTCGACGCGCTGCGCTCCCTGCACCGCCAGATCCGCGACCACGCCGCCAAGCGCAGCGCCGGCCACCCGGAGCGCGCCAACGACGTGAAGCTCTCGCGCGGGGGCATTCGCGAGATCGAATTCACTGTGCAGCTGCTGCAGGTGGTGCGCGGCGGGCAGTTCCCCGAGCTGCGCCGCCGCCCCACGCTGGACGCCTTGCCGCGCCTCGCGCAGGCCGGGCTGATGCCGCAGGAGACTGCCGATGCGCTGGCGCGGGCCTATGTCTTTTTGCGCCGCGTGGAACACCGCATCCAGTACCTCGATGACCAGCAGACCCATGTGCTGCCCACGCGCGACGACGACCTGGCCTGGATCGCCTTTACCCTGGGCTACCCCGACTGCTGTGCCTTTCTGCATGAGCTCGATGCGCACCGCGAGCTGGTGGCCCAGGAGTTCGACACCTTGCTGGGCGGCAGCGGCAAGAAGCAGTGCAACGGCGGCGGCTGCGGAGGCCCCCGGGCGGCTGCGCCACCGCCGCCCGAACTGGAAACGCTGCTTGAGCAACTGCCTGCGGGGTTTCGGGCGCGTGTGGCCGAATGGCGCAATCACCCGCGCGTCGAAGGTCTGCGTGACGAAGCGCGCGACCGCCTGTTCCGCCTGGTGCAGCGCACGGCGCGCTGGCTGGCCGAAGGCAAGGTGAATGAAGACGCGGCGGTGCGCCTGGTGGGCTGGCTCGAGCCGCTGCTGCGGCGCGAAAGCTACCTCGCGCTGCTGCTCGAGCGCCCCTCGGTGCACGAGCATCTGCTGCACCTGCTGGGGGCGGCCAAGTGGCCCGCCCGCTACATGCTGCAGCACCCCGGCGTGATTGACGAACTGGCGGGCGATGCGCTGCTGTCCGAACGCTTCGTGGTGGCGGATTTCGAGCGCGAACTGACCGTGCGCCGGGCCTCGCTGCAGTCCACCGGTGAGGACGACGACGAAACCCTGCTGAACCTGCTGCGCCGCGCCCAGCATGCGGAAACCTTCCGCACCTTGGCGCGCGATGTGGAGCGGCGCATCACGGTCGAGCAGGTGGCGGACGATCTGTCTGCGCTGGCTGACAGCGTGCTGCGCATCACGGCACAGTGGTGCTGGAGCCGGCTCAAGAACCGCCACCGCGAAAGCCCTCAATTTGCCATCATTGGCTACGGCAAATTGGGGGGCAAGGAGCTTGGCTACGGCAGCGACCTCGATATCGTTTTCGTGTTCGATGACGATGACGAACGTGCCCCCGAGGTGTACGCGGCCTTTGTGCGCAAGCTCATCAACTGGCTCACCGTGAAGACCGGCGAGGGCGACCTGTACGAGATCGACACCGCGCTGCGCCCCAATGGAAGCTCGGGCCTTCTGGTCACGAGCTTCGAGGCCTACGCCAACTACCAGCAGCGCCGCGGCAGCAACACCGCCTGGACCTGGGAACACCAGGCCATGACACGCGCACGTTTTGTGATGGGCAGCGATGCGCTGCAGGCGCGGTTCGATGCCGTGCGCGAGGCTGTCATCACGTCCGAACGCGACCCGGTGGCTTTGCGCGACGAGATCGTGCTGATGCGCGAGAAGGTGCGCTCGGCCCATCCCACCAAGGACGGGCGCTTCGATGTCAAGCACAGCCCGGGCGGCATGGTGGATGCCGAGTTCGCGGTGCAATACCTCGTGTTGTCGCAGTCCGCAACCCATCCCGAGCTGCGCGGCAACGTCGGCAACATCGCGCTGCTGCAGCGTGCCGAGCAGGTGGGGCTGTTGCCCGTGGGCGTGGGCACGGCGGCGGCCGATGCCTACCGTGAACTGCGCCGCGTGCAGCACGTGGCGCGGCTGGACGAGGCGCCAACCCAGGTGATGCCACCCGCGCTGCAGGCCGAGCGCGATGCCGTGCTGGCGCTGTGGCTGGCGGTGTTCGGCGCGGGCATGGGGTTGCCGCGGCGTCCCTGAAACGGTTTATGCCGGGACAGGGCGAAGTGACAAATAGTTGCATTTGCAGGCGCATCGCGCTTCGGAAAAATCCAGTAATTCAAACAACTGTTTAAATTCTGGTGGTCTAATCCGGGGCCATGAGTTTTGGCGCCCATTTCATTCCCGCAGCCCAGCGCACCGCCCGCAGTGACGGCGAGGACACCCGCGCACGCCTGCTGCAGGCGGCCCTTCAGCTGTTCTCTGAAAAGGGCTTTGCCCAGACCTCGGTGCGCGCCATTGCCGAGGCTGCCGGCACCAACGTCGCAGCCATCGCTTACCACTTCGGCGACAAGGCGCAGCTGTACACCGCCACGTTCTACGAGCCCTTTGGCAGCAGCAGCGACCTGATCCCGGTGTTTGCCGATCCGGCCCTGAATCTGGAGGCTGCGCTGCGCAGTTACTTCAGCGGATTTCTGGAGCCGCTCAAGCACGACGACCTCGTGACCCAGTCGCTGCGCCTGCATGTGCGCGAACTGCTTGACCCGACCCATGTGTGGCCCGAGCTCATCGAGCGCGAATGCCGCGCGCCCCACTTGGCATTGGTGCAGGTGCTGTGCCGCCACATGGACGTGGCCGAGGTGGACGATGACATGCACCGGCTCGCCTTCTCGCTGGCGGGCTTGATCATGCAGCTGTGGACGCAGCGCGACCCGCTGCAAGTCATAGCGCCCCAGCTTGCCGACTCGAGCGCCGTGGACCAGTGGGTAGAACGCCTTACGGGCTACGCGCTGAGCATGGTGCACGGCGAGATCACCCGGCGGCGGGCCACACCCCGGCCCGCACGCCGGACCCCACGGACTTCGCACAAGGAATCCAAAGCATGACCCTGAACTTCACCCGATTCTTCTGGGCGGCCTTTTTGCCCCTGGCCTTGGGCGCCTGTGCCGTGACGGCACCGCCCCCGCAGGTGCCGACAACGCCGCCGGTGGCGTGGCAGGCACCCTTGCCCCACCAGGGCTCGCTGGGGGACTTGGCACGCTGGTGGACGCAGCTCGGGGACCCGCTGCTGGTGGAGCTGATCGATGCCGCACAAGCCATCAGCCCCGGCGTGGCGCAGGCCCAGTCGCGCATTGCGCAGGCCCGTGCCACGCAGGTCACGAGCCGGGCCGCGCTGCTGCCGGCGCTCGACGGCCAGGCCAACGCCAGCCGCGGCTTCAACGAACAGCTGGCCGGCATCGCTACCACGGCGCAGGCCGGGCTGCAGGCCAGCTGGGAGATCGATCTTTTTGGCGCGAACCGGGCCACCAAGGCGGCGGCCGATCAACGGCTGGCCGGCGCCCAGGCGCTGTGGCACGAGGCGCGCGTGAGTGTGGCGGCCGAGGTGGCGCTGCAGACCAGCAGCCTGCGCACCTGCCTTGAACAATTGCGCGTGGCCGAGCGTGACGCGCAGTCGCGCGGCGAGACCTCGCGCCTGTCGGACTTGAGCGAGCGTGCGGGCTTTACCGCACCCGCCACCGCAGCCCTTGCCCGCGCCAGCGCCGCCGAAGCGCAGGCCCGCGCGTCGCAGCAGCGCATGCAGTGCGATGTGGAGACCAAGACCCTGGTGGCCCTCACAGGCTGGGAAGAGCCCGCACTGCGCGCACGCCTCACGGCGCCCGCGGCCGCGGCGCCTGACACCTTGTTCAGCATCGCTGCCCTGCCCGCGCAGGTGCTGGCCCAGCGCCCCGACGTCTACAACGCCGAGCGCGAAGTGGCAGCCGCCAGTGCCGAGGTCGGCAGCGCGCAGGCGCAGCGCTACCCGCGCCTGTCGCTCAGCGGCTCGGTGGGCACGGCCTGGGTGCGCAGCGGGGGGGTAACGACCGACCTGAACACCTGGACCATCGGCCCGCTGGCACTGACCGTGCCGCTGTTCGACGGTGGTCGGCGCGGCGCGCAGGTGGATGCGGCGCAGGCACGTTATGACGAGGCTGCGGCGCTGTACCGCGCCAAGGTGCGACAGGCCGTGAGCGAAGTCGAGCAGGCGCTGGTGCGGCTGCAGAGCACGGCCGAGCGCAACACCAGCGCGCGTGTGGCTGCGGCCGGCTACCGCGCGTCGTTCGACGCGACCGAAGCGCGCTGGCGCGGCGGCCTTGCCAGCCTGGTGGAGCTGGAAGACGCCCGGCGCACGTCGCTGGCGGCCGAGAACGCGCTGATTGCACTGCAGCACGAGCGCCAGGCCGCCTGGGTTTCGCTGTACCGCGCGGCAGGCGGTGGATGGGACGGGCAAACCACCACGACGGCAGCTTCCCCTTCTGCTGCGGCCACCGCCGCACGCTGATATGACCGGGGCCGGGCCGATCGCCCACCCCATTTCCTGACACCGACTGGATGAACGGATCGACCATGAAGACGCGACATTTCAAGCTCTCTCCCACTGCCCTTGCCCTGATCGCCGCCTGCGTGCTGGCCACTGGTGGCGCCCTGGTTTTCTCGGGCGCATCGCGCGCCGCCGATGAACCCAAGGCCAACCAGCCGCGCCCCGCGCTCACGGTGAGCACGGCCCAGCCGCAGCGCACGTCCGTGCCCCTGCGCCTGGCGGCCAACGGCAACGTGGCCGCGTGGCAGGAGGCGAGCATCGGCGCCGAGAGCAATGGCTTGCGGTTGACCGATGTGCGCGTGAACGTGGGCGACGTGGTCAAGGCCGGCCAGGTGCTGGCCACCTTCTCGGCCGAGACCGTGCAGGCCGACGTGGCGCAGATGCGCGCGAGCCTGCTGGAAGCGCAGGCCAACGCGGCCGAAGCCGCGGCCAATGCCGACCGGGCCCGGTCGCTGCAGACCACTGGCGCTTTAAGCCAGCAGCAGATCCAGCAATACACCACGGCCGAGAAGACTGCGCAGGCCCGTGTGGAGGCTGCCCGTGCCACGCTCAACGCGCAGCAACTGCGCCTGAAATACACGCAGGTGGTGGCGCCCGACAGCGGCATCATCTCGGCCCGCACCGCCACCGTGGGTGCGGTGGTGGGCGCGGGCACCGAGCTGTTTCGCATGGTGCGCAAGGGCCGGCTGGAATGGCGTGCCGAGGTCACCTCGACCGAGCTGCGCCGCATCCAGCCGGGTGCCAAGGTCAGCGTGACGGCCGCCAGCGGCGCCGCGGCCGAAGGCACGGTGCGCATGATTGCGCCCACGGTCGACCCGCAGACGCGCAATGCGCTGGTGTACGTGGACCTGCCCGCTCAGAGCGATTTCCGCGCCGGCATGTTTGCGCGCGGCGACTTCGCGCTGGGCGCGAGCGAGGCGCTCACCGTGCCGCAAGAGGCGCTGGTGGTGCGCGATGGTTTCTCGTACGTGTTTGTGGTGGGCGCCGAGCAGCGCGTGCAGATGCGCAAGGTGCAGACCGGCCGCCGCGTGGCCGACCGGGTCGAGGTGTTGTCGGGCCTGGACGCCAACGCTTCGGTGGCGGTGCGCGGCGCAGGTTTCTTGAACGACGGCGACCTGGTGCGGGTGGCGAACACGCCGGCTCCGGCCGCGGCTCCCGCGACCAGCAGCACGTCCCAGTTGCCGGATTTCAAGCAAAAAATGGCTCTAGCGCTTGTTGATAAAGCGTTTGCAGCTATCAATTGAGGAGCATTCCGCATGAATGTATCCACCTGGTCCATCAAGAACCCGATACCGGCCTTGATGCTGTTTGTGCTGCTGACCTTCGGCGGCCTGCTGTCCTTCAACGCGATGAAGGTACAGAACTTCCCGGACATCGATCTGCCCACGATCTCGGTGACTGTGGCGCTGCCCGGCGCCTCGCCCGCTCAGCTTGAAAACGATGTGGCGCGCAAGATCGAGAACAGCATCGCCACGCTGCAGGACCTAAAGCACATCTACACCAAGGTGCAGGACGGCGGCGCCACCATCACCGCCGAGTTCCGGCTTGAAAAGCCCACGCAGGAGGCGCTGGACGATGTGCGCTCCGCCGTGGCCCGCGTGCGCGGCGATCTGCCGGGTGACGTGCGTGACCCCATCGTGACCAAGATGGACCTGGCCGCCCAGCCGGTGCTGGCGTTCACCATTGCCTCGACCCGCATGGACGACGAAGCGCTGTCATGGTTTGTCGACGACACCGTGGCCAAGAAGCTGCTGGCCGTGCGCGGCGTGGGTGCGGTCAACCGCGTCGGCGGCGTGCAGCGCCAGGTCCATGTGGCGCTCGACCCGGTGAAGCTGCAGGCGCTCAACGCCTCGGCGGCCGACATATCGCGCCAGCTGCGGCTGGTGCAAACCGAGAGCGCCGGCGGCCGCACCGACCTGGGCGGCAGCGAGCAGCCCGTGCGCACGCTGGCCACCGTGCAGTCGGCGCAGGAGCTGGCGGACCTCACGCTGTCCCTGTCGGACGGCCGCCATGTGCGGCTCGACCAAGTGGCGACGGTGACGGACACGATTGCCGAACCGCGCGCGTTGGCCCTGCTCAACGGCAAGCCCGTGGTGGGCTTCGAGGTGGCGCGCAGCAAGGGCGCGAGCGAGATCGAAGTCGGCGGCGCGGTACAGGCTGCGCTCAAGGACTTGCGCGCTCAGCACCCTGACCTCGAGATCACCGAGGCCTTCAACTTCGTGCAGCCCGTGCAGGAGGAATACGACGGATCCATGCACCTGCTGTATGAAGGCGCGCTGCTGGCCGTGCTGGTCGTGTGGCTGTTCCTGCGCGACTGGCGTGCGACGTTTGTCTCGGCCGTGGCGCTGCCGCTGTCGGTGATTCCGGCGTTCATCGGCATGCACCTGCTGGGCTTCTCGATCAACGTGATCACGCTGCTGGCGATGTCGCTGGTGGTGGGCATTCTGGTGGACGATGCCATCGTGGAGGTCGAGAACATCGTGCGCCACCTGCGCATGGGCAAGACGCCCTACCAGGCTGCCATGGAGGCGGCCGACGAGATTGGCCTGGCGGTGGTGGCCACCACCTTCACGCTGATCGCGGTGTTTTTGCCCACGGCGTTCATGAGCGGCATTGCCGGCAAATTCTTCAAGCAGTTCGGCTGGACGGCGTCGCTCGCGGTGTTTGCCAGCCTGGTGGTGGCGCGGGTGCTCACGCCCATGATGGCGGCGTACATCTTGAAGCCCATCGTGGACGACCACAAGGACCCGCGCTGGATGACGGTGTACCTGCGCTGGGCGGCGTGGTGCGTCAAGCACCGCTGGATCACCTTCATCGCGACGGCAGCGTTTTTCATCGGCTCGCTGGCGCTGATCCCGCTGCTGCCCACCGGCTTCATTCCACCGGACGACAACTCGCAGACCCAGGTGTATCTGGAGCTGCCGCCCGGCGCCACGCTGGCGCAAACCCGGGCCGCCTCCGAAGATGCACGCGCGCGCATCGCCAAGGTCGAGCACGTGCAGAGCGTCTACACCACCATCGGCGGGGGCTCGGCGGGTGCCGACCCCTTCATGGGCGGCGCGGGCGCCGAGACGCGCAAGGCGACGCTCACCATCTTGCTGGCCGAGCGCGGCGACCGGCCGCGCAAGCAGGGCATTGAGAACAAGATCCGCAGCGCGCTGGAAACGCTGCCGGGCGTGCGCAGCAAGGTCGGCCTCGGCGGATCGGGCGAGAAATACGTGCTGGTGCTCACGGGCGACGACCCCCAGGCGCTGACCACGGCGGCGCTGGCGGTGGAGAAAGACCTGCGCACCATTCCCGGCCTGGGCAGCGTTGCTTCCACGGCCAGCCTGGTGCGTTCCGAGATCGCGGTGCGCCCCGACTTTGCGCGCGCCGCCGACCTGGGTGTGACCAGCAGCGCTATCGCTGAGACTTTGCGCATCGCCACCGTGGGCGACTACGACGTGTCGCTGCCCAAGCTCAACCTGGCCTCGCGCCAGGTGCCCATCGTGGTCAAGCTTGACGACGATGCGCGCCAGGACCTGTCGCTGCTCGAGCGCCTGGCGGTGCCCGGCAGCAAGGGCCCGGTGATGCTCGGCCAGGTGGCCACGCTGGAGTTCAGCGGCGGCCCCGCCGTGGTGGACCGCTACGACCGCGCCCGCAACGTGAACTTCGAGATCGAGCTCTCGGGCCAGCCGCTGGGCGACGTGACCAAGGCCGTCGAGGAACTGCCCTCCATCAAGAACCTGCCGCCCGGCGTGCGCCAGATCACGATTGGCGACGCCGAAATGATGGGCGAGCTGTTCGCGAGCTTCGGCCTGGCCATGCTCACCGGTGTGCTGTGCATCTACATCGTGCTGGTGCTGCTGTTCAAGGACTTCCTGCACCCGGTGACCATCCTGGCGGCACTGCCGCTGTCGCTGGGCGGGGCGTTCGTGGGCCTGCTGATCGCGCAAAAGAGTTTTTCGATGCCTTCGCTCATCGGGTTGATCATGCTGATGGGCATTGCCACCAAGAACTCCATCCTGCTGGTCGAATACGCGATCCTCGCGCGGCGCGAGCACGGCATGACGCGCTTCGAGGCGCTGATCGACGCGTGCCACAAACGCGCTCGGCCGATCATCATGACCACGCTGGCCATGGGGGCGGGCATGATGCCGATTGCGCTGGGGATTGGCGCGGCCGACTCGAGTTTCCGCTCGCCCATGGCGGTGGCGGTGATTGGTGGTTTGATCACCTCGACGCTGCTGAGCCTGCTCGTTATTCCCGCCGTGTTCACGGGGGTCGATGATGTCGGCCAGTGGTTTGGGCGCACGCTGCGCCGGCTGCGGGGCGCCCACCATGAGCACCCGCCTGCGGTGCCGCAGACACCGCCACCGGTGCAGTGACGGTGATTGCGCTGCCTGACAGAGTTTCTTTCGGCGGAAAAGCCGGGAAATCACCCGGCAGGCAGACGCTTTGGCGGCGGGTAGGCGTTAGATAATGTAACGAGCACCATGAACCTCGTCAGCCTCGACATCGAATCCATCCAGCTGGGCCAACCGCTGCCTTTTGTGCTGCGGGGCTCGGATGGGGTGTTGCTGGCGCAAAAGGGCTACGTCATCCGCACCCGCGAAGAGTTGGCCACGATGGTCGCCCGGGGCCGCCAGCTGTGTGTGGACACCGACGAATCGGGCGGCAGCCACCGGGCTTACCTGGCGCAGCTGCAGCGCATGCTGATGGCGGACACCAACCTGGGCGAGATCGCCGCCATGAAGATGACAGCCGCCGAGGACCCTGCCAGCCGCGGCCGGGGCGGCCGGGCACTGCCCGACTGGCCCGAGCTGCAGTTGCGCGCCACCCAGGTGTTGCGCGCGCCCTCGCCCACCGACTTTGGCGGGCGCTTCCAGTCGCTGCACGACGAATTGGCCCGCCATTGCGAACACATACCCGATGCCACGCTGCTCGGGCTGGTTTATTTGTCGACGCAAGAGACGCGCATGTACAGCGCCACCCACGCCATGCTGGTCAGTTGTGTGTGCATGGTCGTCGCGCGCGAGATGCTGCACTGGCCTGCCGCGCGCGTGCAGCAGCTGGGGCATGCGGCGCTCAGCATGAACATCTCCATGACGGAGCTGCAGGACCAGCTGGCCCAGCAGACCCATCCGCTCACGGCCCAGCAAATCTCCGCGGTCGAGGACCATGCCGCCCGGTCGGAAGCGCTGCTGCGCACGCTGGGCGTGGCCGACCCGCTGTGGCTGGAGGCGGTGCGCTGCCACCACCACCGCTCCCCCGGCCCGCTGGCCAAAAAGACCGAGGCCCAGCAAATGGCGCGGCTGCTGCAGCGCGCCGACATCTTTGGCGCCCGCCTGGCACCGCGCGCTGCCCGCCTGCCCATGCCCGTCACGGCCGCCATGCAGGCCAGCTATTACGACGAGGACCACCAGGTGGACGAAGCTGGCTCCGCCCTCGTCAAGACCCTGGGGGTGTATCCCCCGGGTGCCTTTGTGCGGCTGGCGAGCCAGGAGGTGGGCGTGGTCGTGCGCCGGGGCACCACGGCCACCACCCCGCGCGTAGCGGTGGTGACCAACCGCGAAGGCATGCCCACGGGCGAGCCCATTCCGCGCGACACCGGCATGCCGCCCTGGAAAGTTACCGGTGTGGTGGCTTTCAAGGACGTGCGCGTCAAGCTTTCGCTCGATCGCCTGCTGGGCCTGAGCCTCAGCTAGGCGCGTCGCGCTGCCGGCTGCAACACCCGCACGCCCGCTCTCGCTCTCGCCCGCTGACGGGCATCCCCCTCGGACTGCTCGACGCCGAGACGCCGCTCAGCAGCGCGTGTCGGCAGATCCCTCCAGCGTTACGCACGGCAGCGCGACGCTCCCCACACCTTTTCAGCGGTTCGCCGCCGCCCAGCCCGGCCGCCTGCTCCGGGCCGTCGTGCGTCAACCCCCCGCCGCCTGTCCAAAAAAACATGAATCCAAAGTACTGCGCGCAACGTATACCGATCAGTACAAATAAAAACTCATGTGGACAAAAAATAATGAAACGGTTAAATTGGCGCTGAACCCCCACGCTGGATGTCCTATGAAAACGCTTTCCCGCCGCCTCCTTCCCGCCGTGAGCCTGGTGCTCGCGATGGCCTTCGTGCCGGCGGCGTGGGCGCAGCAGCCGCCCGCTGCGCAGGGGACCAGCTGCCCCGCCACGCTGCAGCACACCGCCCTCCGGCTGCAGGATGAAAAGCCGCAGTCGCTGTGCCAGTACAGCGGCAAGGTGGTGCTGGTGGTCAACACCGCCAGCTTCTGTGGCTTTACCGGACAGTACAAAGGACTGGAAGAGCTGTACGCCCGCTACAAGGACAAAGGTCTGGTGGTGCTGGGCTTCCCCTCCAACGATTTCTCGCAAGAGACCGGCAGCAACCAGCAGATTGCGGATTTCTGCGAGAACACCTTCGGCGTCAAATTTCCGATGTTCGCCAAGACCAGCGTGAAGGGCGCGGACGCCTCGCCCTTGTTCCGCCAGCTCACCGAGCTGTCAGGCACGGCACCCCGCTGGAATTTCCACAAATACCTGCTCGCGCGTGACGGCAAGCTGGTCGACCAGTACTCCAGCCTCACCGCCCCCGACAACAAGGGGCTGGTGCGCGCCATCGAACAGCAACTTGCTGTTGCCCCAGCACGCTGATTGCAATGATTTCTTTACGTTTCTTTAAAAAAAATGCAGCGAAGGGCTGGAACTTCGCCAGCGGGCCCTCACTCTATTTACGGCGCAACGCAATTGCGCACCGTTCAGTTTTAGTGTTGCGAAGCCTTTCGGTCCCCCGGGTTCCGACTGACCTCCTGGAGCGCTTCTCCTCCCTCCCTCTCTTATTCGTTTCGGGACGCTTCGCAACCTTTTTATTCCATGTGTCGAGACGGCCAAGTCGGACATGTCGTTTTCGGTGCAGGTGCCGGGCGCCCTGGGCGGGCGCGCACTGGAGTGGAGCGGCACCAACCTCAGCACCGTGTTTGCCCAGCGCAGCAACCTGCTCAACCCCCGCTTCTTGGGCATGCTGCGCGACCTGCTGCGTTTCAACAAGCTGTGCACCCGCATCGCACAGGCGCAGGCTGAGCCCGCGCTGATGCAGCCCCTGGGCGACTTCTTGCGCGAGCACCGCTTTGGCGACGCCTTCCGCGACTGGTACTTTTTGCCCATGCTGGGCTGCATCTGGAGCTGCCCCACCGACCAGATGCTCAAGTTCCCCGTGGCCACCATGATCCGGTTTTGCCACAACCACGGCCTCATCCAGGTGAGCAACCGCCCGCAGTGGTGGACGGTGGCCGGTGGCGCGCGCCACTACGTGGACAAGATCGTGGCGGGCATTGCCGACAAGCGCCTGAACACCCCCGTGCGTCGCGTCGAGCGCGATGCGGCCGGCGTGCGTGTGGTCACCCACGGCGCGGTCGAGCACTTCGACCAGGTGGTGCTGGCCACCCATTCCGACCAGTCCCTCGCGCTACTGGCCCAGCCCACCACGCAGGAGCGGGCTGTGCTCGGCTCCATCCGCTACCAGGCCAACCGTGCCGTGCTGCACACCGACACCTCGGTGCTGCCCGCACGCCGCGCCGCCTGGGCCGCGTGGAACTACGAACGCGCTCAGCAGCGCAGCCGCGAATCGGCCCGTGTGTGCCTGCACTACCTCATCAACCAGCTGCAGCCCGTGCCATTTGCGCAGCCAGTGGTGGTGTCGCTCAACCCGGTGCGCGACATTGCGCCAGAACATGTGATCGGCAGCTACGAATACGCCCACCCCGTGTTCGACATGGCCGCCATCCGCGCCCAGCAGCAACTCTCGCGGATCCAGGGGCGCGAGCGCACCTGGTACTGCGGCGCCTGGACGGGCTACGGCTTTCACGAAGACGGTCTCAAATCCGGCCTGGCCGTGGCCGAGCAACTGCTCGCGGCCGTGCCCGCACCGTTGGCGGAGGCCGCTTGAGCCACCCCGCTGCGCGTGCGACTCCGGCCGTACCCATGATCGGCTTCGGTCAGGTGCGCCACACCCGGCTGCGCCCGCAGCGGCACGCGTTTGCCTACCCTACGTTCTTCCTGATGCTGCCGCTGACTCGCCTGGCCGCAGCACCGGGCGCGCTGGCCGTCAACCGCCGCGGCCTCATCAGCTTTCATGACGCCGACCACGGCGACGGCCGCAGCGCCGCCGAGGGCGGGGCGCTGGCCTGGGTGCGCGAGTTGCTGCGCGCCGAGGGCATTGCCGATGCAGACGGCGAGGTCTGGCTGCACTGCTACCCCCGCGTGCTGGGCTACACCTTCAAACCCGTCAGCTTCTGGTATTGCCACCGCGCCGACGGCAGCCTGCGCGCCATCGTGGTGGAGGTGAACAACACTTTCGGCGAGCGCCATTGCTATCTGCTGGACGCGCCACGCTACGGCGTCGAACAACAGGCGCGCAAGGTGTTCCATGTGTCGCCGTTCTGCGAGGTCAGCGGCGACTACCGCTTTCGTTTTCTGCGCACGGCGGCGACTGGGGCCACTGGTTCCACTGGTGCTGATGCATCTGCCGACGCGTCCGCAAATGTTGTGGGCCGCACCGTGGTGCGCATCGACCACGACGACGCGGCCGGCCCGCTGCTGCAGACCAGCGTGAGCGGCAGCCTGTACGCCATCACCCCCGAGACACTGCGCCGCGCGCTGTGGGGCTACCCGGCCATGACGCTGGCCATCATCGCGCGCATCCACTGGCAGGCCTTGCGCCTGTGGCTCAAGCGCGTGCGTTTTCACACCAAGCCCGAGGCGCCCGCCTCTCCCGTGACCCGTTGACCCATGCCCGACGAGACCGCCATGAACACGACCACGACCACCAGCGCCCCCCATCTGCGCACGACCCTGCCCACCGGCATACCGGCTGCCGCGCGCACTGCGCTGCGGCTGCTGCAGGGGCTGCAACACGGCAACCTCACGGTGCAGCTGCCCGACGGCACGCTGCAGCACTTTGGCCAGGGCGGCGGGCTCTCGGCGGCCATCACGCTCAAGAACTGGAACGTGTGCAGCGCCGCGCTCAAGTCGGGCGACATCGGTTTTGCCGAAAGCTACATCGCGGGCGACTGGACCACACCGCACCTCACGGACCTGATCAAGCTCTTCATCGCCAACCGCCAGCAGGTGGAAGGCGTGATCTACGGCAGCTGGGCCGGCCGTTTGCTGTACCGCATCAAGCACCTGCTCAACCGCAACACGCGCGCCAACAGCCAGAAGAACATCCACGCGCACTACGACCTGGGCAACGCGTTCTACGAGCTGTGGCTGGACGACACGATGAACTACTCGTCGGCGTGGTTTGAGGGCAATGCGGCGGGCGACATGCGCATGGCGCAGCACGCCAAGGTGCGCCGGGCGCTGCAGCAAGCAGGGGTCAAACCGGGCGACCGCGTGCTCGAAATCGGCTGCGGCTGGGGCGCGCTGGCCGAGATGGCGGCGACCGAGTTCGGCGCCTCGCTCACGGGCGTGACGCTCTCGACCGAACAGCTGGCGTTTGCCCAACGGCGCATGGCGCAGCACGGTGTGGGCGGCCAGGGTGCGGCGGCCCCACAGGTGGGCGCCGCCGGCAAGGGCGTCACCTGCGAGCTGCGGCTGCAGGACTACCGCGACATCCATGACGCGCCGTTTGATGCGATTTGCTCCATCGAAATGGTCGAGGCTGTGGGCCGCGAGTACTGGCCGACGTATTTCCAGTCCATCCACCGCCTGCTCAAAACCGGTGGCAAGGCCTGCATCCAGAGCATCGTCATCGACGACAGCCTGTTTGATCGCTACATCAGCTCCACCGACTTCATCCAGCAGTACATCTTTCCGGGCGGCTGCCTGCCCTGCCCGCGCGAGTTCCGCCGCGAAGCCGCGGCCGCCGGCCTGCGCGTGGTGGACGAGTTCGCGTTTGGCCAGGACTACGCCGAGACGCTGCGGCGCTGGCGCGAGCGGTTTCTGGCGCAGCGCGCGCAGATCCTGCAGCTCGGGTTTGACGAGCGCTTCATGCACATCTGGGAGTTTTACCTTGCGTACTGCGAGGCCGCCTTTGCAATGCGCAACATCGATCTGGTGCAGTACACGCTGGTCAAGGACTGACGCGGTGGCGTTTGCCAGAGCACATCATGAATGCTATTAAAAAGATAGCTATCATCGCTTGTCTAATAAGCGCTGGAGCCGTATTTTGTTCAAACTTCGCCACTGCGCAGGAGTCCGAAGCCGCCGGGCCGCTGGCGGGCGCGCGGATGGTGGGCCAGGGCACGCTGCGGTTCCTGGGCTTTGATGTCTACCGCGCGCGGCTGTGGGCGTCGCCGGGCTTTGACGCCGCGGACTACGCCGCCCACCCGCTGGCGCTGGAGCTGACCTACCACCGCAGCTTTTCAGCCGAGGCGATTGCCAAGCGGTCGCTCGAGGAAATGCGCCGCGTCGGCGCTTTTACGCCCGAGCAGGCCGCGCGCTGGCAGCAGGCGCTGCAGGCCGCGCTGCCCGATGTGAAGTCCGGCGACCGCCTGCTGGGTGTGTACCGGCCCGGTGCCGGTGCGGTGTTCCGCATGGGCGGGCGCGTGGTGGGCGAAGTGCCCGACGCGGAATTCGCGCGCCTGTTCTTCGGCATCTGGCTGTCGCCGCAGACGTCGGAGCCCGCGCTGCGCCAGGCGCTGATCGCCCCGCCGCGCAGCGCCGCAGGGTCGCCGCCATGACCGCCCCCGCCCCGCAGCCGCTCGGCGCCCGCCAGGGTCTTGCCTATGGGCTGCTGGGCCTGCCGCTCGCTTTTGTGGCGCTGCCGCTGTATGTGCTGCTGCCCAACCACTACGCGCGGGAGTTCGGCATGCCGCTCGCCACACTGGGCGCGCTACTGCTTGCGGCGCGGCTGCTCGATGCCGTGTCCGACCCGCTGCTGGGCCGGCTGTCGGATCACTTGTTTTCCCGATCCGCCCGCGCCGTTCTTGGAGTGGGCGCGGTGTCAGCCTGCGTGATGGCGCTGGGGCTGGTGGGCCTGTTCTTTCCGCCGGTGCAGGGGGCCGGCGCGCTCGCTGCCTGGGCCTTTGCGGCCCTGGTGGTCACTTACCTTGCGTACAGCCAACTGGGCATTGCGCACCAGTCCTGGGGCGCACGCCTGGGCGGGGACGAGCTGCAGCGCAGCCGCATCGTGGCGTGGCGCGAAGGTGCGGCACTGGTCGGAGTGGTGCTGGCGTCGCTGCTGCCCGCGCTGGCGGGGCTGCCCGCCATGCTGGGCGTGTTTGTGCTGGCGCTGGGCCTGGGCTGGTGGGCCTGGAGCCAGGCGCCACGGCCTGCGGCACACAGCACCACCATGCCGGGGCAACCGGTGGGGCCCGCAGCGCATGTGGCGCTCTGGCATCCGTGGCGGCGCCCGGCGTTTCGCCGGCTGTTGGCGGTGTTTGTGCTCAACGGCATCGCCAGCGCCATCCCGGCTACGCTGGTGCTGTTCTTCATTCAAGACCGGCTGCAGGCCCCGCCCGCGCAGGAGCCGCTGTTTCTGGGCATCTATTTCGTGTGCGCCGCGCTGTCGATCCCGCTGTGGCTGCGCGCCGTCGCGCGTTTTGGCCTGGGCCGCACCTGGCTGGCCGGCATGGTGCTGGCCATTGCCGCGTTCTCTGGCACGGCCGGGCTGGGCGCGGGGGATGTGTGGCCGTTTGCGCTGGTGTGCGCGCTCTCGGGCGTGGCGCTGGGCACCGACCTGACCCTGCCCAGCGCGCTGCTGGCCGGCGTGATCGCGGCCGAGGGCGACAGCGGCCGGCACGAAGGCGCGTACTTCGGCTGGTGGAACCTCGCCACCAAACTCAATCTGGCTCTGGCCGCCGGCCTGGCGCTGCCGCTGCTCGGCGGGCTGGGCTACACACCTGGCACGCGCAGCGAGGCCGGCCTGCAGACCCTGAGCGTGGCCTATGCGGTGCTGCCCTGCGCGCTCAAGCTGCTGGCCGCCACCGCGCTGTATGCCCTGATATTGCGCCGTCCCCGGGCAGGCGCCGCCCTTCCCCTGCGAGGTACCCCATGACACTGAACCGACGCCACATCCTCACCGCCGCCGTGGCCAGCCCCGTGCTGCTGGCAGGCTGCGCGAACCAGAACCTCGCGGGCTACGCCAGCGAAAAGCCCGTGCTCGACCTGGCCCGCTACTTCAACGGCACCATCGACGCGCACGGCATCTTTCAGGACCGCGGAGGCCAAATAGTCAAGCGCTTCACCGTGGTCATGGTGTGCACCTGGACGGGCGACCAGGGCGTGCTGGACGAGGCCTTCACCTATTCGGACGGCAGCACGCAGCGGCGCGTCTGGCGCCTCACGCGCCACGCCGACGGGCGCTACACCGGCACGGCCGACGACGTGATCGGCGAGGCCCAGGGCCAGACGCAGGGCAATGCCTTTCGCTGGAACTACACGCTGGCACTGCCGGTGGACGGCACGGTCTACCACGTGCAGCTGGATGACTGGATGTATCTCATGGACGACCGCGTCATGCTCAACCGCGCGACCATGAGCAAGTTCGGCGTGCGCCTGGGTGAGATCACCCTGTCATTTACCAAGCGCGCCCCATGAGGCTGAACCCTCCCCAACGCGATTGGCACGGCCGGCGGGCCTGGCTCATCGGCGCCTCCAGCGGCATCGGGCGGGCCACGGCTTCTGCGCTGTATGCCCGGGGTGCGCGCGTGGTGGTGTCGGCGCGCGATGCACACGCGCTGCAGGACTTTGTGCACGCCCACCCCGGCAGCGAGGCGCGGCCGATGGATGTCTCCGCCCCAGACCAGGTGCAAGAGACCGCAGCGCAGGTGCTGGCGGGCGGGGGCCTGGACCTGGTGTGCTACTGCGCGGGCACCTACCGCGAGATGCGCGCCACCGAGTTCGACCTGGCCGACATGCTGCGCCACCAGCAGACCAACTACACCGGCGTGCTCCACGTGCTGGCCGCCGTGTTGCCCGCCATGCTGGCAGCGGCGGGCCGCGGCCAGCCGGGGCACCTGAGCCTCATCAGCAGCGTGGCCGGTTTCAGGGGCCTGCCCAAGAGCCTGGCCTACGGGCCCACCAAGGCGGCGCTCATCAACCTGGCCGAGGCGCTGTACCTGGACTTGCACGATGTGGGCATGGGCGTGAGCCTGATCAACCCCGGTTTTGTGTCGACCCCGCTCACCGCCGGCAACAACTTCCGCATGCCCGCCCTCATCACGCCCGACGCGGCCGCGGCGGCCATCCTGCAGGGGTGGGGTGAGGGCCGGTTCGATATCCACTTCCCCAAGCGCTTCACGCGGGTCATGAAACTGCTGCGCGTGTTGCCGTATCGGTGGTACTTTCCGGCGGTCCGCCGCTTCACAGGTTTGTGAGTCCCATGCAGCTCCCCGATACCGTCCTTTCCACCGAAGACGCCGTCACGCGCGTGGTGGCGTTCTTTGAACAGCTGTCGCCTGCGGATGTGGCCGCCCTGGGGGGCATCTACGCACCACTGGCGCGCTTCAAGGACCCATTCAACGATGTTCAGGGCATCACCGCCATCCAGGGCATCTTTGCCCACATGTTCGAGGCGCTGGAGCAGCCGCGATTTGTGGTCACCGGCCGCGTGGTGCAGGGGCCGCAGTGTTTCTTGACCTGGGATTTTCTGTTCGCCTTCAAGAGTTTTGACAAAGGCGTGACCCAGACGGTGCGCGGCGCGTCGCACCTGGTGCTGGACGATCAAGGCAAGGTCACGCTGCACCGGGACTATTGGGATGCGGCCGAAGAGCTGTACGAAAAGCTGCCCTTGGTGGGCGGGCTGATGCGCTGGCTCAAGAAACGCGCCAACAGCTGATCGTTGGCCTGTGATGCTTTGATCACGCCACGGCTTTGATCCGCGGGTGCCCCGGCAGCGGCACAGCGCGCTGCAGCACACCTTCTGCCAGCCACAAGGCGCTGTTCCACGCGCGCTGCGCCACAGACGGCAGCGGCAGCTGCTGGTAGTCGTCATTGAAGACCTCAAAGCTGTAGTCGCCCTGGTAGCCCATGCCGTCGAGCGTGCGCACCAGCTCGGCCAAGGCCTGGCTGTGCACACCCTCGCCGGGAAACACGCGGAAGTGCCGTGCGGTGTCGATGCGCTCCTGCACGGTGCGCGTCTCCTGCCACATGAAGTCCGACAGCTGCACTAGGTAGATCTTCTCCGGGTCCACGTCGCCCAGCGCCGACAGCGGCGTGCTGGTGGCGAACTGGTGGTACGAGTCGATCGCCAGGCCGAGGTTGGGGCAATCGGCCTGCTCGACCGCGGCCCAGGCCTGGTGCACTTCGTTGATGTGCCGGCCCCAGGACAAACCTTCAAAAGCGACGCGAATGCCGTGGGGCAGTGCCAGCAGCGCCAGCTTGCGCAGGTCGCGCGCAATGGCGTCGGCGTCTGCCGTGGCGTGCGACGAGGTCGAGCTGCAGGCCAGCAGCACCGGCGCGCCCAGGTCGCGCGCCATCAGGATCATCTGCTTGGCGATGTCGACCTTGTAGCTGTGCAGGTGGCCTGACAGGCCCTCGAAGTCGCGCAGCACCTGAAAACCCGTGACGCGCAGCCCGCTGCTGCGCACCGCATGCACGGCGGCTTCGATGCCCTCGGGGTGGCCCACGATGTCGCGCGCGGCCAGCATGATCTGGCCAAAACCTGCGGCCTGGATGGCGGCGAGCTTGGCCTCCAGCGGCCCAGCCAGGCTGATGGTGTCCATGCCGAAATCGGCGACGTTGCGTTGCATGGTGGATGTGCGCATGGCGGGCTCCGGGGGCAGAGGGTCGGCAGGTCAGCGGGCGTCCAGCACCAGCTCGAAGCTGGGCGCGCCGGCCTGCGCCCGCGTGAGCGCGCCGCGTGCCTCGGTGTGCACGCCGGTGGGCGACTCCACAAAGTCCACACCGCGTGCGCGCAGCGCAGTCACGGTGGCCAGCACATCGGGTGTGCCAAAGGCCACGCGCTGCAGCAGCTCCTCGGGGTCGGCGTCCAACGCGTCTACCAGCGGCTCGATGAGCTGCCAGTGCAGCGTGCCGCAGGGGCTGGCCAGGATGCGGCCATGTGTGAGCACGCCGAAGGATTTGTCCGGGGACAGTTCGGCAAACCCGAAGAGCTCGCCGTAGAAGTGCGTCCAGTCCTGCGCGCGGCCCAGGCCGATGTACTGCACCACGCCGAACAGGTGCAGGCCTTGCAGGGAGGGCGGGTGTGGTTCCACCGTGGGGATGGGCACAAAGTCCACGTCGTAGATCGAAAAGTCTTCCCACCGGTCCACAAAATAGATGCGGCTCGCGCCCACGCCATGGATGGCGGGGATGTTCAGCTCCATCACCTCGACCTCGGTGTGCACCGCCCAGGCGCCCAGGTCGAGTACTCGGCGGTACGCGGCGGCAGCGTTGCCCACGCGGAAGGCCACCGCGGTGATCACCGGGTTCTCCGTCAAGGCCGCGGGTGCGTGCACGCCCGAGCGCTCCTCGTCCTGGTGCGCGTTCACGATGATGTTCATGCCGCCCTGACGGTACAGCAGCACCTCGCGCGAGCGGTGGCGCGCCACGGGCTTGAAGCCCATGCGTTCGAGCGCCTGGCCCAGCGCCTGCGGGCGGCTGGTGGCGTATTCGATGAACTCGACGCCCTGCAGGCCCAGGGGGTTGGGCAGCTCGCCCAGCGCTTCGCGCGCGGCCATCATCGGGGTGCTCATGGGTTCAGCTCCTTGGGGTTGCAGCGGCCAGGCACGCTCAGCGGGCGCTGACGAGCCGGCGGAAGTGGGCGTCCATGCGCGCGGCATCCGGCGCTTCGCCCGTGAACAGCTCGAACGCGCCCACGGCCTGGCCCACGGCCATGCCGCCACCGTCCGAGACCCGGCAGCCCAGCGCGCGCGCCGCTTTGACCAGGGCGGTCTCGAGCGGGAAGTACACGACCTCCGACACCCACATCGCCGGGCGCAGCAGGCCCACGTCCAGGGGCAGGCCGGGCAGCTTGTCCATGCCCGTGGGCGTGGCGTGAATGAGGCCACTGGCCTGGGCCATGGCGGCACTGAGGTCCGCTGCGCGCGCGCGGTCGCCGTACAAGGCATTCACATCGGCCGCCAGTTGCGCGGCGCGTTCGGGCTGGGCATCGACGATGCTCAACTGCTGTGCGCCCAGGCGCAGCACCGCATGGGCGATGGCCGCGCCGGCACCGCCCGCGCCCAGCAGCACCACGTGCGACAGGTCTGCGTGGGGCAGCGCACGGGTGAAACCCCAGGCCCAGCCGGAGCCGTCGGTGTTGTGGCCCACCAGCTTGCCGTCACGCACCACGACGGTGTTCACCGCGCCCATGGCCTGGGCCTCTTCAGACAGGCTGTCCAGGTGCGGGATCACGGCCTGCTTGCAGGGGTAGGTCACGTTGCAGCCCGCGTAGCCCATGATGCGCGCGGCGGACAGCAGCGTGGGCAGCTGCGCAGGCGACGAGGCCGAGCGGTCCAGGTCGATGAGCTGGTAGTGCAGGCGCATGCCGTGGTGCTGCGCTTCTTCTTCATGCAGCGCTGGCGACAGCGATTTTTGGATGCCGGCGCCGATCAGTCCGATCAGCACCTTGCGGGGGCTTGTGGTCGGCATGGTGGTCTCGAAGTGCGCTGTCGGGGGATCGGGGAGCAGGGTGCTCATGGGGCAAGGAGGTGGGCGCGCCGCGGGGGCAGCGCGCCGGGTGGGGAAGGTGGGACTACTTGGCGCCGCGCAGCTTGGCGAGCGTGGAATAGACCTCTTGCACGGTCTCGGCGCCGACCTTGTCGCTGTGCTTTTCGACCACGGGCTTGACCTTGGCGCGCAGCTTGTCGATCTCTGCCGCAGGGAACTCGCTGACCTGCATGCCCGCCTTCTTGAGGTCGTCCAGCGCCACATTGGCCTGCACGCGCGACACGGCGCGCTGGAAGGTGGTGGCTTCGGCCATTGCGTCGGTCAGGGCCTTCTGGTCGGCGGGGGACAGGCTGTCCCAGAACTTCTTGCTCACGATCACGGCCTGCGGGTTGTACATGTGGCGCGTGATGGTCAGGTGCTTTTGCACCTCGGCGAACTTGGACGACAGGATGGTTGAGACCGGGTTTTCCTGGCCGTCCACCGCCTTTTGCTCCAGGGCGGTGTACAGCTCGGGGAAGGGCATGGGCACGGCGTTGGCGCCGAGCGCATTGAACATGTCGATGTAGATCGGCGACTGGATCACGCGGATCTTGAGACCGGCGATGTCCTCGGCCTTGGTGATGGGGCGCTTGCTGTTGGTCAGGTTGCGAAAACCGAGTTCCCAATAGCCGAGGCCCACCAGGTTTTTGGCCTGCAGCTTGTCGAGCAGCTTCTTGCCGAAGGGGCCGTCGGTGACCGCGTCGGCTTCCTGCGGCGAGGCGAACAGGAACGGGAAGTCGTAGATGCCGAATTCCTTGGACTGGGCGGCCAGGATGCCGGCGTTGAGCACGGTCATCTCCACCGTGCCGCCTTGCAGCGCCGACACAGTCTGCAGGTCGCCGCCCAGCGTTCCGCCTGGGAACAGCTTCACGGCAATGCGGCCGCTGGTCTTGGCCGCCACGAGGTCGGCGAACTTCTGCGCGCCTTGGGCCTGCGGGTGGTCCTTCTGGTTCTGGAACGCGAACTTGATGGTGCGTTCCTGCGCCTGCGCTGCGGACAGCAGCGACGCAGCAACGAGGGCTGTGGCCAGCAGGGTCTTCAACAGTTTCATGGTTGTCTCCTTAGGTTTTTGGGCGAAGCAGAAGCGAGGGCGAAAGCAAAGGGGAAGGTGGGAGCGCGACGCAGCGGATCAGCCGCTGAGCCAGCGCAGTGGCACGGTGACGAGCGCCGGGAACATGACCAGCAGGAACATCACCACGAATTGCGCCAGCATGAAAGGCATCACCCCGCGCGTGACCTGGCCCATGGAGATGCGCCCCACGCCCGCCACCACGTTGAGCACCGTGCCCACGGGCGGCGTGATGAGGCCGATGGAGTTGTTGATGATGAACAGCACGCCGAAGTACACCGGGTCGATGCCCGCGGCCTTGACGACCGGCATGAGCACGGGCGTCATGATGAGGATGGTGGGTGTCATGTCCATGGCCGTGCCGATGACCATCACCAGCAGCATGATGGCCACAAGCAACAGCGTGGGGTTGCCCATGAGCGGCTGCAGCAGGCCGATGACCTTGGAGGGCAGGTCCGCCACGGTGATAAGCCAGGCCGACACCATGGCGGCAGCCACCAGGAACATGATCACGGCGCTGGTGCGTGCAGCGGTCTTGAAGATGACGATGAGCTGGCTCCAGGAGAGTTCGCGGTACACCGCCATCGAGACGACCAGCGCATACACCGCAGCCACCACGGCAGCCTCGGTGGGCGTGAAGACGCCCATGCGCAGGCCCACCAGGATGATGATGGGCAAGCCCAGCGCCCAGGCGGCTTCGCGCAAGGCCAGCTTGAGCTCGGCCCGCGTGGCGCGCGGCGGCGGGGTGACGTTTTCGCGGCGGCCCAGCCACCACCAAGTGAATGCGAGCGAGAGGGCCAGCAGCAGGCCCGGGAAGATGCCCGCGAGAAACAGCTTGCTGATGGACACGTTCGCGGCGACGCCGAAGATCACAAATCCAATCGACGGCGGGATGATGGGGCCGATAACCCCGGCCGACGCGATAAGGCCCGCCGAACGCTCCTTGCTGTGGCCCGCGACGATCATCATGGGCAGCAAGAGCGAGGTGAGCGCCGCAGCATCAGCCACGGCCGAGCCCGACACCGCCGACAGGATCACCGCCGCCATGATCACCACGTAACCGAGGCCACCCGGGATGTGGCCGACCAGCGCCAGCGCGAGCTTGACGATGCGCCGCGAGAGGCCGCCGACGTTCATGATCTCGCCCGCCAGCATGAAGAACGGCACGGCGAGCAGCGGGAAGCTGTCGGCACCGTTGATCACGTTTTGCGCCAGGATCTGGGCATCGAACAGGTCGAGGTGCCACATCAGCGCCACGCCGCTGAGCAGCAGTGCGTAGGCGATGGGAATGCCGATGGCCATGGCCAGCAGCAGGGAGCCGAGGAAAATTGCGACGGTCATGGGAGGGTGTCCGAAGAAGGAGGCATCAGGGCTTGCTAGCGCCCTGGACGGGGGCTGCGGCTTGTGCGTCGCGCTGGATCTGCTCCAGTGCGGCAGCCTCCTCGCTCTCCTGCACCATGATCAGTTCGTGGTCGGCCAGCGGCACGAACAGCGTGCGCAGCAGGTCGCGCAGCAAGATGGCTATCGCCGAGGCGCCCATGAGCACGCCGCTGGCGTAGAAGATGCCGACCGATGCGCCGGTGACGGGGGCTTCGGTCTCCCAGTTGATGACCGTCTGCGCCCAGCTGCCTGCGAGCAAGAGCCAGGAAACGTAAAGCATCGCAACCTGTGCGAGCACGAGGCATATCTTCTTGCCCACCCTGGGCAGGCGCGAGACCAGGGCATCTACGCCCAGGTGGCCGTGTTCACGCAGGGCGACAACGGCGCCCATGAAGGTCAGCCACACGAACAACCAGCGCGAAAGTTCTTCCGAAATGGTGATGCCGGAATTGAACGCATAGCGCAGCACCACGTTGCCAAAAACAAGAACCACCATGACGGCCAGGCACAGACCCGTCAGTGCATCCAGCGCGTGGGTGTATCCCCGCAGCACGCGGTCGGCCAGTGCGAACATGGTGTCTCCAGTCGTTGTAGTGAAAGCCTGGAAGAATTTTGTACGAACTGGTTAGTATTTGATCTAGGTGCAAACCCTGGCAGTTTTTTTGAGTGTGGGATGCCGGTATGGCGCCGGCACTGGCGCGCAGTGCACGGTTCGGCGGAGGTCTGAAGGTGGCTGGCAGCCCGGGCCGCACGGTGGCCTGAGGCCAGAGATCAAGGGCGCAGGAAGCGCACGACCATCTCGATGATCGATTCGCGGCGCTGGGCGGTGGCCGCGGGGGTGTCGAGGGAGCGCTTGAAGATCACGCCAAAGGTGTGGCGGTTGGAGACGTTGAAGAAGCACAGGGCCGAGATCGACATGTGCAGGTCGACCGGGTCGACGTCGGGGCGGAACACCCCGGCGGAAACGCCGCGCTGGTACACGTTGTGCACCGCGTGGATCACCGGGATGTTGAGCTCCTGGATGGTGGTGGAGCGGGTGATGAACTCGCCCCGGTGCATGTTCTCGTTCATCACCAGGCGGATGAAATCGGGGTTGGCCATCTGATAGTCCACCGTGAAGCCGACCAGCGTGCGCAAGGCCTGTTCGGGCGGCAGGTCTTCGAGGTGCAGCTCCGCTTCGATGCGCCGGATGCGCCGGTAGGCCTCCTCCAGCACCGCCACATACAGACCTTCCTTGCTACCGAAGTAGTAGTAGATCATGCGCTTGCTGGTGCTGGTCAGCGCGGCGATCTCGTCGATGCGCGCGCCGGCCAGGCCTTTGTCGGCAAATTCTGCCGTGGCCACCTGCAGGATGTTGGCCATGGTCCGGTCGGGATCGTTGATGCGCACCCGCTCAGCCCCGGGCGTGGCAGCGGCGTCGCGCGCGGCGCGCTGCCGGCCGGCGCGGGTCTCTGGGCGAATGTCGGCGCCCTTCGGCTGCAGTTTTTGAACCATCTCGTTCATCGCTGCGAGCATACGCCACGCGGTGGCTGTGCCGAGCGAAGCGACTGGACTGAAGCGGTCAGGAAGGCTTGGTGTCGGCGAAGCTCGGGCGCAGCATCAGCTTGTCGAGCAGGCGGCCGAGGTTGGGGTACTCGCTGCGCCACGCGATCTCGGGGAAGCGGAACTCCAGCCAGCCGAGCGCGCAGCCCACGGCGATGTCGGACAGGCTCAGGTGGATGCCGCTGCAAAACGGCTTGTCGCCCAGGCCCTGGCTCATGGACTTGAGGCTGTCGTTCACCTTGCGCAGCTGCCGGTCGATCCAGGCCTGGCTGCGTTCGCTGTCCTTGCGGTGCGCCCAGGTAGCTTCCAGGCGCGCGAGGATCGCGGCGTCCGCCACGCCATCGGCCAGCGCTTCCCAGGTCTTGACCTCGGCCCGTTCGCGGCCCTGGCTGGGGATGAGCTTGCCCACGGGTGACAGGGTGTCGAGGTATTCCACGATCACGCGGGAGTCGAATACGGCTTCGCCACCTTCCATCACCAGGCAGGGCACCTTGCCCAGCGGGTTGGATGTTGCAATGCTGGTGTCGTCCGCCCAGACGTTCTCTTGCACGAACTGGTAGTCGAGCTTTTTTTCAGCCATCACGACCCGCACCTTGCGGACGTAAGGGCTTGCAGCGGCTCCGATCAATTTCATGGTGTGGCTTCCAGTGCGCAGTGGTCTGAACAATCGACTTTGATTCTATCGGCTGCCGCCTTAGCGCCTGCTGACGGGTCGCCCACCCCTGTGGCGGGGGGCCGACAGTGGGCCAACACCTACAATTGCGCGCCATGAGCTTGTCCACCATCACCGCCCTTTCGCCGCTTGACGGCCGTTACGCCAGCAAACTTGCCGCCCTGCGCCCGATCATGAGCGAACACGGCTACATGCACCGCCGTGTGCAGGTCGAAGTGGCCTGGTTCATCGCCTTGTCGGACGCGGGGTTTGCCGAGTTCAAGCCCCTGACCACGGGCGCTCGCGCCTACCTGCTGGGCCTGATCAAGAATTTCTCCGAAGCCGACGCCACGGCCATCAAGGAGATCGAAAAAACCACGAACCACGACGTGAAGGCTGTGGAGTACTGGATCAAGAGCAAGTTCGAAGCGCGTCCCGAACTGGAAAAAGCCTCCGAATTTGTGCACTTTGCCTGCACCAGCGAAGACATCAACAACACCAGCCACGCGCTGCAGCTGCGCTCGGGCCGCGATCAGGTCATCCTGCCGGGCCTGGACCGCATCGTGCTCAAGCTGCGCGAAATGGCGCACGCCTATGCCGATGTGCCCATGTTGAGCCGCACCCACGGCCAGACCGCCAGCCCGACCACCGTGGGCAAAGAAATGGCCAACGTGGTCATGCGCCTGCAGACGGCGTGTGAGCGCGTGGCCGCGGTCAAGATCATGGGCAAGATGAACGGCGCCGTGGGCAACTACAACGCCCACCTGTCCGCCTGGCCTGACTTCGACTGGGAAGCCTTCAGCAAGAAGGTCATCGAAACCCCCGAGCCGCTGGGCCTGGGCCTGACCTTCCAGCCGTATTCGATCCAGATCGAGCCGCACGACTACATGGCCGAGCTGTTCGATGCCGTGGCGCGCGCCAACACCATCCTGATCGACCTGTCGCGTGACATCTGGGGCTATGTGAGCCTGGGCTACTTCAAGCAGCGCCTGAAGGCCGGCGAGATTGGTTCCAGCACCATGCCGCACAAGGTCAACCCCATCGACTTTGAAAATGCCGAAGGCAACCTGGGGCTGGCCAACGCGCTGCTCAAGCACCTGTCCGAGAAGCTGCCCATCAGCCGCTGGCAGCGTGACCTGACCGACAGCACCGTGCTGCGCAACATGGGCGTGGCCCTGGGCTATGCCGCGCTGGCCTATGCGTCGCTGCTCACCGGGCTGAACAAGCTCGAACTGAATGAAGAGAATTTGGCCGACGACCTGGACGCTGCATGGGAAGTGCTGGCCGAGCCCATCCAGACGGTGATGCGCCGTTTTGGTGTGCAGGGCGCGTACGAGAAGCTCAAGGAAGTCACCCGCGGCAAGACCGTGACCGCCGAAGCGCTGCACGGGCTGATCCATTCGCTGGAGATCCCGCAAGCCGAGAAAGACCGCCTGCTGGCCATGACGCCCGGCAGCTACGTGGGCAAGGCCGCGGAACTCGCGCGCCGGGTCTGAAGCGGCGCCACGTCATTTATTACTCCGCACCTTGCCCCGGACCCATGGAAGGAATTCATCACCGAGCGAACAATTTCGATGCACTGCGCGTCGCTGCTGCGCTTCTGGTTATTTGGAGTCATCAATTTGCACTAATGGGTAGGCCCGTGCCGCTGGTTTTCGGCAACGAACCGGGGGCGTTGGGCGTGGTGCTTTTTTTTGCGATTAGTGGGTACCTGGTCACGCAGTCCTGGATCGCAGACCCCAGTTTGCCCCGCTTTGCGATAAGGCGGGCACTTCGAATTTGGCCAGGGCTTACGGTCTTGGTGGTTCTATCCGTTTTTATATTGGGGCCGATGCTGACGGAGTTGCCTTTGCAAAATTATTTTGATCATCCTGCCACGCATCAACATCTCTTCAATCTCGTCCTGAAAACCCAAACCAGTCTGCCGGGTATCTTTACCTCGAACCCTCATCCGGGTTCTCTGAACGGCCCGTTGTGGACTATTCCTTTAGAGGTGGGCTGCTATGTGGGGCTCGCCTTTGCGGGAGTGTTGGGATTGATGCGTTGGCGCTGGTATCCATTGGTCATATTTGCTGTATCAGCTGCCATCTTGCAACTGCGCTATAGCACTCCCTCGCCCCCACAGTGGTCATTTGGACTTCAATACGCAATGATCTTTGCGCTCGGAGCCTCGCTTTCACGATGGAGTTTTTTCTGGTTTCGGTACCCGTGGCGTACCGCTGGAATCGTGTTGAGCGCTTGCAGCCTGCTGTACTACTATGGTCCGGCCCCGTTAAATGGCCAGAGTCCGCTGTTTGCGCTAGCGGTGTTGGGCGTGGTGTGGGGAAGTTCTCGCACACCAGGGGCCGCCTCTGCTGGGCGCTTTGGCGATTTTTCGTACGGCCTGTACATCTACGGGTTCCCAGTTCAGCAGATCGTCATTTGGGGTTTTGCGAACCAGCTATCTTTTCCCGTTGCTCTGTCGCTGAGCTTAGGTGGTGCGTTGTTTTGCGCTGCGTTGTCTTGGCACTTTATTGAGAAGCCAGCGCTGCGATGGAAGCCGCGACGCCCTTCTGTACGGCCGAGCTCCTGATTACAGGCAAATATGCTTGGTTGAGCAACACTCCAAAGTCCTGCGCGCCAAACCGCTATTTGTGCCGGCCATTCTCCCCGCCTTGCCACACACGGCATTTGTATTCCTTCGCATCATGGCCATCAAATCCACCATCTTCAAGGCGAACCTCGCGATCGCCGATATCGACCACGGCTACTACGCCGACCACGCCCTCACGCTGGCGCGCCATCCCAGCGAGACGGATGAACGCATGATGGTCCGGTTGACCGCTTTGGCTATTGCCGCGCACCAGCTCAACGACCTTTGCAATGGCGACGCCACGCTGGCATTTGGCGCGGGCCTGTCGGATCCCGATGACCCGGATGCCTCGGTAACGGACTACACGGGCCGCAAGCGCGTGTGGATCGAAGTGGGCCAGCCGGAAGACAAGCCCCTGACCCGGGCCTGCAGCAAGGCCGATTCCGTGATCGTCTACTGCTTCAACCACGCGGCAGAGATTTGGTGGAAGGGCATCGAGACCAAGCTTTCGCGGCTCGAGAGGCTGCAGGTGTGGCGCATCCCCACCGAGGCGTCCCAGGCGCTGGCACAGCTGGCCGAACGCAGCATGCAGCTACAGGCCACCGTGCAGGAAGGTGCGATCACGCTGAGCAGCACACAGGGCAGCGTGCATGTGGAGCCGGTGCGCTGGAAGTGAAGCCCGGATATTGAGCCGAATCGGGCTCTATCGCTTATCCCGCAATGTCTTATTGCTATGAATTTAGGAATTGTGGTTGATTGATCAGCCCTGATCAATCGCGCGGCATGAGCGTGCCGCATTGCCAGCACTGCTCAAAACCGCCCTCCACCGTCTCGCCACAGCGGCACACCCAATGGCGCTGCGGTAAATCCTCCAGGGCCTGCAGCAGGCTGCGTGCCCGACCGGCGTGTTCGTCGTACTCCAGCCAGATCTCGGGCAGGCACTGGTCCGGCGGCAGGTGGCCCGCCGCGGCCCCCAGGTATTGGCGCTGCACCGACGCCCTCATGCCCGCTTCACACAACAAATCTGCCCAGAGCGTGGCAATCGCGATGTTCGGGGCTTGGGTGAGGCGCAGCATGGGCCCACCATACCGGTTTGGGCACTGGGCGTACAGCTTCTGCGGGCGACAACGCTGCCGACCGTTGACGGTACGGAGCCCTACCGCGCGGGTTCGGCCGGGGCGCCGGGGGCAGAAACACCCTCGGCCGCGCGTTCGGCATAGCGGTTAAAGCGCCACGCGGAGTGTTCCAGCGTGATGCGGCGCCACACCGAGCGTTTCTCCGCTGGGCTAAAGGCCGGCCAAAACTGCACTTCGTCAAATGTGCGCCCACATCCCTTGCACAGATCGTCGCCTTGGCTGGTCGAGCAGATCGCAATGCAGGGGGTGTCGGGCGTGGTGTCATACCAGCCCTGCCAGGCGGCCAAGGCCTCGGGCGGTAGCCCGTCTTCTTTGATTTCATTCACACGGCCGTACACCATGAGCGCGTACACCTCCCCCAGCGCGTTCAATTCGGGCGCCAGCCTCACACCATCGGGCGAAGGCGCGCGGCGGCGCCAGTGGTTGATGGCGGCTTCGATGTCGGTGATGTGAATGGCGGCCATGGGGCGGGGTGCGAGAGGGGCTGGATCATAGCTGCCCGGTGCAGGACCTTTTTGGTGGGGGTGTCTTTGCCGCTGTGGTACCCGTGGGCCGGGCCGTCGGGCATTCGCGCGAAACCGTTGTAAGCAATAACCACAACCCCGCTGCACTTGCACATGGGCGCTGGCGATGTTCCAATCGCTGCTTCGAAGGGGAGTAGCTCCCGACTTGTCAGCAAGTGCCAGCCCCCTGGCCGCGGACAAGGCATCGGAACCGTCGTCAATACGAAGCAAAACACTGCTTCCGGCGGTCCGGGCATGGCGCGCAACACACGGGCGCCACGCTGAGCAAGACCTTTGATGGGCCCTGCAAGGGCTGATCAAGGCCGTCCTTCGCATCTGTGATGCCCGTTGCAGGCAGGCCCTTGATTCTCTTTGCAGGCCCTCTATCCCTTGGACGGGCTCGGCGCTACAGTGGCGACGCAACCCTCCTTTCGCGCGCACCGATACAGAGGAATTTATGGACTTTTTGGCATCGCCCGAATTCTGGCTCGCACTGGGCCAGATCATCATCATCGACATCTTGCTGGGCGGCGATAACGCGGTGGTCATCGCGCTGGCCTGCCGCAAGCTGCCCCCCGCTCAGCGGACCAAGGGGATCATCTGGGGCACAGCCGGTGCTATCGTCCTGCGGGTGATCCTCATCGCCTTTGCGATGACGCTGCTCGCACTGCCGTTCCTCAAGTTCATCGGCGCAGTGCTCCTGGTGTGGATTGGCGTGAAGCTGCTGGCTCCCGATGAAGATGGCCACGGCGACGTGCAAGGCAGCGACAAGCTGCTGGCCGCCATCAAGACCATCATCGTGGCCGACCTGGTGATGAGCGTGGACAACGTTATCGCCATCGCCGGTGCCGCGCAGAACGCGGGCGAGCACTCCTTCCTGCTGGTGGTGCTGGGTCTGCTTATCTCGATCCCGATCATCGTCTGGGGCAGCCAGCTGGTGATCAAGCTGATGGAACGCTTCCCGATGATCATCACGCTGGGCGGCATGCTGCTCGGCTGGATCGCTGGTGGCATGCTAGTGTCCGACCCCGCCTTCGCCAACCCTGACAAGTGGCAATGGATGCTGAAACTGCCCCAGACCGACCTCATCAAGTACGGTGCCAGCGTGGCCGGCGCCCTGCTGGTGTTGTTGGCCGGCAAGTTCATCATGTCGCGCCGTGTCGCGTCTGCCCCCGCCGAGCAGCAAGGCTGATCGCTCCAAGGCCTTTTGGAATCGACAGAGGTTGGGGCTTGCGCTCTGGCCTCTGGCAAGTCAACAGGAGACGGTATGGACAGAGTCATCGTGTATGTGGACGACGCGGCTTACGCTCAGGAAGTGCTCGCGCCCCTGTTCGCCCGCGGTACCACGACTCCGACAGAGTGGGTGCTGGTGGCCTGTGCCCCCCGTATGACCCATCGCATCAGCAAGTGGGTGAGCCACAGCGCACGCGAGAACTGGCGTACCAAATGGGCCGACAAGCTGTTTGCCCAGATCCTCCCGGCGCTGCGGACCCCCGCCAGCAGCGTGACCACGGTGATTGCCAAGGGCCCGCTGGTCGAGCTCACGGAACAGTTGCAGGCGGCCCAGTCTGCAACTGCCCAAGTGGTGGACGCACGCCGTCCCAAGTCTGACAACCCCGAAGAGAGTCAAGCGGGCCGCCGCTGGTCCTCGCCGAGGCCCGGTACGTTGCTGGGAAGCCTGCTGACGGGATTTAGTGCCGTCTGGATGCTGGCCCTGGAGTGAGGTCTGGCAGGTCTTTCTCGCTCTGCGGTTGGGGCGTCGCTGCGATGGACTTTTATCTAGCGCAATGGCGTTGTAGCGCGTAACCATATCCGTGGTGCGGATCGGCCGACAAGTAGGAACTGGCGGTGTTCAATTTGCAGTTTGACGAAAAGGCCCTTTGGGGCCTTTTTTGTTGTCTCAGGCCGGTGCTATTCTTTCGCCATGAAACTCATCCTTAAATGGCTGCTCAGTGCGGCATCCTTGCTGTTCGTGGCCTACGTCTACAGCGGGGTGGAAGTCAAAAGCTTCCCGTCCGCGTTGATTGCAGCCTTTGTCATCGGGCTTTTCAACGTCGTGCTGCGACCGATACTGGTGGTGTTGACCCTGCCGGTCACTATCGTCACCGTGGGGCTCTTCCTGTTCGTGATCAACGCCCTGATGTTCTGGGCGGCAGCCAGCGTGCTGGACGGGTTTCACGTGCAGGGTTTCGCCGCCGCCCTGATCGGGTCGCTGATCTATTCGCTGCTGGGTTTGCTGATCGAATCAGCGCTCGGCGGCCTGTTCACGAAGAAGTAGTTCGACGGCACGCAGGCGCGTGTCAATGATTGACGCTTCGACGTGGTCCACCTGCGGGCCACCGCGCCGCGCCAGATCCTGGCCAGCCTTGAAGCGGTCGACGGCCGCCGCGTAGTCGTAGCGTGCAGCATGCGCTTCTGCCTCGGCACGCACAGCGCGCAGCGGCTGGCCTTGGGCTTGCCAGGTCGACGCAAGGAGCTGCCACACTGTCGCATCCTTGGGATGTGTGGCGACCCAGGTCTGCAGCGCCTCTGTCCCCTCAACTGCGCGCGCCGCGCGCAGCAGCGCCTGGGTGCGTAATACAAGTTCGGGGCGGCGAATGCTGCTCCCCGCGAAGTTTGCGTCACTGCCCAGTACAGTCACCGCCGCACCGGCATCGCCACCCCTCAACTCAATCTCGGCCATCAGCCAACGTGCCAGCCGCTGAGCTGCAGAATCGTGACGCACCAGTTCGTCCAGTTTTCTAGCGATTGCGCGCGCACCAGCCGTGTCCCTTAGCTGACCGCTTCCTAGCGCGGCGGCATACAGCACTGCCGCGCGGCGAGCGGCCGGCTGGCCTGCAAAGCCTGTGCTCTGAGGCTCAGCAATCCATTGGCGCAGCGTGTCCACGCCGGGGCTCGACAGCACACGGGCACGCGCCGCGACCATGGCGTGCTCCAGGGTGGCTGCCATGGCTGGGGGGGGCGCCCCCCCCGGGGACATGCGCGAATGCATGTCCGCCATCCGCTCGCTGGTCAACGGGTGACTGCGCAGATAGGGCCACGAGCCGTTGTCATTGAGCCGATTGGCCTGCTGCAGCTTGTCGAACATGCTCACAAAACCCTGTGGCGCAAAGCCTGCTGGGGCCATCAGGCCATAGCCGATCCGATCCGCCTCCCGCTCCATGTCGCGCGAGAAGTTGAGCTGGTTCTGCATGGCCAAGGCCTGTCCGCCCACCACCAACGCTTGGGTCGCCCCAGGGTTCTTGCTGGCCGCCAACGCCCCGAGGATCATCGCGCCCAGCAATAGCGGCGTCTGCTTGCTTTGCTGGGTGAGCAGACGCGAGATGTGGCGCTGCGTGACATGACTGAGTTCGTGGGCCAGCACCGAAGCGAGTTCATCGCGGCTGGTGACCACGCCGATCAGGCCCAGATGCACGCCAAGATAGCCCCCTGGCAGTGCAAACGCGTTCACCGTTCGGTCGCGCCCCAGGAGGATCTCCCAGGCGAAACGCTCGTCGAGCTCAGGCGAGAGTTCGCCGCGCGCTTTCGCTGCGGCTACTAAAGGTTGCCAGATACCTTGCACGTAGTCGGCGACTACTGCATCGTCGATGTAGTCGGGGTCGCGGTAGAGTTCGCGGATGATGCGGTCCCCGAGGCGGCGCTCGGCGCTGGTGGTGAGGTCGCTGGAGTCGCCTAAGGTGGGCAGAGCCGTCTGGGCAATCGCCACTGGTGAATGCAATGCACTGTTTGCTACGAGAAATATAGCTGCCACCGCTTTTGTGATAAGCGCTGCAGGCCATTTTTGCTGGAATTCTCGCATGAAGGTCCTTTCTCCACTCTCAGAGCCATGCACATGCGTTGCCCTGAACTACCAACGCCGTATGATGCGTTCGCCTCTGAAATGATTCGCCCCATTGCCCATGTCCACGCCCACCTCACCCCTCACCCACTTTGACGCGCAAGGCCAAGCCCACATGGTGGATGTAGGTTCCAAGCCCGACACCCACCGTGTGGCCGTTGCCACCGGCCGGATCGAGATGCAGCCGGAAACTTTGGCCTTGATCGAATCTGGGACGGCCAAAAAAGGCGACGTGCTGGGAATTGCGCGCATTGCAGGCATCATGGCTGCCAAAAGGACGAGTGATCTGATCCCTCTGTGCCATCCGCTGGCGCTCACCCGCGTGGCTATTGAATTTGACTCTTGCAATGGCAGTGGTAGGCATGGCGTTTCATGCGTAGCGACGGTGGAAACCATTGGTCAGACCGGTGTGGAAATGGAAGCGCTCACCGCCGTACAGGTGGCATTATTGACAATTTATGACATGTGCAAGGCCGTTGACAGAAGCATGGTCATAACGGAGGCGAGGGTCGCAGAAAAGCTCGGCGGCCAATCAGGCCACTTTCTAGACTCTACCCGTTCCTGAAATCGTGTGGCTTAAGCTAAGGCGCGTTAACGTACAAAAGCCGGGCGCCGTTTTTGCTTATGCTCACCTGTCGAAGAATCATAGGGAGTAAATCCAATTGAAAAGCCCATCACCCGGCAGCCTGCGAACAGGCCTGTTGGCAATTTTTGTCCTCTCTGGATTTGCGGGGCTAATTTATCAGTCCATCTGGTCTCACTACCTGGGCTTGTTTCTCGGACATGCTGCCTACGCACAAGCGTTAGTCCTAGCTATTTTTATGGGCGGCATGGCCATTGGTGCAGCGTGGATCGCCCAGGCTGGGCAGCGATGGCGTAACCTAATTCGAGGATATGCACTGATAGAGGCCGTCGTCGGAGTGTTGGGCTTGTCTTTCCACTGGATCTTTACTGGTGTAGCCGCGTTTAGTTACGACACATTGATACCGGCTCTGAGCGAGTCGTGGAGCGTTGACTTGGTCCGCTGGACTGTTGCTGCAGCGTTAATTCTTCCTCAAACAATTTTGCTAGGAATGACGTTTCCGCTGATGAGCGGTGGTCTGATTCGCCGATTCTCAGGGAGCGATGGGCACACCCTCGGAGGGCTGTATTTCACAAACAGCATCGGCGCTGCCATCGGTGCATTGGTAGCGGTGTTTGTACTCCTGCCTTGGATCGGGCTGCCTGGCGCCATGAAGGTAGCCGGCATATTGAATTTTTTGGTGGCAGGTTTGGCATGGTGGCTGGCGCGGGACCCTGAGCCTGAGCGTGTTGCCCCTCAAAACATGGGCACGCCGACAGAGCATCGGGTTGGCCGCAACCCACTGCTGCGAGTGGTGCTTTTTAGTACGGCGCTCTCGGGAGCGGCGTCCTTTGCATACGAAATCATTTGGATTCGAATGCTAGCCATGGCCGTGGGCAGCACGATGCACGCCTTTGAATTAATGCTGGCATCCTTTATTGCAGGTATCGCTTTCGGTGGCTTGTGGGTGCGCAAACACGCGGATAGCACGCCATCACCTTTGCGGTTGGCCGGTTGGATGCAGTTATTCATGGGCATTGCTGCGCTGGCATCGCTGGCGGTTTACGCCAATACGTTTGCTTGGGTAGGCTGGCTGATGCAAGGACTAGCAAAGACGGAAGCAGGCTACGGCTTGTTCAATCTTGGGACCGCAACAATTGCCATAGCAATCATGTTGCCTGCCGCTTTCTTCGCTGGCACAACGTTGCCTTTGTTCACGGTTGCGTTGTTGCGCGACGGACATGGTGAGCGAGCGATTGGACGCGTTTATGCGTGGAACACCCTCGGCTCCATCGTGGGCGTGTTCGTGGCTATTCACTTGCTCATACCCACATTGGGCCTCAAGCTATCGTTGTGTATTGCTGCTTTGGTCGATATGACCATCGGTCTTGTTCTTTTGCGCATGCATGCAACCAACCACAAAACTATGGTTCGATTTGGCGTGGGCGCTGCGTTAGCTGCCCTGGCGTTGCTGATCGCAGTACGCATCCCGTTCGATCCCATGACCGTTGCTTCTGGGGTGTTCCGTCATGGACGCACCACCCTTCAGCAGGGCGATCAGGTAGCCTTCTACCGAGATGGAAAAACTGCGAGTGTTGCAGCGATACTTTCAAAGCAGGGAACCCTGCAGATCGCCACCAATGGTAAGACCGATGCTGCTATCCAAATGCGCGATGATTTGCCCGCATCGCTCGATGAACCCACCATGATTTTGCTTGGGTCACTGCCCTTGGCAATGCACTCGTCACCTCAACGTGTTGGTGTTGTCGGATTTGGTTCAGGGCTCACAACGCACACGTTGTTGGCAGACCAGCGTATTCAATCCGTCGACACCATTGAGATAGAACCTGCCATGGTGCAGGGAGCCAAAACTTTTGGTCCTCGCGTCGAGCGCTCTTATACGGATCCACGATCCCACATCATCATCGACGACGCTAAATCATATTTTGCAGGGCAGCGCAGCAAATATGACATCATCATCTCTGAGCCCTCTAACCCTTGGATAAGTGGCGTGGGTGCGCTGTTCTCCAAAGAATTTTACCAATTCGTGCCACGTCACCTTAATGAAAATGGGTTGTTCGTGCAATGGATTCAGCTCTATGAAATCGATGACGCGCTGCTCGGTTCCATTCTAAAAGGGTTAACGCCGGCTTTCTCCGACTATGGCGCCTGGTTGAGCAACAAGTCAGATTTGCTCATCGTGGCAAGCCCTAAAGGTCCCTTGCCTGCTCTTGATCTGGGTTATCTGTTGGGACAGGAAAAGAGCCGCACGGACTTAGCCCGACTAGGAATTAACAGCCAAGCTCAACTGGATTTTCGTAAAATTGCCGATGCGCGCATGCTGCGTGCGTTGGCCCAAATCCACCCTGAGCAACGCGTTAATTCAGATTATTTGCCCGTGTTGGGACTGGAAGCACCTAAAGCTCGTTTTAAGGGGACATCGTCTGATACGACATTGACACTTCCGATTATCAATCGCCCCTTACTCGAGGCTTTGGGCGTCGGGGGGGCATTGCCTGCGCGCGCTGAGCCTCCAAGCTACCAGCACTTCACGGCGGATGAGTTAACAATGCGTGCACGAAGTCTCGCCCAAGAAATACGCGGTGAACAAGCAGCGCACTCTCCAAGTGTGGTTCTTGTGCAGACGGCTTTGCGCAGTTGTGACAGACCATGGTCTGCGAACCAGCGCATACAAGTGGCGTCAAGCCTCACCGACCTCGCTGATAGAACCATCAAATACCTGCCGCCGGCGATGTTGGAGGGCGTTTGGATCCGGGCCAAGTGGTTAGCCTGTCCGGCAATGGGCGCAGATTTCACACGCGCCTTGGCATTGCTGGAGGCGCACGCTCTACGCGACTATGAGCGGATGACAAAGCTCGGGGAGGATTGGATTCAGAATCGACCGTCCGATACCTTTATGGCTAGGTACTTGGACGGATACGCTTGGTCCGGGATAGTATTAGATATGGTTCACCGGCAGCGCTGGGCAGACCTGCGTCCGCTTCTGGATCGCATGGACCTGAGCACAACGGTAAACCCTGAGTTCTCATTTCTTAAGCAGGTAGCGAGAGGCTTGGCATACGAAGCTAGTCAGCCATCCCAGTAATTGGTCATTTGGGTCTAGTTTAGATAAATCCATCGACCGGTGCGTAGGCGCGAACGCGCAGGGTGATGGGGTCTAACAAAACGGTCCAGTCGAGCGTACCTCGTGAGACCAGCGGTAACCAAAGCAACGCCTCGCCATCTTGCGTTTCTTGGGCTTGTGTGTTTTTCAGCGCCTGAGCCACCGCACGGTCAATTGTGGCTTTTTGATCGCCACGGGCCGCTCTCAGTTTGTGCAGAGGTTGGGCGCGCTCACGCACTTCCATATGATTAAGACGGTAATCCTGCCAGCGTTGCGGTCTCTGCCCTACTTCGACCCCCTGTAGGGCGGCATCGAAATTTGCGACGCGCTCATCCGCTGATTTGGGCGCACGTAACCCCATAACACGGACGCCTTGCAATCCCCAAGGCTTAGCCCATGAAGGAAGGTATGGCTGATCGTGCATCTCAATATCTGCATGGCTCACCACTCGAAAACGATCAACCTCGAACACGAGGGCAAGGGGGCGGGCGCTGGTCAAGCTGTAGAGTCCATAGCCCAAAGCGGCTAGCTGTATCACACCAATTAACGTCAAATCGACCGCAAGCGCCAACTGTGTCTTGGAGGTTTTAAACAGCAACAGAGTCAGCAGTGGCCCACATACTACGTCTACTGCCACGATGGTCCAGAATAGTCGGAACCCCCCCGAGAATGCACGAAAATTTGGAGGAAACCAAAATAAGAATACCACGACTGCGACTGCGACTGCGAGTAATACTGATAACGTCAAATGGGTCCATACTGCTCTAATTCTTGATACCCCGCGGACCCAAGAAATATTAGTGAGTAAATCGCGATTCAACTGCATTCTCCCAACAGTCTAGCTGCAAGCTGTAGAAATCTGGAGTCCAATGAGAAACGCCCGCTAGGCGGGCGTTTTATATATGTCAAAAATTTACAGCGTAAGCCTTAAATTTCCGCACTAATCAACGGCACTCACTAGGTGCGTATTTAGCCGGCAAAGCCTTGGTCGCCGCAGTGATGTTAGTCAGACCCCGAGCCTTCGCCACTGCATTAGTATCCGAGGCGCAACCCCAGTCCATCGTACCGGTGTCAGTGCCTGTCAGAGCCGTCTTCAGCGGCACAGGAGCACCACCCAATTGGACATAAGGGGTATAGACTAGTTGGGCTGCCACAGGAATGGCGCCAATATTCTTTTCGTTGAAAGTAGCAGTTACTTCACCAGTGGTGTCGTTAATTGCGACTTGCGCAACATACTTACTGAGGGCGCCCTTGCCCCCTGCTTGCGCATTGAATGTGGTGGCGAGTGCCTTCAACTCCACAGCTGTTTGGGCATCGGTTTCAACCAGCTTCTTAGCTCCTGTAGCAAGAGAAATACCTTCAGTTACACGTGCGCGAACGGTGTAATCTTGGTAAGCAGGCAGCGCCACGGCGGCCAGAATACCAATGATCGCTACAACGATCATCAGTTCGATGAGGGTGAAACCCTTTTGCATGAAACGCTTCATATAAGCTCCTCAGAGGTTGAATGCAACCTGCAGAAGAATTCTCCAGGTCTAAGCTACAGCAGCACTTATCGTGCCAGCTTCCCTTGCGCCCATAATTGGCGTCAACATTGATAGTCAGCAATGCAAATGTGCCGGGGAAGCCTCAGCACGTGGATAGTTGCATCTGCGATGACATTTTTGTTCCTTCAAGAGTGTCACAAAACGCTTCGTCGCATGCGCGGTGTCGATCTAAAGGTGAGGCTTTCATTGATTTTAGGGTGGATGCGGCCGTACTATCGTCCTCAAAAGGCCGTACCTTATGGGGCGCGCCGTTGGCAAGTCATGCTCGGCGCTAGATCGCAAACTGTTGGCCGGCTTCGAGCCAGTCGATTGCAATAGGCTTTCGGTAGCGAGGTGCAGTCGAGTCCATCTGCAAGGTGCAGATTTCTGCAAGAATGACGGTTGTCTGAGCTGGCTTAGTGTGGGTTATGAACACCTTACAGTCTGGTAACTCCAAAGACTGTAATTCCAAGAGCAAGGTAGTTGGCGACAGGTGTAGGCTTCGACGGGCGAGAGCGCTTTCGCAGTCGCTAAACGCGGTTTCGATGACCAACATGACTGCATGTAGCTCGTTTATGCGCTGCCAAAAAGCAGGGTTGCGTTCAGTGTCTCCGCTGAAAACCCACCAGCCTGAGCTTCCCCGGATAGCGTAACCTAGGGCAGGCACAGTGTGCACCGCAGGTAGTGCCTCAATTGTCAACCCGGCGACCGTACGCTGTTCGCCTGCATGCAGAGGTAAAAAGCGCACAAAAGGTTCATCTACTGAGGGAATAGCCCCGAAATCTGGCCAAATAATGTTATTGAAGATGTGCGTGCGGAGCGCATCAATTGTGGCGGGCAACGCGTGGATTTGTAGGGGAAATTTGCGAAAGGACGAAACCGAATCCACCATCAAGGGTAGCGCAGCAATATGATCCAGATGCGAATGCGTAAGAAAAACATGGTTGATCTCCGTCATTTCGTTGAGTGTTAGGTCACCCACGCCTGTACCTGCGTCGACCAGAATGTTGTTGTCGATGAGGAAAGACGTTGTCCGGCAGTCTTTGGCGATGGCTCCGGAGCAGCCCAGCACGCGAACTTTCATGGGCTAATCCATCTACTTGACATCGAAACTGGTGGCGCCGTCCCATCCAGGGTCGAAAGTATTTGCTTGACGGGTCTGCAATCGGGCGGCATAAAGTTTGTAGAGTGCCGAGGGGGGGGCGGTCTGTTGCAAGGTTTTCAGCAGTTTGTAACATTCTGGCCAGTCCTGCGCGCGATAAGCACTCAGAAAGTTAGCCCACACGGATAGTTCTTCCTTTTTATACAGTGCATCGGTGTACGGTCCCGTAACAGGCGAATAGATTGCTACTGCCTGGACCTTACCCTTCACGCGAACCCGGTCAAGCTCCTGCCACACAAAATCCAATGCCTGGACACGTGTAAATTCACTTACCACGATTTGCACGCCGTAGTGCTTTGACAAGCCTTCCAAGCGAGATCCTAAGTTAACAGCGTCACCGATGACGGTGTAACTGCGCCTGATGTCTGAGCCCATATCACCAACACACATGGTTCCGGTGTTAAGCCCTATACCGATGCCAATCTTGGGAAGTCCGCGCTGCTTGTGAGATTGATTAATTTTTTCTACTACGTGCTCCATGTCTAGCGCTGCCTGCACCCCTAAGTGCGCGTGGCCCTGTGTAGCTACAGGCGCTCCCCAGAAGGCCATGATGCAGTCGCCCATATACTTATCGATGGTGCCCCTGTGGCTGCGAATGATGTGCGTCAATTGACTAAATACGTCGTTGAGAAGTGCTTGAAGCTGTAAGGGCTCCATCAGTTCCGACATTGCGGTGAAGCCCCGCATGTCACAGAACATGACTGTTAATTCTCGATTTGCAGCCTGCATGCTGTACTGCTCAGGTTGCTTTACCATTTCCTCCACCAATTCCGGAGGGACATAGGTGCCAAACAGCGCGGCCAAGTCTCGTTTAGACCGACTTTCGACAAAGTACCCGTACACCATGTTGAGCGTGAAAGCCAGCACCGTCATTACGATGGCGGTAGCGAGCGGCATTGCCAAACCGTGAGCAAGGTACAGCCACAAGTTGGCGGTGATCAGCGTGGCGACACCGCTCAGGCTGAGAAGCAGGGCCGAAGTTGCAGAAAGCGCCGGTAGAGCAAACGCCAGCAAAAAGCCCGCGGCGATCAGCTGCACTGCGTCGAAGCCAACGGCATAGTCAGGCCGCACGATGTTCATGCCATCCAGAAAGGCGGACAGCATATTGGCATGCGTTTCTACGCCAGGATAGGTGAGACCAACGGGAGTCACGCGCAGGTCCAACAGGCCGGGGGTTGTCGAGCCGACCAGCACCAGTTGGCTCTGCAAACTCTTCGGTGGCAGCTTGCCCTCCAGAATGTTGGACGCGGAAACGTAGCGGAACGATCCGCCGTTGACGTCGCCGGGACCGCGAAAAGGGATGAGCGTGGCAAGCTTGTCGTCGACCGGCAGGGTCAACGTGCGGCCATCCTGCCGCAGCAAGATGCTTTGTAGCGTGTCGTAGCCGCCTTGGGTATTGGCGGGCCCGGCAAAGCCGGGGTGGACCTCCGGCAGTCCCATCGCCGTGCGATACATCGCCAACGCAAGCGATTCGTAATACTTCCCTTGATATTCCGCAAGCAAAGGCAGCGACCGAACGACTCCATCGTCATCCGTAATGGAGTTAAAAAAGCCAGCGGTGGGCACAGCCTTGGCCAACTCTTCAATATTGCTGCCATATCCACCCCATGAGGTCGCCCGCAATGGCAGGCCGCGCAGACGCTCAGCGGGCAAAGCTGGTGCCGGCAACACCCCTTTCGTTCGGCCGTCGCGATCGCTGGTCAGGTAGTAGCCCAGAACCACTGGCCTACCCTGAAGGGATTGGGCGAACAATGCGTCGTAGTCCAGCGCTGGGGCCAAGCGCGCGAGCTGCTTCTTGAACTCGACTTGATCGCGTAGGGGGCCTTGGGCCAACCGCTCCAGGTTTGGGAGGCCAGAGCTTCCATCAGTCTCTGCGAAGAGGACGTCGAATCCGACGACCGCCACGTGTTGGCGCTCAAACAACTCTCGGGTCAGTGCGGCTAGCTTGTCCCGTCCCCAGGGCCAGTGCCCCACCCGCTCAAGGCTCTTCTCGTCTATGTCGACAATGACAATTCGCTCATCCAGCGTGCGGGGCATGGTGGCACGCAGACGGGTGTCGTAGATGATGTTTTCAAGCCGCTCCAGCACCTGGAGATGAAGGACACCAGAGATATGCAGCAGCGCAAAAACCAGCGGGACCAACGTGACCGCCATGCGTCGCCCATGGCGCCTGAACAGATTTGAGAGCCGGCGTAACACAGAGGGCTGTGGCAAGGGGCTGAAATAAACCGCCTAAGAGCCGCGCAGCCTGTTCGCGGCGATCAGGTTTGTTCGAACTGCATCTCGGTACCTGCCAACTCCAGGCGGTCGCCGTTCTTGAGCGGAACCGGTGAGGCGCCGATGGAAGCGCCGTTGAGCAGCGGCATGTCGGGGCCTTCCACATGGGCTAAAACAAAGCCCTGATGCCGTTTGGTGATCGAAGCGACAGCGACACCTGGCTTGCCAATGGTGGTAACCACCTTTTGCAGAGAGACTTCCCGTCCGGCTGCTGCGCCAGACATGACGCGAATCACCGCTGAAATCGCTGCGGCCGCTGGCGCAGTACCCAAAGGCGCGGGCCGGGACGCAGTGCCCAGTGGCGGCAACATGCCCGGCTTGAATATCATGGTCTTTTCGAAGTTCTGACCCTCGGCTTCGTGCAAGAAACGGATCTTGTACTTACCCACTTCAATGGTGTCGCCGTTGCGCAATTCCTGGCGCTTCACGGCCTTCGCATTCACGTAGGTACCGTTGGTGCTGCCCAGGTCTTCGATTTCGACGTCCTGGCCCAGCATGTGGATCACAGCGTGCTCGCCGCTGACCGCAAGGTTGTCGATCACGATATCGTTGTAAGGCCGACGGCCGACCGTAGTCCGCTCCTTGGTCAGTTGCACTTCCTTGATCACAACCCCGTCGATTGAAACGATCATTTTCGGCATGATCCACTCCTGATGTAATGAATAGTTGTTGTGGTCGGGACCATCACGCGGCCCCAAGCAATCGGGACATAAGGCCGCGCTTCTTGCCTCCCGCGGCGGCTTGCACCAGCAGTACGCTCACATTATCACGGCCGCCATTTGCGTTGGCTGTATCGATGAGCAGTGTGGCTTTTTCCTCTAGCGGCAGCGGCGCACGCACCAGCTCGGCGAGATCTGCATCAGCGACCATGTCCGTGAGCCCGTCCGAGCACATGAGGAACAAGTCGTTTGGTGCCACCTGGAACTCGTTCACTTCCATCATGACGTTGGGCTCAACGCCGAGCGCGCGCGTGACCAGATTCCGGTTGGCTGAGAGGGCTGCTTGCTGCGCCGTCAGCAAACCTGCGTCTACCTGCTCCTGCAGCCATGAGTGGTCGCGTGTGATTTGTTGCATGGTGCCGTCGCGCAGCCGGTAGCAACGGGAGTCGCCGATATGCCCCAGTATCAGTCGGCTGCCATGGAACACGCCCACCACCAGCGTGGTACCCATGCCGGCGTATTGAGGGTTGGATAGCGATGCACCCAGGATGGCGTGATTGGCGTTTTCGACGCAGATCTCCAAGGCGCGTCGCACGTCCGTAGATTGCGGTGCCGTGCCTGCTTGCCCCAGCCAGCGGGCCATCTCGGTCCGGATAAAGGTCGTGGCCATCCCGCTGGCCACTTCTCCGGCGTTGTAGCCGCCCATTCCATCGGCCAAGATGGCTACTTGCGCATCGCGGTCGACCGCCACCGCATCTTCGTTGTTGGTGCGCACGCGGCCTTTATCGGTCCGCGAGAAAAATTCATAGGTCATGGAGGTAGGGGCGAGCGTCATCGAGCGCCAGAAATCGGCGGAGATGCCGCACCCCGTCCAGCGGGGGATTCCATCACAGTTTGCTGATAATCCGCCATTTCAAGCCCTGTTGCATCGCGGTCCGCATCATAGACGACTGCTTCCGCCTGGGGTGCCTGGCCCGTCGCAGCGGCTGCCTCCCGCAGATCGGCGGCAAATTGCCGTCCAGTTTGGTAGCGAGCCTCGGGTTTTTTCTCCAGTGCCAGCGCCAACGCGCGCGCTACAGCTGGTGAGAGCTCCGGTCTCAGCTGACGTATGTCCGGCGCGTTCACGCTGGCGATCTTGTGCATGAGTTCGGTCATCGATTCGCCGCGAAGCGGCAGCGACCCGGCCAGCAACTGGAACAGGGTCACGCCCAGAGAGTACAGATCCGATCTGCCGTCTACCTTCTTGCCCGCAAGTTGCTCGGGTGACATGAAGCTGGGGGTCCCGAGCACAAGCCCTGTGCGTGTCTTGCTCGAATCCGTGATGCGCGCGATGCCGAAATCAGTCACCTTCACAGAGTCTGTGGCGGCGTCGAACATGATGTTGGCGGGCTTGATGTCGCGGTGCACCACGTTGTGGGCGTGGGCATAGTCCAGCGCTTCGGCCACGCGCGCTCCGATGGACAGCACTGTCGCCACCGGCAAAAGCTGCGCAGCATGGCACGCCTGCGTCAGGTCGGCGCCTTTGAGGAATTCCATGGCGATGTAAGCCAGATCGTGCTCTTCCCCGGCGTCGAAAATCGTCACGATGAAGGGATGCTGCAGGCGCCCCGCAGTTTCTGCCTCGCGGAAAAAGCGGGCTCTGGCGTCCACGAGCGCGTCGCCCTCGAACTCTTCCCCCAAAGCCAATGTCTTGATGGCCACGACGCGCCCGATCTTCGGGTCACGCCCCAGGTACACCACGCCCATTGCGCCCTTGCCAAGCTCCTTGTCGATCTGATAGCGCCCCAGCATGGGAATGCCGGCGGCCACATCGCCAGGCAGGTGCGGAATCGACGTCGTCAGCGGCGGGAGTGACGACGGCGGCGTGCTGCTGGGCGTGTCTGCGTTTTGCAGATGGGCCCGAACGCGCTTGTACCGCGCGCGTGCATCCTTGTAGTCGCGGTTGTGCTGCAGGATGTGCTTGTACACCGCCTTGGCCTTGGCGAAGTTGCGTTTGCGTTCAAAGTCCTGCGCCAAGTGATAGAGGTTGTCCATCAACGCGTCACCAGGTGGCACTTTGCGCAAGCGATCAAATGCCATGTCCAGTTGGCCTTGCCCCTGTAACGCCAGCCCCATCATGCGGTCCGTTTCGGCGGTTTCAGCGGACGAGTCCGACGCGCCGCCACCGTCCAGCATGCGCAGGGCGGTCAACGCCGCTGCGCCCGCGGCCAATGCAAGTGCAGCGGGTGCCAACTGGGCCGCCAGCGCAGCGTAGCGCAGCAGGCTCCATTCAGTTCCCACCACCAAGAGCAAAAGGGATCCGCTCGCCACCCACGCTGTGGGCTGGGAGAACCTAGGGAGGACCAGCCCCACCCACAACAGCGCGCCCAACAATGCGCCCCACGAGGCCAGCGGTGCCCAGGAGGGGCTCTGCACGGTCAGCCCCTGGCGCATGGCCGACACCGTGTGTGCGAGCAGCTCAACGGGGTACATCGTCCGTGGGCTGGCTTGGCTCCGTGGGGCATTTTGGGACTCGCTGGTCTCGCCGATGAGCACAACCTTGTCTTTAAAACCCTGCAGCGGTACCTTGCCCCCGACCACCTGCGCGAACGATGTCACCGGAAATGGCAAGGCTCCGCCAGGAGCGGCATAAAAGCGGGGTCGCATGACAGCCGAGGCGTCCGTAGCTATGTGTAGCCCACCCATGCGGACACCGGAGCGGTCATCTGCTACCCGCAGCTCGTTCTGGCCAATATGCAGGCTGTGCGCCGCGACAAGGAGCGCCAGCGACGGCACTGCGACGTTGTCGTACTGCAGAAGGAGGGGGATCTCGCGGACCTGGCCGTCGTCGTCGGCTTGCGCAAGGTTGTGGCCAACGCCCGCTGCTGCGGCCCCGATGGCCGCCAACGGATATTGGGTCGAAGTTGCGGGCACCGAAAAACCTGCTGGCGCCGGCACGTCGCTGCGGTGGGCATAGGCGGGCAGCGCGGTCCGCGTCCCGCCGGTCAGTGCGTATCGAGAGGCCAGAAACACATTGCCAGCCCGCCTGATACTGGCTGCAAGCGCCGCATCGGTGTCCAGCGCTTGCTCGGCCTCTGCTGTAGTTCGGTTCAGCTCCGCAGCGAGCGGTGAGCCGTCGCCCGCCCGCGCAAGCGCCTCCCGAATCTTGCGGATATAGGTCAGGCTGCGATCAGACTGTGGTTCGGCGAACGAGGAGGTGAGGACAATGCTTTTGGCGCCCGCAGCGGAAAGCTGATCAATCAGCTTTGCGTGTACATCGCGGGGCCATGGCCAGGGGCCCAAAGTGGCCAGACTGGCGTCGTCAATGCCGATGATGGCAATTTCGCCCAGGGGCTGCGGTGCGGCAACGCTGGTTGCCGCATCGTACAGGCGGTGTTCCAGCGATTGGAGGACGCCAGTCGCTGCTGCTAGGGCAACCACCGCGGTCGCAATCAACGCACCTCGGAAACCCTCGGTACGCCAAATGCCAAGCCGCCGTCCCGAGGTTGTTCGTCCCACTTGTTGTTGTTCCGCTCTCTGTATTGAAAAATTGGAAGCAATATCCACGCCCAAACCGGGTCAAGTCCACGAGGGCGACGGGACGTGGAGCTGCTTGCCGCCTGGGGGGCTGCATGCCCTTCTTGTCGTCTTGGACGGCTGGGGTTCGGCATGATTGCCAATTTTGTCAGTCTGCCTACAACACCTCATTGACCCACAGGCTGCGGGCAGGATCAGCCCGCTAAAAAAACAAAGCGCCCGGAACCTGAGTTCCGGGCGCTTTGTTTGAGGTCGGTTGGCTCCCGGGTGCGGGAACTATCACGCTGCCACTGCGCCGACAAGCGACGCCGCGGGGGCGCTTTACTTGAGCTGAGCCTTGAGCAGCTTGCCCAGTTCCGACGGATTGCGGGTGATGATGAACCCCGACTCTTCCATGATGGCGAGCTTGGCATCGGCCGTGTCGGCACCACCGGAGATCAGGGCACCTGCGTGGCCCATGCGCTTGCCGGGAGGGGCGGTAACGCCAGCGATGAAGCCCACGATAGGCTTCTTCATGTTGGCCTTGCACCACTGGGCGGCTTCGGCCTCGTCAGGACCGCCGATTTCGCCGATCATGATCACGGCATCGGTGTCCGGGTCGTCGTTGAAAGCCTTCATCACGTCGATGTGCTTCAAGCCATTGATGGGGTCGCCACCAATGCCCACGGCGCTCGACTGGCCCAGGCCCACTTCGGTCAGCATGGCCACGGCTTCGTACGTCAGCGTGCCGGAGCGGCTCACGACGCCGATGCGGCCCTTGCGGTGGATGTGGCCGGGCATGATGCCGATCTTGATTTCGTCGGGCGTGATCAGGCCGGGGCAGTT
>SDXZ01000172.1 GCA_004210805.1 Acidovorax sp.
GGTGCAATGGAGCCTGGACCCCCGCACCGACGGCGCGCGCCTGCCGCCGCTGCTGCTGCAGCCGCTGGTCGAAAACGCGGTCTTTTTTCTGCTCGGGTGCGGGCAGGGTGATGCGGACCTGGTAGAGCCCGTCCTGCACGCCGGCGGTGAACTCGCCCTGCACATCGTGCAGCAGGGCCAGGCGGGCGCGCACATTGGCCAATGCGATCCCGTGGCCCTTGGTGGAGGGCTCGTCGTCCTTGCCGCCGCGGCCGTCCTTGGACGGCAGCGTGTTGGTGATGCGCACCACCACGCGGCTGCCGCGCAGCTCGGTCAGCACGCGCAGCCGGCCGCCGCGTGCGCTGGGCTCCACGCCGTGCTTGACCGCGTTTTCGACCAGCGGCTGCAGCAGCAGCGGCGGCAGGCGCGCGCCGTCGGTGCGGGGGTCCAGGCTCCATTGCACCTGCAGGCGCTGGCCAAAACGCACCTCCTCAATCGCCAGGTAGCGCCGCGCCAGCGTGACTTCTTCGGCCAGCGTGACCGACTCGCCCTGCTCAATGAGTGCATGCCGGAACAGATCGGACAGGTCTTCGAGCAGCGACTCGGCCTTGGCCGGTTCGTCGCGCACCAGCGCAATCGCGCTGTTGAGGGTGTTGAACAAAAAGTGCGGGCGGATGCGTGATTGCAGCTCGGTAAGGCGTGCCGTGGTGGCTGCTGGCGTGCGGCCCCGTGCGCGCAGCACCAGCGCCGCCACCAGGATGGCCGCCAGCAGCGCCCCGGTGGCCGCACAGGCCAGCCACGGTGGCGAGGTGGTTTGCGACACCAGCGTGAGCATGCCGCAGGCGTAGGCGCCGGCCAAGGCGCCCAGCAATACGCCGGCCACGTACTGCTGCGCGGTCGTCAGGCGCTGCAGCAGGGTCTTGAGGCTGCACGCCGTGATCAGCCACACCAGCGTGGCCGGCAGGGCACCGCCCGTCAGCAGCGCCAGCGTGGCCAGCCACTCCACCGGGTTGCGCGCCCCGTACATGGCGCCCACACCCACCACCAACTCCACAAACAGCACAGCACGCAGCACCACGCCCACCTGGCAGGCATCGAACACCAGCGCCCGCCGCGGTGGCCCCCCGCTGCCGCCGCGCGCCAGGCCCGGGCCTGCGCGCAGGCTTCGCGCAGCGCCCCCTGGCGTGTCGGAATCCGGCGGTGGAGGCGGGGTCGATAAAATTTGCGTGTTTTGCATTGCGGCGCCCGGGTTGTCCGGGTGTCTGAACCTCCGGATTATTGCCCTCCTATGTCCAAAGCCCAAGCCACCAGCGCCACGCCGTCTGCGCCATCCCACAACCAGCTCGACACCAAGGCACAGGCCTGGTCGGCGCTCTTTTCGGAGCCCATGAGCGACCTGGTCAAGCGCTACACCTCGAGCGTGTTCTTCGACAAGCGCCTGTGGCAGGCCGACATTGCAGGCAGCCTGGCGCACGCCGAGATGCTGGCGGCGCAGGGCGTGATCAGCCAGGAGGACCATGCGTCCATCCAGCGCGGCATGGCGCAGATCACGTCCGAGATCGAGTCCGGCGCGTTTGAATGGAAGCTCGACCTGGAAGATGTGCACCTCAACATCGAAGCACGCCTGACCCAGCTGGTGGGCGATGCCGGCAAGCGCCTGCACACCGGCCGCAGCCGCAACGACCAGGTGGCCACCGACGTGCGCCTGTGGCTGCGCGGCGAGATCGACCTGATTGGCGACCTGCTCAAAGAACTGCAGGTGTCGCTGGTCGATGTGGCCGAACAGAACGTCGAGGTGATCCTGCCCGGCTTCACCCACCTGCAGGTGGCCCAGCCCGTGAGCTTTGGCCACCACATGCTCGCGTATGTGGAGATGTTCAAGCGCGACGCCGAGCGCATGGCCGATGTGCGCCGCCGCACCAACGTGCTGCCCCTGGGCAGCGCGGCCCTGGCCGGCACCACCTACCCGCTGGACCGCGAGCGCGTGGCGAAAACTCTTGGGATGGAAGGCGTGTGCCAGAACAGCCTGGACGCCGTGAGCGACCGCGACTTCGCCATCGAATTCACCGCCGCCGCCAGCCTGTGCATGGTGCACGTGAGCCGCCTGTCTGAAGAACTCATCATCTGGATGAGCCAGAACTTTGGCTTCATCAAGATCGCCGACCGCTTCACCACCGGCTCATCGATCATGCCGCAGAAGAAGAACCCCGACGTGCCGGAACTCGCGCGCGGCAAGACCGGCCGCGTGGTGGGCCACCTGATGGGCCTGATCACCCTGATGAAGGGCCAGCCCCTGGCCTACAACAAGGACAACCAGGAAGACAAGGAGCCGCTGTTCGACACGGTGGATACCTTGAAAGACACGCTGCGCATCTTTGCCGAGATGGTCGGCGGCCAGCTGAACCCCGCCACGGGCAACAAGGAAGGCGGCATCACCGTCAACGCGCCGGCCATGGAGCAGGCGGCACTCAAGGGCTACGCCACCGCCACCGACCTGGCCGATTACCTGGTCAAGAAAGGCCTGCCCTTCCGCGACGCGCACGAGACGGTGGCGCATGCCGTGAAGGCCGCGACATCGCACGCGTGCGACCTGTCGGAGCTGCCGCTCACCGTGCTGCAGGGCTTTCACCCGCAGATCGAAAAGGACGTGTACGAGTGCCTGAGCCTGCGCGGCTCGCTCAACGCCCGCAATACGCTGGGCGGCACGGCGCCCGCCCAGGTGCGCGCGCAGGTGGCCCGCCACCGCGCCCGCTTGGCTTGATTTTTGCGGCAGCGCTGCAACGCACCACCACCAATCCGGAGTTCTTCCATGACGACCCCTTCTCGCCGCAGTCTGCTGTCCCGGCTTGTGCGCACCAGTGCCCTGGCGGGCGCCGCGCTGACCATGGGCCTGGCCTTTGCCCAGAGCCCGAAGCCCATCCGCCTGCTGGTCGGCTTTCCGCCCGGTGGCGGCACCGACGCCATTGCGCGCACGCTGGCTGAAAAGCTCAAGGACGAGCTGGGTCAGCCCGTGGTGGTGGAAAACCGCCCCGGTGCCGGCGGCCAAATCGCCGCACAGGCGCTCAAGGCCGCCGCGCCCGACGGCAACACGCTGTTCCTCACGCACGACCACACCATCTCGATCCTTCCCCAGGTGGTGAAGAACCCGGGCTTCGACCCCGCGCGCGACTTTGTGCCCGTGGGCGGCTTTGCCACCTTCGTGAACGCGTTCGCGGTGTCGGGCGGCACGCCGGCCAAGTCGTTCACGGAGTATGTGAACTGGGTCAAGACCACAGGCAACGGCAAGGGCGCGGTGGGCATTCCAGCGCCTGCGTCCACGCCCGAGTTTCTGGTCAAGCTGCTGGGGCAAAAGTACCAGCTGGACCTGGTATCGGCGCCTTACCGCGGCAGCGCGCCGATGATCGCGGACATGCTGGGCAACCAGATCGGCGCGGGTGTGGCGTCGGTGCAGGACTTCATCGAGAACCACAAGGCCGGCAAGGTGCGCGTGGTGGGTGTGCTGGGCACCAAGCGCCAGGCCGCCATGCCCGATGTGCCCACGTTCGACGAAATGGGCCTTAAGGGTTTTGAAGACCTGCCGTACTACGGCATCTACGCACCTGCCGGCACGCCGCAGAAGTTCATCACCGACTTCTCGGCCGCACTCGCCAAGGTCGTGGCCCTGCCCGACGTGCGCGACCACCTCACCGCCATGGGCCTGACCGTGGGCCACATGACGCCGCCGCAGCTGGGTGCGCGGGAGAAGGCGTACACCGAGGCGTGGACGCGCATCATCAAGACCAGCGGATTTGTGGCGCAGTGACCGGTAGCGGTGCCAAAACAAAGCATTCAATTGCCGTCTAGCGCTTGATGGATAAGCGCCACTAGCTATGTATTTGATAGCATTTCGCCGGCCGCTTTCCCGGCATGTGTGCGCCACGGTGCTGTGCAAATCCGAGCAGCACCGTCCGACCCCCCGATTCGGCAAAAAGTCACGCTCAACACGTAAGCGCGTGCAACGCGGTGCCGGTATCGGTGCCGTTTTGTTACGCTCGCCGCTTCCTTCGGAGGGGAAAGCGTGAACGCAAAAAAATGGATGTTGGCCGCTGGCCTGTCGCTCGCGGCCTGGGGTGCACAAGCCCTGCAGATCACCAGTTTTTCGCCGCAGGGCGAGGTGGCGCGTGTGCGCCAAGTGGTCGCCAAGTTCGATGGAGCCGCCGTCAATTTTGGCGACCCCAAGGCGCCAGCACCGCTGGCGTTGAGTTGCAGCGACGCCACCGCCACCAAGGGCACCGGCCGCTGGACCAGCGAGCGCGAGTGGGTGTTCGACTTCGAGCGCGACCTGCCGCCCGGCGTGCGCTGCACCGCCACCGCCAAAACCGGGTTCAAATCGGCCGCTGGCGCTGATCTGAAGGGCACTTTAAGCTATCAGTTCAATAGCGGCGGGCCGTTTGTCCAGACCATCCGCCCCAACCCCTACGAAGAGATCGACGAAGAGCAGTTCTTCGTCCTGCAATTCAACGGCCCGGCCACCGCTGCGAGCGTGGGCGCCAATGTGTGGTGCACGGCCGAAGGCGTGGGCGAGCGCATTCCCGTGCGTTTGATTGAAGGCGCGCAACGCGCCGAGATCCTGAAGGCCCTGGGCCTCGAAAAGACCGCCGCGCAGGCCCCGCTGCAGTACGCCACGCTGGCCTGCAACCGGCGGTTCACCTCAGGCTCGCGCATGCAGATCGTGTTTGGCAAGGGCGTGACCACGCCCAGCGGTGTGGCCAACACGGTGGAAAAGCGCTTTGACTTCAAGGTGCGCCAGCCCTTCTCGGCCGAATTCAGCTGCGAACGCGAAAACGCCCAGGCCGCCTGTCTGCCGATCCGCCCGATGCAGCTGTCCTTCAACGCGCCGGTGCCGCGCAAGCTGGCGGCGGCGATCCGCCTCAAGTCGGCAAAAGACACCCTCAAGCCGCAGATCGAGGGCAGCGCCGAGGGCGCGCAGGCCGATGCGCTGGTGAGCAGCGTGCAGTTCAGTGCGCCGCTGGCCGAAAGCACCGCTTTCACGCTCGAGCTGCCCAAGGATTTCAAGGACGCCTCGGGCCGCGCGCTGAGCAATATCGACAGCTTTCCGCTCAAGGTGGCCACGGGTGGCATGCCGCCGCTGGCCAAGTTTGCCGCTGCATCCTTTGGCATCGTGGAGCGTTTTGCCGAGGGCCCGGCGTCTGACAACCCGCCCGCCCTGCTGCCCGTGACGCTGCGCAACGTCGAAGCCCAGCTGCGCGTGCAGGGCCTGCAGCCCGGCACACAAGGCGCCGCCCCGGCCGCAACCCCTACCCCGACAGCGCCCACAGGCAAGGTGAGCACCTTCACGCCCGGCACCGACGCCGAAATCATTGCGTGGTTTCGCAAGGTCAAGCGCTACGACAACTACACGGTGCAGCGCAAGCAGGCGCGCCGAGACGTGACGGGCCCGCTGCCCAAAGTGCTGGACGACGACCGGGAGTACGTGCAGACGCGCATGGTGTCGCTGCTCGCGGGCAAGGGCGGCGTGAAGACGCTGGACCTGCCCAAGCCCGCCAGCGGCGATGTGCGCCCTTTCGAGGTGGTCGGCATTCCGCTGTCGCCGGGCTTCCATGTGGTGGAGATCGCCTCGCAAAAGCTGGGGGCCTCGCTGCTGGATGACCGCCACGGCGACGCACGCACGATGTACGTCCGCACCTCCGCACTCGTCACCAACCTGGGCGTGCACTTCAAGCTGGGCCGCGAGAACGCGATGGCCTGGGTGACCACGCTGGACAAGGGCCAGCCCGTGGAGGGCGCCAAGGTGCGTGTGTCCAACTGCGTGGGCAAGGAGGTTGCCACCGGTGTGACCGATGCGCAGGGCCTGGCGCGGCTGGAAGGCGTCTCGACCGATCCCTCCACCTGTGGTGAAGGCGATGGCGAGTACGAGGGCAGCCGCGGCTACTTTGTGAGCGCGCGCAGCAAGGGCGCTGACGGCGTGGAGGACATGGCCTTCACGTGGAGCGACTGGCAGCGCGGCATCGAGCCCTGGCGCTTCAACGTGCCCACCAGCAGCACGCCCGAGCCCGATGAGCGCGCCCACACCATCTTCGACCGCACGTTGTTCCGCGCGGGCGAAACGGTGTCGATGAAACACCTGTTGCGCACCGAAACCCGCAAGGGCTTCGGCGTGCCCGACACCGGCCCCGACAGCCTGGTCATCACCCACGTGGGCAGCGGCCAGCAGTTCAAGCAACCCCTGGTCTGGCGCCGCACCCCCAGTGGCGGCCTGAGCGCGCAAAACACCTTTGCCGTGCCCCCGGCCGCCAAGCTGGGGATGTACCAGGTCGAGCTGCGCAACCAGTCCGACAGTGGCCGCAGTTTCACGTCCGGCGAGTTCCGCGTGGAGGAGTTCCGCCTGCCGGTGCTGGAGGGCCGCATTGCGCCCGCCGACAAGAAGGCGCTGGTGCGCGTGCGCTCGGTGCCCACCGACGTGCAGATCAACTATGTGTCGGGCGGTGGCGCAGCCAACCTGCCAGTGCGTGTGTCGGCCATGGTGCGCGGCAAGGCGCTGAACTACAGCGACTACGAGGCTTTCAGCTTCAACCCGCCGCGCCCGCGCGAGCAAGCGGCGGCCAGCAGTGACGACGAGGAGGCCGCTGCCAGCCAGGATGCGCGCGTCATTGCCGACAAGCTGCCGCTCACGCTGAACAAGGACGGCGCCGGCAAAGTCACCATCGACAACGTGCCCCAGGCGCGCCAGCCGCAGGAGCTGGTGATGGAAGCCACCTACGCCGACCCGAATGGCGAGGTGCAGACCCTGCGCAGCGTGCAGGCCCTGTGGCCGGCCGGCGTGGTGGCAGGCGTCAAGACCGAAGGCTGGGTCTCGGCCCGCCAGAAGATCCGCTTTCAGGCGCTGGCACTGCAGCACAACGGCAAGCCGGCCGCTGACACCTCGCTGCAGGTGCAGGCCATTGCGCGCATCACCACCACCACCCGCAAGCGCATGGTGGGCGGCTTCTACAGCTACGACAACCAGACCGAAACCAAGGACCTGGGCACGCTGTGCAGCGGCAAGAGCGATACCCGCGGCCTGCTGCTGTGCGAGTCCAAGCTCGATGAAGCCGGTGAGGTGGAATTGGTGGTGACTGCCACTGACAAGGATGGCAACACCAGCGTGGCCGCATCGTCGGTGTGGGTCACGCGCCAGGGCGAACTGTGGTTTGGTGGCGAGGACCATGACCGCATCGACCTGCTGCCCGAAAAGAAAAGCTACCAGCCCGGCGAGACCGCCAAGTTCCAGGTGCGCATGCCGTTTCGCTATGCGACCGCCCTCGTGGCGGTGGAGCGCGAAGGCATCATCGAAACGCAGGTGGTGCAGCTCAACGGGCAAGACCCGACCGTGAGCCTCAAGATCCAGCCCGAATGGGGCCCCAATGTGTACGTGAGCGTGCTGGCCCTGCGCGGCCGGCTGCGCGAGGTGCCTTGGTACAGCTTCTTCACCTGGGGCTTCAAGGCGCCGCGCGAGTGGTGGACGTCCTTCTGGTACGAAGGCAAGGAATACCAGGCGCCCACGGCGCTGGTCGATTTGTCCAAGCCCTCGTTCCGCCTGGGCCTGGCCGAGATCCGCGTAGGCACCCAGGCGCACCAGATCGATGTGAAGGTGGCTGCCGACAAAGAAAGCTACGCCGTGCGCGGCAAGGCGCAGGTCACCATCACCGCCACGCTGCCCGGCGGCAAGCCCGCAGCCAATGCCGAAGTGGCCGTGGCCGCGGTGGACCAGGCGCTGCTCGAGCTGATGCCCAACAACAGCTGGAACGTTCTCGAAGCCATGCTCCAGCGCCGCAGCTGGGGCGTGGAGACATCCACCGCGCAGATGGAGATCATCGGCCGGCGTCACTATGGCAAAAAGGCCGTGCCCGCGGGCGGTGGTGGCGGCAAGGCGCAGACGCGCGAGCTGCTCGAGACGCTGCTGCTGTGGGAGCCCGCCATCGTGCTCGATGCCAACGGCCAGGCCAAGGTGACGGTGCCGCTCAACGATGCGTTGACCACCTTCAAGATCGTGGCGGTGGCCGATGCGTCGACCGGCCTGTTCGGCACCGGCAGCACCAGCATCCGCGCCACGCAAGACCTGCAGATCATCAGCGGCCTGCCGCCGCTGGTGCGCGAGGACGACCAGTTCCGCGCCCAGCTCACACTGCGCAACACCACCAAGGCCGCGATGAAGGTCGAGGTGTCGCCGCGCGCCACGCTGCTCGACCTGAAGCCGCAGACGGTGGACATCCCGGCTGGCGAGGCGCGCGAGGTGGCGTGGAACGTCACGGCCCCGGCGCAATTGGCGCAGACGCGGTCGGAGTCCATCCTGTGGGAGATCGAGGCCAAGGACACGGTCAGCGGCGCGCGCGATGCATTGAAAGCCCGCCAGCGCATCATCCCCGCCGTGCCGCTCACGGTGCAGCAGGCCACGCTGGTGCAGGTGGACGGCAGCTTCAACCTGGACGTGAACCCGCCCGCCGATGCGTTGCCGGGCCGGGGTGGCCTGAAGATGTCGCTGCAGCCCAAGCTGGCCGAAGGGCTGCCGGGGGTGCGCGACTGGTGGGCCCGCTACCCGTTTGCCTGCCTGGAGCAAAAGACCAGCAAGGCCGTGGGCCTGCGCGACGGCGCGCTGTGGCAGACCGTGGTGGCGCAGATTCCCACCTACCTCGACAGCGACGGCCTGGCCAACTACTTCCCGCCGCGCGACGGCGATGCCAACCGGGGCAGCGACACGCTCACGGCCTATGTGCTGGCGGCCACGCACGAGGCTGCCGCGGTCAACTCCGCCTTTGCGCTGCCGGACGACGTGCGTGCCCCGATGGAGCGTGGCCTGATCGCTTTCATTGAAGGCCGGATCGAGCGCAGCTTCTGGAGCCCGCGCAAAGACCTGGACATGCGCAAGCTCGCCGCCATCGAGGCGCTCTCGCGCTACGGCAAGGCGCAGGGCCGCATGGTGAACAGCATCACCATCGCGCCCAACCAGTGGCCCACCCATGCGGTGATCGACTGGGTGAATATCCTCAAGCGCGTGGCCGATGTGCCCGAGCGCGACAAGCGCCTGGCCGAGGCCCAGCAGATCTTGCGCAGCCGCCTGTCGTTCCAGGGCACCAAGCTCATCTTCAGCACCGAGCAGGACGACTACTGGTGGTGGCTGATGCAAAACGGCGACGTGAACACCGCGCGCCTGATGCTGGCCGTGCCAAGTTCGAAGCCGTACCGGTGTCGGGCACCACGAAAGCCGCCATGGGTGGCAACAACGCCGCTGTCGATTGGAGCAAGGTCGAGCGCGTGAAGACCACCGACGTGACCGGTGCGCCGCACCAGGGCACGTGGTTTGGCGCGCCCGCCTCGCCGGGCAATCTGAAGAACAACGGCATGTTCCTGCCTTGGTCAGCCACTGCAGGCAAGGCGGGGGGCAAGGAGCAACTGGCCGTCACGCACCAGGGCCCAGGCAAGCCCTGGCTCACGCTGCAGTCGGTGGCTGCTGTCCAGCTCAAGGCGCCGTTTGCCGCGGGGTACAGCATCACCAAGACCGTGACGCCGGTGGAGCAGGCCAACAAGTCGCTGCCCGCAGGCCAGTACACCCGTGGCGATGTGCTGCGCGTGACGCTGGAAGTCAACGCCAGCGCCGACATGACCTGGGTGGCCATCACCGACCCGATCCCGGGCGGCGCGACCATCCTGGGCAGTGGCCTGGGGCGTGATTCGGCTATCGCGACGCAGGGCGAGAAGCCCAAGAGCGGCGCGGGCTGGCCCGCGTTCGAGGAGCGCAGCTTCGAGTCCTTCCGCAGCTACTACGAGTACCTGCCCAAGGGAGTCGTCAAGATGGAGTACACCGTGCGCCTGAACAATGTGGGCGACTTCGCGCTGCCCCCGAGCCGGGTGGAGGCGATGTATGCGCCCGAGATGTTTGGCGAGGCACCGAACGCCCGCGTGAAGGTCGAGGCGGGCAAGTAAGCCGCTGCGGCGGGGCAGGCCGCGTGCCTGCCCTGCTTGCAAGGGTTCGCCCACCCAACCACGGCAAAATCCGGCGGCACTGTCCGCGCGGCAGCAGTCACCGGTGCCACGACGTTCCAAGGAGCCATGAACATGACCAATGCTTCCACCCCCCCGCCGACACACTCCCTGCTCACCGTCTCCGTCGAGGTCGGCTGCGATGCGCAACGTGCGTGGCAGGCTTTTGTCAGCCCGGCCGCCATCACCGCCTGGAACTTCGCCAGCCCCGAGTGGTGCTGCCCCCACGCCGAAAACGACCTGCGCGTGGGTGGTGCGTTCAACTACCGCATGGAGGCCAAGGATGGCTCCATGGGGTTTGACTTCGCCGGGACCTTCACCGAGGTGGTGCCCCACCGGCGGCTGCGCTACGCGCTGGGTGAGCACCGCGAGGTGGTGGTCGACTTTGTCGACCTGCCCGGCGGGCGCACCGAGGTGCGGCAGAGCTTCATCCCCGACACCACCTTCCCGCCCGAGCAGCAGCGCGCGGGTTGGCAGGCGATCCTCGATAACTACAAGACATTTCTGGAGCCGGGCGGGTGATGGGCATTGCGCAGACGTTCGCCCCGCAGTGGCAAGCAGTCGGCCGGCAGGGGTGCGTCCATGGCCCGGCATAGGGGCGTGCCGGACGCGTGGCTACTCTGCGGCGTACCACTGGCAGCGGCACGGTCTGTGGCTGCCGTGGCTTTGTCCATGCTGCTGGGGGTGCCAAGCGCGCACGCCCTGCCGTCCTTCGACGAGGTGCGCGCCGACTTCAAGCCCTCCGACACCCAGATCCTGTCGCGCGAGGGCGAGGTGCTGCAGCGCGTGCGCACCGATGCCACGGTGCGGCGCGGGCAGTGGGTGGCGCTGGCCGACATCTCGCCCGCGCTGCGCACGGCGCTGGTGCTGAGCGAGGACAAGCGCTTCTTCGAGCACAGCGGTGTGGACTGGCGTGCCGCGTCAGCCGCCGCCTGGGGCAACCTGTGGAACCAGCGCACACGCGGGGCCAGCACCATCACCATGCAGCTGGCTGGTTTGCTGGACGGCGACTGGCGCCAGGGCCCCGGCGGGCGCACCGTGGTGCAAAAGCTCGGGCAGACGGTGGCCGCGCAGGTGCTGGACCGCCGCTGGCGCAAGGACCAGGTGCTGGAGGCCTACCTCAACCTCGTGCCGTTCCGCAGCGAGCTGGTCGGCATCGACGCGCTGTCACGCACGCTGTTTGGCAAGGCGGCGCACGGCCTGGACGACCGCGAGGCGGCGGTGGCTGCCGCGCTGGTGCGCGCGCCCAATGCTCGGCCAGCGTTGGTCGCACAGCGCGCCTGCGGGGTGCTGCGCGACATGCAGGCCCTGCCGCCCCAAAAGCCAGTGGCACAGGCCGCAACCCGCGGCGCGGCGCAAGCTGCTGCGGCTGCGCCGGTTGCGGCCCCGCCGCCTCGCGTGGATTGCGATGCGCTCGACGTGTACACCACCGCCGCACTGCAGCGCCGCGCGTTCGACGCCAGCGAGGGCGTGGCCCCGCACTTTGCGCGCCACCTGCTGCGCCAGCAGTTCAAGGACGGCGCTGGCCCGGTGCCCGAGCGCGTGGCCACCACCCTGCGCGCGCCGCTGCAGCGTTTTGCCGTCGCCAGCCTGCAGCAGCACCTGCGCGAGCTGCGCGGGCGCAATGTGGAAGACGGTGCCGTGCTGGTGATCGACAACGCCACGGGCGCGGTGCTGGCGTGGGTGGGCTCGTCGGGCCAGCTAAGCCAGGCCCGCGAGGTGGACGGCGTGCTGGCGCTGCGCCAGCCGGGCTCCACGCTCAAGCCGTTTTTGTACGCACAGGCGATTGAACAGCGGCGGCTGACGGCGGCGTCGCTGGTGGATGACTCGCCCGCGCACATCGCCACGGCAGGCGGGCTGTACATCCCGCAGAACTACGACCGGCAGTTCAAGGGCTGGGTGTCGGTGCGCACCGCGCTGGCCGCGTCACTCAACGTGCCGGCGGTGCGCACGCTGGTCATGGTCTCGCCCGACGCGTTTCACCGCCAGCTGCGTGCGGTGGGCATGCCGCTGCGCGAAAGCGGCGACTACTTTGGCTACAGCCTGGCGCTGGGCAGCCCCGAGGTGCCACTGCTGCACCTGACCAATGCCTATCGCACGCTTGCCAACGGCGGGCGGGCCAGTCCTATTGCAGGCACACTGGCCAATGGCGGGCGCCTGAGCCCGGTCGCCCTGGCCGCGCCCGCGCCGGGCCGCCCGCCGGTGTTCACCCCCGGGATCGATGCGCGCGCGGCCTTCATCGTGGGCGACATCCTGTCCGACAGCAACGCCCGTGCCCGCACCTTCGGCACCGACAGCGTGCTGGCCACGCGCTTCTGGACAGCGGTGAAGACCGGCACCAGCAAGGACATGCGCGACAACTGGGCCGTGGGCTGGTCGGAGCGCTACACCGTGGGCGTGTGGGTGGGCAACGCCAGCGGCGCCGCCATGCACGACGTGAGCGGCACCAGCGGTGCAGCGCCCATCTGGGCCGCGGTGATGCGCTTTTTGCACGCCCGCGAACCCAGCCGTGCGCCCAGGGCGCCCGCGGGGCTGGTTCGCGCCCCGGTGCGGTTTGGCGCCGCTGCAGCTGCGGCTGTGGATGCGGCGCCGCGGGGCCCCAGCGCAGGCCGCGCTGCAGGTGCAGGTAACGGGAAAGGTGCAGCCGACACACGCCAGCCGCTGGAGGCCGCGCGCGACGAATGGTTTGTGCAGGGCACGCAGCAAACGCTGTTTGCTATTGATTCAGGAGCTGATAGCGCAGATACAGCAAGCGCTAGAGGCCAAAAAGGCTTGAAAAATGCCACGCGCGGCCCCGCTCAGGCGGCCGCGACCGCTGCCGAGGCCAACAACACAGCCACCACGGGCGGCTCCAGCCCCGGCCCGGCCGCCCGCATCACCGCCCCGGCGCCCGGCACCATCGTCGCGCTGGACCCGGACATCCCGCCCGAGCGGCAGCGCCTGCAGTTCACTGCCACCGGCCAGGGGCTGCTGTGGCGCATGGACGGCAAGCCGCTGGGCCGCGGCGCGCGCGTGGCCTGGCTGCCGTGGCCGGGCCGGCATGTGGTGCAGCTCACCGATGCGCGCGGCGAGGTGCTCGACGAGATCCGCATCGAGGTGCGTGGCGCCGGTGCCCTGGGTGCAACACCCCGGGCCAGTGCGCATTGACGGCGGCCAATCCCGCGCATACGGTGGGGCGTTCATTGGGCGCGCATCCCGCCAGCGCCGCCGGCAGCGCGGCTTGGGCTTGCCCGGGCCGGCCGCAGGGCAAGCCCCCGTGGGGGTATTGATTGATTACAGGGCCAAGAATCGTTACAAGATATTTCTATGCCCTTCCTGCGCCAGTTCTTCACCCACCGCCTGATCTGGCTGGCCTTCCTCGTCTCCCTGGGCATCGGCGCGCTGTTTGCCCGCACGATCTGGACCATCCGCACCGACGAGTGGAACTACGCCGCGCAGACCAATGCCAACCTGGCGCGCACGCTGGAGCAGGGGCTTACCTGGGCGCTGGACACCTTCGACAAGTCGCTCGAAGGCGTTGTCCGTGAGGTGAGCCAGCCCGAGGTGTGGGCGCTGCCCCCCGACCTGCGCTCGCGCGTGGTGTTTGACAACTCGCTGCGCGTTCGCGGCGCGGGCGACGTGATGGTGCTCGACGACAAGGGCAACGTGCTGCTCGACTCCCGCCCGCTGTCGCCGCGCCGCATCAACCTGGCCGACCGCGAGTACTTCACGGTGTTCCAGAACGGAGCGCACGAGGGGCTGTACATCGGCAAGCCCGTGCCTTCGCGCGTGACCGGCGTCAACGTGCTGCCGCTGTCGCGCGCCTACTACCGCCCTGACGGCAGCTTTGCCGGCGTGGTCGTCGGCAACGTGAGCCTGAGCTACTTCAACGAGCTGTTCGGCTCGCTGGACATGGGGCTCAACAGCGGCGTCAACTTGTTTCGCAGCGATGGCGTGGTCATCACCCGCTTTCCCTACGGCGATGCCGACGTGGGCCGCAGCCTGGCCGGCACGCCCAACATGCTGCGCTTCCAGGCGGAGGGCACGGGCACCTTCGTGGGCACTTCCACCATCGACAACATGGAGCGGATGTATTCCTTCCGCCCTGTGGGGCGCTACCCGCTGATCCTCAACGTCGCGCAGGCCACCGACACCATCCTGGCCAAGTGGTACCGCAGCGCGTGGGTGCTGGGCGGTTTTGCGTTGTTGCTCATGATCAGCTGCGTCGGGCTGGCCACGCTTTTCGTGCGCGAACTGACGCTGCGCCAGCGGGTCAGCGGGCTGCTGCGCGAGGCCGAGCGCAACACGCGCACCATCCTCAACAACCTGCCCTCGATGATCGGCTACTGGGACGACGACCTGCGCAACCGGTATGCCAACAGCGTTTACTTCGACTGGTTCGGCGTGCAGCCCGAAACGCTGCGCGGCATGCACCTGAGCGAGCTCGACAGCCCCGACTACTTTGCGCAAACCAAGCCCTTTCTCGAGCGGGCGCTGCAGGGCGACCCCCAGTTGTTCGAGCGCACCTTCGTCGACGTGCGCGGCGTGCGGCGCCACACCATGGCGTCGTTTTTGCCAGACGCTGAGGGTGACAAGGTGCGCGGCGTTTTTGTGCAGGTCACCGACATCTCGGACCGCAAACGCATGGAAGACGAGCTCTTCGACGAAAAAGAGCGCGTGCGCCTCACGCTGCAGTCCATCGGCGACGCCGTGGTGTGCGCCGACGCGCGCGGCATCGTGACCTACCTCAACCCGCCGGCCGAGCGCCTGACGGGCTGGCAGGCGTTTGACGCGGCCGGGCGCCGCATCGACGAGGTGGTGGTGCTGCGCAGCAACCACAACGATGGCGTGCTGGCCAGCTCGCTGCTGGCGGTCATCGAGAGCGGGCAAGTGGCCGGCTCGGTGCGCGGCGTGATCGTGCACCGCACCAGCGACCAGCGCTTTCAGGTGGAGAAAACCTCAAGCCCCATCACCGACCGCCACGGCGTGGTGACGGGCGCCGTGGCCGTGCTGCGCGACGTGACCGAATCGGTGGTGATGGCCGAGCGCATGGCCCACCTGGCCCAGTACGACGCGCTGACCGACCTGCCCAACCGCGTGCTGCTGCACGACCGCGCCCAGATGGCCATCACCCAGGCGCGGCGCCACCGCCACTGCCTGGCGGTGATGTACCTGGACCTCGACGGTTTCAAGGCCGTCAACGACAGCCTGGGCCACGATGTGGGCGACCTGCTGCTGGTGCAGTTTGCCCAGCGCCTGAAGGCCGCCGTGCGCGCGTCCGACACCGTGTGCCGCCAGGGCGGCGACGAGTTTGTGGTGCTGCTGCCGGGGCTCGACGGCGCCGAGCCCGCCTGCAACGTGGCGCGCAAGATCCTCGCGTCGTGTGATGCGCCGTTTGAACTGGCGGGCCGCTTCGTGCAGATCGGGCTGAGCGGCGGCATCGCGCTGTACCCCCAGCATGGCGACACCTTCGACGCACTCTCGCGCCACGCCGACAGCGCCATGTACGCCGCCAAACGTGGCGGGCGGATGCGCTTCATGCTGTACCGCGGCCCGGAGACCGAGCCCGAGGTGGTGCTGCCCAACCCTGCAACGGGCCCGTCGAAATAGCCGCTGGCCACGGTCGGATGGCGGGTACGTTCAGCCTTGCAAGCCGGCTGAGCGCGGTGATGCCTGCCAACCCGTTTGCTATCAAATATGTAGCTTATAACGCTTATGGGATAAGCGCTGGAGCCTGTTTTTATTCAAAAATCAATCGACCAAGGATCCCGCTGCCACGCGCCGCCTTGCTCGGCGATGAAAATTTGTTGCAGCCCCGCGCAAATTATTTTGATGGCCGCGCGCGGCGCAACTGCCTACCATCCGCCGCAGACCCCGCAGCCTGCTTGCCTGTACTGCTGCCCACCCTGTTCACCCTCTAGCCTCTGGAGACTTCGCGTGCCCGACCTGTCCAAAATTACCTGCATCGAAGACCTCCGTGTGGTGGCCCAGCGCCGCGTGCCGCGCATGTTCTATGACTACGCCGATTCGGGCTCGTACACCGAGGGCACCTACCGCGCCAACTCGGCCGACTTCGAGCGCATCAAGCTGCGCCAGCGCGTGGCCGTCAACATGGAAGGCCGCAGCACCCGCACCACCATGGTCGGCCAGGACGTGGCGATGCCGGTGGCGATTGCGCCCACGGGCCTCACCGGCATGCAGCATGCCGACGGTGAAATCCTGGGCGCCAAGGCGGCCAAGGCGTTCGGCATCCCGTTCACGCTCTCGACCATGAGCATCTGCTCCATGGAGGACATCGCCGAACACACGGGCCGCCATCCGTTCTGGTTCCAGGTGTACGTGATGCGCGACCGCGACTTCATCAATCGCCTCATCGACCGCGCCAAGGCCGCCAACTGCTCGGCCCTGCAGCTGACGCTGGATCTGCAGATCCTGGGCCAGCGCCACAAGGACATCAAAAACGGCCTGTCAGCGCCGCCGCGGCCCAGCATTGCCAACCTCATCAACCTGGCCACCAAGCCGCGCTGGTGCCTGGGCATGCTGGGTACCAAGCGGCGCTCGTTCGGCAACATCGTCGGCCATGCCAAAGGCGTGGGCAACTTGTCGTCCCTGTCGTCGTGGACAGCCGAGCAGTTTGACCCGCAGCTCAACTGGGGCGATGTGGAGTGGATCAAGAAGCGCTGGGGCGGCAAGCTGATCTTGAAGGGCATCATGGACGCCGAAGACGCGCGCCTGGGGGTGGACAGCGGCGCCGATGCGCTCATCGTCAGCAACCACGGCGGCCGCCAGCTCGATGGCGCGCCATCCTCCATCGCCGCGCTGCCCGGCATTGTGGCAGCGGCAGGCAAGGACATCGAGGTGTGGATGGACGGCGGCATCCGCAGCGGGCAGGACGTGCTCAAGGCCCGCGCACTGGGCGCGCAGGGCACGCTGATCGGCCGCAGCTTTTTGTACGGCCTGGGTGCCTATGGCGAGGCCGGCGTGACCCGCGCACTGCAGATCATTCAGCGCGAGCTGGACATCACCATGGCGTTCTGCGGCCACACCAACATCAACACAGTGGACCAGTCCATCCTGCTGCCCGGCACCTATCCCACCGCGTGATCTCGCCGTGAGGGCTCAACGGGTGCCCACCATCGGCACGCGCTTGAGTGTGGCGAGGTAGGCCACCACGTCTTCGCGCTCACGTTCGTCGTCCAGTTGGTAGTCCATGCCCTGGCCGGGGATCAATGCCTCGGGATTGGTCAGCCAGGCCTTCAGCGTGGCGCGCGTCCACAGGATCTTGCTGCTGCGCAACGCGGGCGAATAGTCAAAGTCTTTCAAAGCCCCCGCGCGGCGGCCCACCACGCCCACGTGCGCGGGGCCGTCGCCGTGCAAGGTCACGCTGTGGCAAGCACTGCAGTGCGCCGCATAGACGGCACGGCCGCGCTCCACCGACTGGGCCGCGCCAGGGCTGTGTGCGGCCCACAGCAGGGCTGCCACCACACTGGCAAGAAGTAAAGGGGGCAGCGGGGCGGGGCGTTTCATGGCGGTCAGCGTGCGATGGGTGGTGGTGGTGCATCTGGCGGGGTGCCTGCAGCAGCCTCTGCAATACGGACGGGCCTGTCGGGTGGATTCAAGGGGCGCTCCGCTTTCAAACTGTGTTGCCCGGCCCCGGCAGGGCGTGGGCGCCCGCGAGCACGTTTTCTGCCTGCAGCCACATCCAGATGGCCCGCTGTGGCGTATTCACCTACATCAAGCCCCTGCAATCGCGTAAGAACTGACCAATCCCAGAGAATGGGCGCATGAGCACCCCCCAACCAGACCACGAACTGATGGACCTCCTAGACCGCATCGCTGCGCAGGACGACACCGCGCTGAAAAGGCTGTA
>SDXZ01000173.1 GCA_004210805.1 Acidovorax sp.
CAGCTGCGGGGCCGGCGGGCGGACGGGGACTGGAAGAAGACATTGCGCGTATTTTCGCTTGTGGCCGGGGGCCGCTCTTGCCAAGGATGAAAAACCGGTGGGCGCAGCCTGCGCGGACGCGGCCCGATCACAACGAAGAAAGCTTACCCCTGGCGTGCCTGCCAGGCCAGAAAGTCATCGACCGGCAGCGGGCGGGCGATGTGATAACCCTGGGCCTCGTCGCAGTTCAGCGCGCGCAGCCGCTCCAGGATGGCCGCAGTCTCCACCCCCTCGGCCACCACCGTGAGGCCCAGGTTGTGCGCCAGGTCAATGGTCGAGCGCACGATCATCGCGTCGTCCTCGCCGGCCTCCATGCCCATCACGAACGACTTGTCGATCTTGAGCTCATCCACCGGCAGGCGCTTGAGGTAAGCGAGCGACGAATACCCGGTGCCGAAGTCGTCGATGGACAGCTTGAAGCCCTGCTCGGACAGCCGGTTGAGCATGGCTTCGGCGCGCAGCGGGTCGTCCATGATCGCGCTTTCGGTGATCTCCAGGCAAAACGCGCTGGCCGCCACACCGTGGCGCACCAGGATGTCGGCAAGCCGCGCACTGAGCTCGGGGTCCATCAGGTCGCGCGTGGACAGGTTGACCGACACCCTGAGCGGCAGCCCCTGCGCACGCGGGTCGGCCAGCAGCCGCGCCACCGCTTCCAGCATCCACAGCGTGAGCTGGCGCACAAACCCCGTTTGCTCGGCAAACGGAATGAACTGCATGGGCGGCACCAGGCCGCGCTGCGGGTGCTGCCAGCGCACCAGGGCCTCGGCGGCCAGGCCGGGCTGGCCGTGCAGCGCCACCTTGGGCTGCAGGTACAGGCGCAGTTCGTGGTGCTCGACCGCATGGCGCAGCTCGGTGAGCAGCGACAGGGTCTCGCTGCTCGCCGAGTCGAACGACGCGTCGTACTGCAGCGCCCCGCTCAGCCGCCGTTTGGCCGCGTACATCGCGATCTCCGAGCGGCTCAGCAGCGTGTCGGCGTCATCCGCGTCGCCCGGCCAGCAGGCGATGCCGATGCCGGCGCTGAGGTCCACCGTCTGGTCTTCAAAAGCCAGCGCCTCCTCGAACGATTGCGTGATGCGCAGCGCTGTGGCGTGCGCGGCGGCGGCATCTGCGCCCTGCAGCAGGATGGCGAATTCGTTGCCTCCCAGGCGGGCCACCATGTTGTCGGGCGATGGCACCTGCTGGCGCAACCGCTCGGCCACGGCCTGCAGCAAGCGGTCGCCGAAGGCGTAGCCGAGCACGTCATTCACATGCTTGAAGCGGTCCAGGTCGAGCGTGAGCACGGCCAGGGGCAACGGATTTGCGGCGGCGCCAGTACCGTCCGCGGCGCCAGCAATCGCCTGCACCACGGCTTCGCGAAAGCGCTCCCGGTTGGGCAGGCCGGTGAGACGGTCCCAATACGCCAGGCGGCGGATCTCGGATTGCTGCGTGCCGATGTCCACGCGCATGTGGTCGAACGAACGCGCGAGGTTGCCGATCTCGTCGCTGCGCCCGGTGTGCTCCAGCGGCACGTCGTATTCGCCGCGCGACAGCCGCTGCGTGGCGGCGAGCAGCGAACGCAGCGGGGTCGTCAGGCGCTGCGCCACCAGGCCCGTGCCCACGGCAAACAGCAGCACGCCGGCGACGGTGATGATGGCCAGCAGCACCTGCAGCTGCCGGTAGGGCGCGAGCACTTCATCGACCGAGCGCAGCAGCAGCGCCTGCACCTCGCCCCCCACGCTGGCCAGCGGGATCGCCCGCGCCAGCAGGGTGCCTTCGGGTGTCTGCAGCTCGCCCGAGGGCACGCCCTGGCGCTGCAGCATGGCCAGCGGGCCGGGCGGCAGCGTGCTCACCGGCACCAGAGTCTTGCCGTCCGCTCCTTTGACGACCAGCGCCACATGCACCGACAGCAACTGCCGCATTTCATCGGCCAGCGGCTGGTGAATCGGAAAGCCCATCAGCACCCAGCCGATGACCACCGGCGCGCGCAGCGGCACCATCACAAACTGGTAGGGCTGCCCCTGCATCACGGCGATCTGGCTGCCCTGCGGCGCGGCGGCCAGCGGCGGTACAAGCTGCTGCAGGGTGGCCGGGAATGCATCCATGCTGCCCGACAGGCTCACGGCGCGCAGCGCCATGTCAGTGCCCAGCAGCGCGGTCACCGTGGCGCCGATGCGGCTGCCGTGGTTTTCCAGCACCGACTGGATCGTGTCCTCGTCGCCCGAATTGACGGCCGAGCGAAAGCCGTAGTCGGCCGCAAGCAGCGCCGAGCCCTGGCGCAGCTTGTCGGCGTTTTGCTCCAGCAGCCGGCGCCAGACGTTCTCGTCCAGGTCCAGCGCCTGGGCGATCTGCGCGCGGGCATTGCGCTCGATGGTGCCCTGCACCACCGCAAAACCCGCCGCCTGCACGATGAGCAGCAGGAGCAGCGACAGCCCCACCAGCCGCAGGATGAGGCTGCGCCGCAGCAGCCGCAGCCGGATCAAGGTTGCAGCCCCGCCACACGCACCGGCACCGGCGCGCCGCCAGTGGCCGGCACCGTCAGCGCCTGCTCGTGGGCGGGCGCCCCCACCGGCAGCCGCGTGTGCCAGGCGCGCAAGGTGTAGTTGCCGGGCGGCACGTTGTCGATCTGCGCCCGGCCCGCAGTGCCAGCGCTGCGCGCGTAATGCGGCGTGGCCACCACCAGAATCCAGCCCACCATCTGGTCGTGGATGTTGCAGCCCAGCGCCACCACGCCGGGGCGGTCAAACAACACCGGGTTGGAGGGTGTGCCGGTGTAAAGCTTGAGTTCAAACTTCTTGGCCGGCGAGAACGAATAGACGTGGTGGCGCACCGAATCCTGGTTGGGGAAACGCACTTCGGTGCCCACAGGCACCACCAGCACGCCGGGCACGAACTGCCGCTTCTCCTGCGCCATCTCGGCGCCGGCCAGCGGCCGGACCTGCCGGCTTGCCTCGGCCGATTCGAGGAACACCACGGCGTCGGCCAGCGGCTTGCCGGCGGCATCGAGCACATCGACCTGCACCGTGGCGCCCTGTGCAGCTCCCCAGCCCAGGCAGCACGCAGCGGCCATGGCAAGGGCTGCCACTGGGCGCGCCGACATCGGGGCAGGTGCGCGGCGCATGCTCACGGCTCGATGGCCATGCCCAGCAGCGGCACGCCCTCGCCCACCACGCCCAGCGGCCGGGCGGTGCCGGTGGCCAGGTTCACTAGGTGCAGGCGCGTCTGGCTGTCGGCGGGAGTGCGCACCGCCACCAGCGCGGCGTTGCCAACATCTGCAATATCGAACGCCACATCGGTGAGCGGGCCCAGGCCCAGCGGCCCCACTGTGCGCAGCTGGCCGGTGTTGGGCGACACCACCGGCGTGGTGCCTTCGCGCGAGCCCTGCATAACCAGTACGCCGAGCGCACGGTCGATGGCGTAGTTGGTGGTGAGCTTGCTGTCTTGCGTGTTGTAGGTGTATGCGGCCCCTGCGATGTTGGGCGTGCGGCCGGCGTTCACGTCGCTCCAGGCGTTGCGCAGGCTGGGATCGGGCTGCACGCCGTCGGCGGCGGGGTCGCCGTCAACCGCGGCGCCGGTGTCGGGGTGCAGGCGCAGGTTCTGGCCAGTGTTCGACACCACGCGGATACGGTCTGCGGCCGGGTTGAAGTCAAAGCCAAACGCCGAGCCGCTGAGCGCCAGTACCGCTGGCGCCGGGCCCACCGGGCGCAGGGCACCGGTGGGGATGTCGAGCGTGTACAGCCGGCCCGCTTGCGAAAGCGCATACAACACGCCGCGCGCCACGCGAAAGTCAATGCCCACCAGCCGCTCGCCCGTGGGCAGGCCGGTGACGGGGCGGCGCTCGAGGATGCGTTCTGGCTGGCCGGCGTTGAAGGTGATGAGCTCGTGGGCAGCCGTCACGGCCACGACGAGCTCGCGCTGCTCGGGAGCGGGTGGGGTGGCGCAGCCAGCGAGCGCAGCGCCCACCAGCGCGGCCACAGCCGTACGGCGTACCTGGGGGATGGAAAACGGATTCATGGGAAGCCTCACATCTGTAACGGGGTTATAACTGATGGGCCAATTCCTGTGCATGCCACACAGCGTTTTGCTCGCCTTGGTTTACTACTATTTTTATAGCAATAGATGCAATCAATACAAGCGCTAGCGGCATTTTTTATCTTGTATTCTTGCATTCACGCCGTGTGATCAGGTGTCGACAACACTACGGCCGCCCGCCCCTGATTTGTAACAAAATGGCCCATGCACATCGGGCATACCACTATCCGCAAGCGTCATGACACATTTTGTAATTAGTGCCTACACTGCGCTGGACTTGGGCGCACTGCCATACCGGCGCGCCGGCTGAGACGGGCACCGTACTTGCTTGGCCCCATCACCCGATTTATCCACGTCCCCCGAGACTTCAAGGAACACCATGCCGGCCGCTTCGTCACTTAAATCCCTGTCGATCTCGAGCCGGCTGGCCCTGGGCTTTGGCTGCATGCTGGTGCTGCTGGTGGCGGTGGCCGCGGTCGGCCAGCTGTCGGTCGGCAAGGTGCATGAGCAGTTGCAGCAGATCACCGGCGTGGGGGCGAGCAAATCCAAGCTGGTCAACGGCATGCTGGAGAGCGTGAGCGCCATCGGCATCCAGAGCCGCTCGGCCGCGATGCTCAACGACATTGACCCCAAGCAGGCGCGCGAGCAGATCGAGGCCGTGGCCAAGACGCTAAAGGAATACACCCGCCAGGAAGCCGCGCTGGCCGAGCTGCTCACACCCGCCAACGCCTCACCCGCCGAGACCAAGCTCCTCGCCGAAGTGCAGGCGCTGGGCCAAAAGACCCGCCCCGAACTCGCCAACGCGATCAAGGCCGCCGACGACGGCGACACCGTGAGCGCCACGCTGGCGCTGATGACCCGCGTGGCCCCGGCAGAAACCGCCTGGCGCGGCAAGCTTGCCGAACTGATCGACCTGCAGAACAAGCTCAACGCCGAAGCCACCGCCTCGGCCAAGGACACGCAGAGCCAGGCGCGCCTGGTGGGCGGCCTGCTGGTGCTGCTGGCCATTGGCCTGGGCGCGCTGATCGCCTGGCGCATCACCAACACCATCACCGCGCCGATTGGCCGCGCCGTGGTGGTGGCCGAACGCATTGCACGCGGCGACCTCACCTCGCAGGTCGAGGTGCGCATCCACGACGAGACCGGCCGCCTGCTCGAAGCCATCGCAGCGATGCAGGAGCGCCTGCGCACCCTGGTGGGCGAGATCGGCCAGACGGCCGATTCCATCCTGGTGGCCAGCTCCGAAGTCGCCTCGGGCAACCTTGACTTGAGCCAGCGCACCGAGCAGACCTCGCACAACCTGCAAAGCGCAGCCTCATCGCTGGTGGACCTGACGGGCACCGTGGCGCAAAGCGCGGATTCGGCGCGCCAGGCCAACCAGCTGGCATCCACAGCGTCCGAGACCGCCACGCGCGGCGGCGAGGTGGTGTCGCAGGTGGTGCGCACCATGGACACCATCAGCGCCAGCTCGCGCAAGATCGCCGACATCATCAGCGTGATCGATGGCATCGCGTTCCAGACCAACATCCTCGCGCTGAATGCCGCCGTCGAAGCGGCCCGCGCGGGCGAACAAGGCCGTGGCTTTGCGGTGGTGGCCGGCGAGGTGCGCAACCTGGCGGGCCGCTCGGCCAACGCGGCGCGCGAGATCAAGGCGCTGATTGGCACCAGCGTCGACCAGGTGCAAGAGGGCAGCACCCTGGTGAACCACGCCGGCAAGACGATCGAAGAACTCGTGCTGTCCGTGCGCCGGGTGTCGGACATCATGGGCGAGATCACCGCCGCCACGCAGGAGCAAAGCCAGCGCATCGGCCACGTGAGCCATTCGGTGGGCGCGCTGGAAGAGATGACGCAGCAGAACGCCGCGCTGGTTGAAGAAGGCGCCGCCGCGGCCGACAGCCTCAAGGACCAGGCCGGGCGCCTCACGCAGATGGTGGGCGCCTTCCGTCTCACGCGCACCGGCGGCGACGCCGAGAACTGGGAGCCACCGGTTATCGCTGGGCTCGCCAGCCTCCCCCACGCGCCAGTGCCCGCTCCGGCCGCACGTGCGCCCGGCGCCGCGCAGCGTGGCCTGCCGACGGCGCGGCCCGCGGTGCGGTCGTTGCCACGCAGCTGACGCGAACACGCCGGGAGTCTGCGCGCCCTCAGCGGCCGGAGCCTCAGCCGCCGGCCTGCTTGCCCTGCAACTGAAAGATGCTGGAGCGCAGGGCCGCCAGATCCAGCACGCGCAGGCCACCGTACTCGACGCGGATCGCGCCCTGCGCGGCCAGCGTGGTCAACGCCTCGTTCACCCGCTGGCGCGACAGCCCCACCAGGTAAGCCAGCTCCTGCTGCGTGATGCGCAGCACCTCGCCGACGCCCGGGTACAGCACCGGGTTGAACAGCGACGCCAGGCTGCGTGCCACCCGCACCTCGGGGTTGTTCAGGCGGTCGATCTCGCGCGCGGCGATGAACTGGCCCAGCCGCTCGTTGAGCTGGTTCATCACAAAGCGGTTGAAGCCTATGGAGTGGTCCAGCAGCCAGTGAAAACTGTCCAGGGGCAAGCCCGCCACCACGCTTTTGCGCAAGGCCTGGATGTTGTAGCGGTAGGGTTCGCGCTTGATGGTGGTGCCCTCGCCAAACCACCCGCCCGGTGGCAGGCCGGCGTAGGTCATGGTCTGGCCCTGCGCGTTGTCGGTGCTCATCTTGAGCAGCCCCTCGACCACCCCGAACCAGTAGGTCACCGGGCGCCCCACGCGGCACACGTAATCGCCCGCCTGGGCATCGCCCACTAGCAGCGATGCCACGGCCCGCTCGCGCTCGGCGGGCAGCAGCAGGGGCAGCCACGGGATGCCATCTAGCTCTTCGGCGGTGGGCGATCTGCGCCGCTGGTGCAGCGACAGGTCCTGGTTGATGCGCGGGTCCATGGGATGGGATGGAAGGTGGGCGGGTAAGGGGCAAAACCGTGCCCTGCGCGGCGGTGGGCTACGGGAAATCCTGAGTCGAATTGTCGTCAGAAAGACAAAAAAATGCCAATCAGCACCGGATGATGCTCCCTCCCCACGGCCCTGGGGCCCACCGAGGAGACACAACACATGAACCACAAGCCATCCACCGGGCGGCATGCCGCCGGCGCCCCCACCCCCCGCACCGGCCTGGGCCGGCGCCAGCTTCTGGCCACGGCCGTGGCCCTGCCCTGGCTGGGCGTTGCCGGCCAAGCGCGCGCGCAGGACGGGGTGATCAAGATCGCGCAGTCGACCGCGCTCACCGGCCCGCTGGGCGATCTGGGCTCCGCCATGCACCAGGGCGCCAAGGCGGCGTTTGCGGGCATCAACGCGCGCGGTGGCGTGCACGGCCGCACCATCGAGCTGGCGACGCTGGACGACGCATACGACGTGCCCAAGGCGCTGGCCAACGTGGAGCAATTTCTGGCCGACCGCGACACCTTTGCGCTGTTCAACTGCATGGGCACGCCCATGATCGATGCCATGCTGCCCAAGGTGGTCGATACCGGCATCCCGTTTTTCGCCCCGTTCACGGGCGCGCAGCTCAGCCGCACCAAGAACGCGCGCAACGTGTTCAACATCCGCGCCAGCTATGCCGACGAGGCCGAGAAGCTGGTGCAGCACCTTTCCACCATCGGCATTCAGCGCATCGGCATCGTCTACCAGAACAACACCTTCGGCAAAGAGGTGTTTGGTGCGGCCAAGCAGTCGATGGACCGGCTCAAGCTGCCCGAGGCGATCACCGTGACGGTGGAGAACAACGCGTCCGACGCCGGCAGCGCCGCCGCCAAGCTGGCCGCCGGCAACCTTGAGGCCATCGTGATCGGACTGGCGGGCAAACCCACGCTGGAGTTCGTCAAAGCCTTTCGCGCCCTCAAGCGCGGCGTGACGCTGTACGCGCTGTCGGTGATGGGCACGCCCGCCACTGTGAAGGCGCTGGGCGCGGACGCCACCGGCATGGCGATCTCGCAGGTCGTGCCGCTGCCGTCCAACGCCGTGATGCCCGTGGTGCGCGATTTTCAGACCGCGTGGAAAGCCTCCGGCGCCACGGCCGAGCCCTCGCACCTGGCGCTGGAGGGCTACATCAACGCCCGCATATTCGCCGAGGCCCTGCAGCGCGCGGGCCGCAACCCCACGCGTGCGGCGTTCATCGACGCGACCTGGAACCTCAAGAAATGGGACCTGGGGGGCTTTGAGGTGAACGCCAGCACGCCGGACCGCAACGCCTCGCGTTTTGTGGAGCTGACGCTGGTGGGGCGGGACGGGCGGTTTATTCGGTAGCCCCCCTGAGCCGCTGCGCGGCTTCCCCCGTGGGGGGACGCACCCGGTGGCCCGGCGAAGCCGGTTCCACGCGTGCACTGGCGTTGGCGGCGTGTGGGTTTGGAGGATGTGGGAGTAGTGGCCCCTTCAAGGCCGCTGCTTATTTGAAGGCTTCAAGCGATTGATGTGCGGGCGGTAGCGGGCCTTTTGATTTGCCATCGTTGCTCCGCTAGTCACCGCCTTCATACACGTCGCCGTGACGAACGGTGGTGCAGCGGGCGGGGTCCCCAATCACGCTGATGCGCTGCGCGCGGGGCGGGCAGGTACGTGCGCAAAGAGATTTTGCACACCACTCACTTTTCCATAGCTACTAACGCTTACCAGACAAGCGCTAGAGGCCAATTTGGCTTGAATTCTGGCTACTGCGAGGCCACCGCATACCGGTAGCCGCGGAACGTCCAGACCGTGCGGCCCGGTTCGATCTTTTCCAGCAGCAGGCCCGGCGCGGCCTGGTCGCCTTCGTGCAGCACCTGCCCGTTGACGATGGCCATGCGGTACACCGGGTTGCTGGAGTGCGTGGCTCCCGACACCTTGAGCGCGGGCAGTTGCGAACGCACGGACTCGGGCAGGTCGCCCTGCGCAAACACGGGGCTGGACGGCGGAGCGGCGGCGGCAGGTGGCTCGGCTGCCGGGCGGGGCGCGACCGAGCCTGCGGGCGCGTTGGCGGACCCGGCGTGGGGCGCGGCGGCCGCGGCGCGTGCGGGAGGCTCGGGCCGCTGGCGGGGTGGCTCGGGTGATGCAGCGCGATGCACCCACGGCGGTCGTGGCGGCGGCGCCTGCACCG
>SDXZ01000351.1 GCA_004210805.1 Acidovorax sp.
GTAGTCCTTGTCCAGCCCGCGCGGCGCCGTCTGGCCGAAGGCCGTGTGGTCGGTGCGCAGGCCCCCGCCGCCGCCGGGCACGGCAAAGCGGGTGTTGATGTGGGTCTGGCGCGCGGCCACGTGGGCGAAGATGCCGTCGAAGACCTTGCCGCCATCGAGCGCCTGGTTGAAGCCCAGGTGCAGAAAAGTCTTCATCGCGTTGCCCGACTGCGAGGTGCCCTGCCCCAGCGTGTACTGGATGCGGCCCGCCAGCGGGTTGGGCGTGCCCGACGAGTCGGCCGCCTTGCTGCGAAAGAAGCTCACCGTGTCGCGCAGCGCGGCCAGGCCCACGCCCATGACCTTGGGGTCCTTGGCGACGTAGACCAGCTCGTACAGGTAGGCCGGGTCGAACCCGCCTTTGAGGCACACGCTGGTGGGGCTGGCGGTGCCGGGGAAGGCGTTGGCGCCCGCATCGCAGGTGGCGAACTTCCAGTCGGCTGCGGGCACGGGCACGCGTGCATCCGTCTCGTTGGCGCGGCGGGTGAGCGAGTAGCCGGGCTGGGTATTGTCCAGGCTGGCAGGCTCGTACGGGATCATGGTGCCGTTGAAGACGCCGCCTGGCAGCGTCATGGCCGGGCTGGCCACGGTGGGCACCAGTTCGGCACGGTAAGGGCCAGTGATGCTGCTGCCGTCCTTGTTCTTGGCAACGGGCACCTTCACCGTCAGGCGCGCCGGAGTGCTCTTGGGCACATCGCCCTGCCAGGCCGAATACAGCATCACATAGCCCCGCTCCAGGTACACCGCGTCGCTGGGCGTGGCCGTGGGGTTGAGCATCGTGAGGATGTTGCCGCGGTTGGGCGCGTCGTAGCGCAGCACACCGCTCGCCTTGGCCATGTTCTTGGGCTTGAGCATGACGAAGTCGGCCTGGTACTCGACCATGCCGTTGGCGTTGGTGGGCGCGAGCGCCAGGTCCTGGATGGTGGCGTTCTTGGGGTCCTTGGGGTCGACCTCGCCGCTGACGGTGCCGGTGAGGCGCTCGTATTCGCCCACATCGCCGTAGCTGCCGGGGAAGGCTTCAGTGGAGGTGATTGCCAGCTTGAAGGCCGGGCCCGGGGCGGAATCGTTGCTGCTGCCTCCGCAGGCTGCGAAGGCCGTAGCGGCAGCGGCGGTCAGCGCGAGTTTTCCGAATGCATGAAGGGATTGCATGTTGTCTCCTTGGATGGATGGGTGGTAGTGGCCGCTTGTGCGGCTCTAAGAAAAAGTGGCGGCGTCTTGTGTGCCGCACGCAGGCAAGGCTTCGCCCACACCTGCCGGTGAAAGGCAGGCTGCGTAAGAAATATGGAAGGAGGAGATGAAACCCAGCGCAGGTCAGCGCGCCGGGCTGCGGCTTACTCGGCCTCGATGCCGGCGGCCTTGATCACCTTGCCCCACTTCTGGGTTTCGGCGGCCTGGAACTTGGCGAGTTCATCGGGCGTGGTCGTCCACGCCTCGGAGCCTGCGTTGTCGAAGAAGCTCTTGGCCGCTGCGCTCTTGGTGGCCGCCGTGAGCAGCTCGTTGAGGCGCGCCACCACCGGTGCGGGCGTGCCGGCCGGCACGTAGGCCGCAAACCAGTAGCCCATGTCGTAGCCCTTCACGCCCGCTTCGTCCAGCGTGGGCACGTCGGGCAACTGTGCACTGCGCTTCTGGGTGGAGTAGCCCAGGGCCCGCAGCTTGCCGGCCTTGACCTGGGGCACGCCGGTGGAGGTGTCGGTGATCATCAGGTCGATCTGCCCGCCCAGCAGGTCGGTGATGGCCAGCGGGTTGCTTTTGTAGGGCACGTGCAGGATGTCCACGCTGGCCAGTTGCTTGAGCATTTCGCCGGCCATGCGGCTCGACGAGCTGCCGCTGCCAAAACTGAGCTTGCCGGGGTTCTTCTTGGCAAAGGCCAGCAGCTCGCCCACGTTCTTGTACGGCGCAGTGGCGTTGACCACCAG
>SDXZ01000174.1 GCA_004210805.1 Acidovorax sp.
ACACCAACGACCTGGCCGCCATGTACTGGGGCCTGGCGCGGCGGGGGCACGACGTGCGCGTGTTTGTGCGCGATCCGGCCTACCGCGATGTGTTCGCGGGCATGCTGACGACCACCGACGACTGGCAGCATGAACTGGGCTGGCTGCGCGCAGCCGGCTGGGACGGCGTCCTGCTGTTCGAAGGCGCGACGGACGGAGAGACCCAGGACGCGCTGCGCCGCGAGGGCTTCAACGTGATCGGCGGCAGCGCCTTTGGAGACCGGCTTGAAGGCGACCGCGAGTTCGGGCAGGCGGCCTTGCGCGCGGCGGGCATGCGCACCGCTGCAAGCCATGTCTTTCGCGACTACGCCGCCGCGGTGGATTTTGTGCGGCAGCACCCGGCGCGGTACGTGCTCAAGCTCAATGGTGCCAACGCCTTGCGCACCCGCAACTTTGTCGGGTCGATGGACGACGGCCTGGATGTGATCGCGCTGCTGCAGCACTACCAGCGCGCGCAAAACGCAGCGCCCGACGCTGCCGACGCGGACTTCGTGCTCATGGAGCATTTGCAAGGCGTCGAAGTGGGCGTGGGCGCGTACTTCAATGGCGAGGCGTTCTTGGCCCCGGCGTGCATTGATTTCGAGCACAAGCGCTTTTTCCCCGGCGACCTCGGTGAGCTCACCGGCGAGATGGGCACCATCGTGTCCTACCGACATTCGCAGCGCCTTTTCGATACGGTGCTCGCCCCCCTGACCGCTGCCTTGCGCGACGGCGGCTACTGCGGCTATATCAACGTGAACCTCATCGCCAACGAGGCCGGCCTGTGGCCGCTGGAGTTCACAAGCCGCTTCGGCTACCCGGGCTTTGCGATCTGCGAGGCCCTGCACCTGCAGCCGTGGGACGAAATCTTTGGGACGCTGCTGGGCAAACAGGAACTCACGTTTGGCACCCGCGACGGATTTGCCGCCGGCGTGGTGTTGACGGTGCCGCCTTTTCCCTATTCGTACGGGTACGAGGCGCTCTCCAAAGGGCTGCCCATCTGCCTGCGGCCCGGGCTGTCGCAGGCCGATGCCAGTGCGCTTCATTTTGCGGAGGTCGCCCTGGAGGGCGGCCAACTGGTCACCAGCGGACAGAGCGGGTACCTGGGCGTCGCCACCGGATGTGGCCCGACACCGTCGATCGCCAATGCCGAGGCCCTGCGTGTGGCCCAGGCGGTGGCGGTGCCCAATCTCCGGTACCGGCGTGACATCGGCGACCGGCTGGAGGGGGGCGAGTGGGCGCGCCTGCAGCGCCTGGGCTGGCTGGGCTCCGCGGGCCCGCAAACGGCGTAGGAGATGCCCCACGCGGTAAGGCGGCGTGGCCCGATGGGTGGGGCACCTGGGCCGGCGCATCCTCAAGGCTCTACCTCAATTTGCCTACTCCATGTCCGCCATCCTGCAGGAACGCCCCCAGCCCGCCGACCCGGCACTCTCCACGGTTTTCTCGCGCCCGACGTTTGAGCCCGCTGCGCGGTTTGAGCCCCTGTACCGCCGCTTGGCCGACGTGATTCCGGGGCAGGAAGACCGCGATGCCGCGGCGGATTTCCTGCGCGCCGCCGTGGCGCAAACCGCCACCCTGGTGGACGACCTGCCGGAGGACCCTGCCAACCTCACGAGCTGGATGGAAACCAACATGCAGCGCGTGCACGCGCAGTACCAGGCCTATCTACAGTTGCGCAAGCAGGGCGCACCGCGCCGCTACTTCAGCAACCGCGCCCACGCGATGTATTTTTTGCGCCAGGTGTCGCCCACCAAGCTGGTGGACGGATCCTGGTTGTATGGCCTGTGCGCGCATGCCGACAATCCGCGCCTGTCGGATCTGGTGGTGACCTACCTTGAAGAACTGGGCAGTGGCGACGCCGACAAGAACCATGTGACGCTGTACCGCGGCCTGCTGTCGCGCTACGGCCTTGACCCGGTCGATGGCCTGCCCGATGGGCTGTATGAGCAGGGGCTGATTCAGCTGGCGCTGGGCTGGAACGCGCAAGATTTTTTGCCAGAGATCGTGGGCTTCAACCTGGGGTATGAGCAGTTGCCACTGCACCTGCTCATCACCGCCTACGAGCTCAATGAACTGGGGATCGACCCGTATTACTTCACCCTGCATGTCACGGTGGACAACGCTGACACCGGCCATGCCCGGCGTGCCTGCCAGGCCGCGCTGGATGCCGCGCCGCGCATCGACGACGGCGGTGACTACTGGCGCCGCGTGCGCGCCGGGGCCAAGCTGGGCAACCTGGGGACGGGCACGGTGGATGTGATCCAGGGGTTCGACATCGACAGCGAAGTGGTGCGCATTTTTGCGCACAAGTCACCGGCCGGAAACGGTGCGCATTCGGACTTCTGCAAGGTCAACGGGCGCAGCGTGAACGACTGGCTCTCGAGCCCGCAAAACGTGCCGGAGTTTCTGGATGCGCTGGAGCGCGCCGGCTGGATCCAGAAAAACCAGCCGGCCGAAAACAGCCGCTTCTGGCGCCTGCTGCAGGGCGAGCGGGCCGAAATGTTCGGCGTGTTCTCCCCCTATGAGCTGCAGGTGATCCACGACTGGATCCGGGGCTCGGCCAGTGCCGACGGTGCCTCGTTCGAGGCGACCGCCGCGCGCGAAGCACCGCGGGCCCGGCCCATCAGCTTTCGGGTGGCCGAGCGCCTGCGCATGGCGCAGCGGGCCCAGCCCGCGCCCAGCGCAGAAGCCCTGGACGCCGATCTGTCGATCTTTCGCGAGCGCTACCCCGTGCTCGACGGGGCTGCACGGCGCGATCTGCTGCTGCAGGCCATGTCGCCTGCTTTGCACTGGACGCCCACGGGGCTGGAAGCCACGCGCATCTTTGCCGGGCGGCCCGTGTGAGAGCGCTCGATACCCGTTTTGGCACGGCCGCCCCGTGCTGCGCGGATGCCCGAAAGGCCGCCGCAGCACCGGGCCGCTGACACCTTGCCCTCGTCGCGGAGAACCCACCATGCCCACGACACGTTTTGAAGAACTGCAGGCGAAAGCCGGGGCCTGGTGCCAGGACTTTGAACGGCACAAGGACGACTGCAAGGTCTTTGCGGAGAAGCTCCGGATCGAGCTGATCGAGTACCTGGGCGCCAAGTCCACCGACATCGAGTTTTATGTGCTCGACGAGCACCTTGATCGGGTGCGCGATGGAGGCACTACGCTGTCGCCCCGCCTGCAGGTCGGCGACGACGGTTTTGTCTATTTCGGACTCACGCTGTTCTTCAAATTCGAAGGCCAGTGTGTGGACGAGCATGTGCGCGTGGGCATCCAGCGCGCCCGCGGGCAGTGGCGCGTGCGCTGGAACCAGCAAGAGATCAGCTACGGCAACGCCAACGCCCGCACGGCATTTTTCGAGAAGGCCACTGCCGCGATCACCGAAAAGTTCGATACCCCGTTCCACAAGAAGCGTGGCCCGCTCGGTTTTGTACCCATCATTTCCAATGACCACCTGGTGCTGGTGCCGCCTGCAGAACTGCGTGTGGCCACCGAGGCGCTGGCGCCCCCCGCGGATCCTGCGCAGCCCTGAGAGTCATTGAGGCGTCGCGGCCCGGTATAACGAGTTAATGCTATGAATTGGATAGCAATAAAGCCAATACTATCAAGCGACAGGGCCTTATTTTGATCGGAATTTGGCGGCTTTGTCGCTATCGGGCCGGCGCGGGCAGTGCCAGCGCCACGCATGCGGGCATCACCCCTCGATGAGCGCCTGGTACAGCGACACGTAGGGTCTGGCTGCGCTGTCCCATCCGTGGTCCCGCAGCATGCCGCGCTGCTGCAACCTCTGCCATCCCGGCCGATCCTCCCACGCGGAAAACACGCGGTCGAGCGCAGCTTCGTACGCGCTCTGTGTCACAGCATCCATCACAAACCCGGTGCCTTCGGCGCGGGCAGCGTCCGCATCCGTCACCGTGTCCGCAAGGCCCCCTGTGGGGGTGACCAGCGGCGGTGTGCCGTAGGCCAGGCTGTACATCTGGTTGAGGCCGCAGGGTTCAAAGCGCGAGGGCATCAGAAAACAGTCGGCCCCGGCCTCGATGCGATGGGCCAGGGTTTCATCGAACGCCACAGACGCGTAGACCTGGCCCGGATGCGCCAAGGCCAGGGCCCATACCGCTTGTTCCAGGTCCGGGTCGCCTTTGCCCAGCACCACCAGTTGGCCGCCCTGCGAGAGCAGGTGCGCACTGCCTTGCAGCACCAGGTCCAGGCCCTTTTGCGACGTGAGCCGCCCAACAAAGCCGAACAGGGGACCGTCGCTGTCCGCCAGCCCACAGTGCCGTCGCAACGCGGCCCGGTTCACCGCCTTCGGGCCGAGATCGTCGGGCCCATAGGCGGCGTGGATCAACGGATCGGTGCCTGGATTCCACACGGCGGTGTCGATCCCGTTGATCAACCCGTGGAGCCGGTCTGCGCGGGCGCGCAGCACGCCATCAAGGCCGAAGCCGAGTTCGGGCTCCTGGATCTCGCGCGCGTAGGTCGGGCTGACCGTGGTGATCGCGTCGGCAAATTGCAGGCCGGCCTTGAGCATGGACAACTGGCCCCAGTACTCCACGCCCTCGATGCCCCGATGGACGGGGTGGATGCCCAGCATGCCTGCCGCGTCCATAGGGAAAACGCCCTGGAACGCCAGGTTGTGGATGGTCATCACGCTGCGGGCCGCAGTGGCATCGCCCGCCTCGCGGCGCTGGTGCAGGTACAGGGGGGCGAGACCGCAGGGCCAGTCGTTGGCGTGCACCACATCGGCCTGCCATCCGCAGGGGGTGTCGCGGGAGCCGATGCGCGCCGCCACCTGGGCAAGCAGCCCGAAACGCAGGGCCTGCAGGTGGCCGTCGGCATCGCCCGGGTTGGAATACGGCGTGGCCGCGCTGCCATACAGCGCCGGGCACGACAACAACAACAGCGGTGGCCCGTCCGCAGGCACCACATGGAGCAACTGCGCTGCCGGCCAGCGGCCGTCGGCGGGCAGCGTGAGGGTGGCGGCCAGCGTGCCTTCAACCCTCATGTCGCCATAGGCCGGCATCAGGATGGCGACATCGCAGCCGCGCTGCGCCAGGGCGCGCGGCAGGGCGGCGCTGACATCGCCGAGCCCGCCGGTCTTGACCATGGGGGCGCACTCGGGCGTGACGAACAGAATCTTCATGGGGCCATATCTTGCGCGATCAGCACGGCGAACGGCAGGCGGTCGCCACCTGGCCCCACGGCGCCCAGCACCTCTGCCAGCGGCAACGCCGGGGCGTTGTCCAGCGTCTTGCCGGTAAACAGCTCGACCCAGCGCTGGGGCTTGGCGAGTGCGGGGTGGGCGCTGGCCATGGCCACCTCGGTGGTGGACCAATCGGACGCGTGCTGCGTGGCCCAGACGGCCAGTAGGCGGCTGCACACCAGCACGATGGCCTGCCCTTCGTGGACGCGTGCAAACGCCAGCACATGCGACGCGGCCGGCCCTTCCACAGCCAGCGGCACGTAGATGGCATCGCGCAGCAAGGCGGCGTACTGCGTGCGCAATTGCAGGAGCCGCCAGGTGACCAGCTGCTTGGTGGCGGCAGGCATGGGCTGGCCGTCGCCCAGCAGGTCACGCCAGCGCGCGGCGGATGGGTGGGCGCCATCGGCGTACAGGGCCTGCAGCGGCTGCAGCGTGGACATCAGCGCAGCAAAATCCACCGGCCGACGGTTGTCCGGATCGACAAGCGAAAAATTCCACTCCTCGCAACCCTGGTAGATATCGGGCACACCCGGCGCCAGCAGCTTGATGGCCACCTGGCACAGGCTGTTGCGAAACCCGTAGGGCGCAATGCGCTGCACCCAGGCCTGCAGCGGCCGGCGGAAATCACCCGACGACAGCGCCTTGTCGATGTAGCGCGCCACCGCGTCTTCGTAGGCCTGATTGGGAAAGAGCCAGTTGCTGTGGAGCTTTGCCTCGCGAATCGCCTTGACCATGTAGCGCTGGATGCGCTCGCGCAGCATGGGCAGGGCGCTGGGGTCGGCGCCCTCGGCGGGCCAGATGCCCACGAGCGCCTGGAACAGCGCCCAGCGGTCGTGTGCGCTCGGCGCCGGGGCCTCGTCCACCACGTCCTGGTAGGGCTCACCCGCGGCCTGCATGGCAAGCGCGGTGCTCTCCCACTCTTGCACCAGTTCAGACAGCACGTTGAGCCGGGAGCGCACATCCTCCGAACGCTTGCTGTCGTGGGTTGACGTGGCCAGAAGCCCGTGGGGGTCGTAGCGTGAGCGCTGCTGGTTGATGTGGTGGAACGCGCCCACCGGCAGGCCGAACCGGCGCGGCTCGGCGCCCACATCGTTCAGAGAAACGAGGCGCACGTAGCGGTAGAAGAGGGTGTCTTCCACCGCCTTGGCCATGACAGGCGCAGTGAACTGCTGCCAGCGCCGGATGAAGCGCGCGCGCAGCTCGGGCTGCGCGCCTTCTTCGCCCATCAACACGCTGCGCAAGAATACGAGCAGCCCCCCTTCGGAGGTGCCCAGCCGCCGCCGCGCCGCCGCGATCGCCCGGTCGATGTGCTGCACGTCGAGCGTGCTCGGCGGCGCGCCCCCAGGCACCACATACGTGCGGTACACGGGGAACTGCGTGGCCACTTCCGTGAGCGCCACCCTGAGCTGGTTGCGCGTGAAGTCGCACACGCGCCGGTCCGCCTGCGTGATCTGGCTGAGCGTGTGGACCAGCCAGGCCAGGTCGCTGAACAGCGTGGTCTCGATGATGAGGCGCTTGCATTCGCGTGCGGCCTCTTCAAAGGGCCGTGTGTCGCCGGTGAAGCCGACGTACGCCGCGTCAAATCGCTCCTGCGCGTCAGCGTCCACAAAAACGCCGTTGGCCAGCGTGGCGAAGCGGTAGCCCGTGCCTCCGTGCACTTGCCAGTCGGCCGGCAGCGGCTCGTGCTCGGCCATGATCTTTTCGACCACGATGTATAGCGAGCGCGGTGGCTGCCCCTGCGCCTGGCGCAGCTGGTGATGGCGCTGCTGCAGCCGCGTGAAGTACTGGGCGGGGTCGGCCAGGCCGTCGGGGTGGTCGATGCGCAGGCCGGTGACCTTGCCCTCAGCCAGCCAGCGGAAGGTCTGTGCGTGCACGGCGTCGAACACCGCGGGCTCCTCCATGCGCACGGCCGCCAGGGCATTGATGTCGAAGAAGCGCCGGTAGTTGATGTCGTCGCCGGCCACCCTCCAATCCGCCAGCCGGTAGGCCTGGCGCTGCAGCAGCTGGTCAAGCAGGTCAAAACTCGTGGGCACACCTTGCGTGCCGTTCACGTGCCGCAGGTTGGCGTCGATCCAGTCGCGCACCCAGGCGTGGCGGCCGGCAAACTCGGCCAGGCGTTGCTGGTGCAGCGCGGCGTCGCGCAACCGGGTCGCCTGGGCTGCGGGGTCTTGTGTGGTGTGGGGCGGCAGCAGGGCCAACGCGTCGAGCAGCGAGTGCACGGCAGAAAGATCGTCCAGGCCCGAGCCGTCGGCGGCCGCCACGGGCAAGGGGGCCGTGGCCAGCAGCGCAGCGTAGCTTTGGGGGTCGAGCGGAAAGGCGCGCTCCCAATACGCCACCAGGAACCGGCCGGTGGCGGCATCAAACCGCACCTGCAGTTCGCCGTCTTCCAGCACCTTGCCGTAGTGGTTGCCCAGCACCGGCAACAACAGCCGCTGACCCGTCTGCGGGTTGGCGGGGTTCCATTCGATATCGAACGTGGCGGCATGGGGCGACGACATCCCGTGCTCGAGCACGTCGTACCACCAGCGGTTGCCCTCGTCGTCCACCCCCATGTGGTTGGGAACGGTGTCGAGCAGGTGGCCCATGCCGTGGGCGGCGAGCGCGGCGCAAAGGGCCTCATGTTGCTCGGGCGTGCCGATCTCCGGGTTGACCTGCGAGGGGTCCACCATGTCATAACCGTGGGTGCTGCCGGCACTGGCCTTGAGATAGGGCGAGGTGTAGAGGTGGCTGATGCCCAGCGCGTGCAGGTAGGGCACGGCCGCGCGCGCCTGCTCAAAATTGAAGTCCTTGTGCAGCTGCACGCGGTACGTGGCCCGCGGCACGTCGGCGGTCTGCAATGCGGGCAGCGGCCCCGCGGCCATCTGGGGCGATTGGCGCTCGGCGCGCACTGCGGCGGTAATGGCGCCAAAAAATGGCGCGGCGGCCAATTGCTCCAGCGTGACGCCCATGCGCCTGCGCCAGTTGGCGTGCACGTCGTCGGTGGTGCCCGGCACGTTCGACTGCTCACGCTGGCCCATGAGGTCTTCGAGCTGCACACCCACCAGTTGGCAGGGCGTGCGCGCCAGGAAGCGGTGCACGGCGGCGGCCAGCGCGGGGTTCATTTCGGGGGCGGATTGCGCATCCAGCGTGACGCCTTCGGGCAGCAGGCCCTCGGCATCCAGCGCAGCCAGGAGATGGGTGCGGTCTTGCGCGCGGGCGAGCAGCGCCTGCAGGTGCGCATCACCGTCGAGCCACCCCAGCCGCTGTTGCACGCCCACGTCGTCGGCCGCCCAAAAACCCGCCAGTGTCGGCAAGTCGTGCGTGCTGACCACGGCGAGCGCAGGCGCAGGCCACTGGACCGGCGGGCGGAAAGCGCCACCGTCCAGGCGTTCAAAGATGAGCGGCCGGTACGACAGCATGGCGTGCGCTGCCATCGCTTTGCGCATCTCGGGCGCCACGTTGCCCAGGTCTTCGCCGATGACCATGCACTGGTGGCGGTGGCTTTCGATGGCGATCACCGCCAGCATGGCCTGCAGCGGATAGGCGACATAGGTGCCGCCATCCGGGCTGGTCCAGAACAGGCGCATAAGGGCCATCGCGTGGTCCATGCGCACCGCACCAGCCGATTGCATCACGGCAAACAGCATGCGGCGGAACGGGGCGAACTGCGCTGCAGCCAGCGCCACCGGGTTCACGGGCGGAAGGCCCCAGTCCTGGCCCTGGGTGCTGAGCGGGTCGGGTGGGGCGCCGACATTCATGCCCCGGGCATACAAAGATGGGTCGGCCCAGGTGTCGGTGCCGCCATCGGACGCGCCGACGGCCAGGTCGCAGTACAGGCCAATGGGCATGAGCGAGCGACGCGCGCCGTCGCCCGTCCGGGCGGTGCGCTCAAAGGTCTGCCAAAGGCGGGTCAGTGCCGCGTCCTTCAGCGCTGCTACCGCTGCATAGTCGACCGTGGGGCTTTGTTGCGCAGCCTGCAACCTGGCACGAAACCCGGGGTCGTCGCGCAGCGCCTGCGTCGCCTCGCACTGCAGGTACTCGGGCACGGCGGTCACGTCGATGTGCAGCACGTTCAGCGCCACGCGGCTGCTGGGGCTGTAGGGGCTGGCGGCTTCTGGCTGGCCGGGGCGCAGCGCGTGCAGCGGGCTCACGCCCACAAA
>SDXZ01000175.1 GCA_004210805.1 Acidovorax sp.
TGCGCCAGCGGCGGTTGCGAGCGCTGCAGAGGCAAACAACATCGCCACTTTGTTCAGTTTCTTCATGGTTCTCCTCTTGGGGAAAAAGCCGCAGCCGCGCTGCGAATCAGGACGCTTGGAGTGACCATCACCCAAAGCGTTCAAACGATTGTGCCATACGTAACAGGGCAAAAGCGGGGGCACCTATCCAGGCCCCGTAGGACAAAACCGGAATTCCCCGGATATGTTGCTGAGGCGCTACACGGTCTTACCTCTAAAATGAATCTCCTTCGCCGTCACCGCCGCCCCCAATGACCCAGTTTGCCAAAGAAACCCTGCCCATCAGCCTTGAAGAGGAGATGCGCCGCAGTTATCTCGATTACGCAATGAGCGTGATTGTGGGTCGGGCCCTGCCCGACGCGCGCGACGGCTTGAAGCCGGTGCACCGGCGCGTTCTTTTCGCGATGCACGAGCTCAACAACGATTGGAACCGCCCTTACAAAAAGTCGGCGCGTATCGTGGGCGATGTGATCGGTAAGTACCACCCGCACGGAGATTCCGCGGTGTACGACACGATCGTGCGGATGGCGCAGGACTTTTCGCTCCGCCACATGTTGGTGGACGGCCAGGGCAATTTCGGGTCAGTGGACGGCGACAACGCCGCTGCCATGCGATATACCGAAATCCGCCTGGCAAAGATTGCGCACGAGATGCTGGGAGACATCGACAAGGAAACTGTCGACTTCGGTCCTAATTACGACGGCAGCGAAAAAGAGCCACTGGTATTGCCCAGCAAGCTTCCCAACCTGCTGGTCAATGGCTCGTCGGGCATTGCGGTGGGCATGGCCACCAACATTCCGCCGCACAACCTGAATGAGGTAGTGGACGCCTGCCTGCACATGCTGCGCAACCCAGAGGCCTCCATCGACGATTTGATGGAGATCATCCCGGCCCCCGACTTCCCCACGGCCGGCATCATCTACGGCATCAACGGCGTGAAGGACGGCTACCGCACAGGCCGCGGCCGCGTGATCATGCGTGCGAAGTGCCACTTCGAGGACATCGACCGCGGCCAGCGCCAGGCGATCATCGTCGACGAGCTGCCCTACCAGGTCAACAAAAAGACCCTGCAGGAGCGCATGGCCGAGCTGGTGCACGAGAAGAAGATCGAAGGCATCAGCCACATCCAGGACGAGTCCGACAAGTCGGGCATGCGCCTGGTGATCGAGCTCAAGCGCGGCGAAGTGCCCGAGGTGGTGCTCAACAACCTGTACAAGCAAACGCAGCTGCAGGACACCTTCGGCATGAACATGGTGGCGCTGATCGACGGCCAGCCACGCCTGTGCAACCTGAAGGACCTGATCGTCGTCTTCCTGCAGCATCGCCGCGAAGTGGTGACGCGCCGCACGGTGTTCGAGCTGCGCAAGGCGCGCGATCGCGGCCACGTGCTTGAAGGCCTGGCCGTAGCCCTGGCCAACATCGACGATTTCATTGCCATCATCCGCAACGCGCCCACCCCTCCGGTGGCCAAGTCTGAACTGATGGTCCGCTCGTGGGACAGCAAGCTGGTGCGCGAGATGCTCACCCGGACCCGCGCCGACGGTGGCGTGGTCAATGCCGACGATTACCGGCCCGACGGCCTCGAACAGGAACTTGGCATGGGCCAGGACGGCCTGTACCGCCTGTCGGAAACGCAAGCCCAGGAAATCCTGCAAATGCGCCTGCAGCGCCTCACAGGCCTGGAGCAGGACAAGATCGTGGCCGAGTACAAGGAAGTGATGGCGGTCATTGAAGACCTGCTGGACATCCTGTCCAAGCCCGAACGCGTCTCGACCATCATTTCCGAAGAGCTCACATCCATCAAGACGGAGTTCGGCCAGCACAAGCTGGGCGCCCGCCGCAGCATCGTCGAGTACAGCGCGCAAGACCTCTCCACCGAAGACCTGATCACCCCCACCGACATGGTGGTGACCCTGTCCCACACCGGCTACATCAAGAGCCAGCCCTTGTCCGAATACCGCGCGCAAAAGCGCGGAGGGCGCGGCAAGCAGGCCACGGCCACCAAGGAAGACGACTGGATCGACCAGCTCTTCATCGCCAACACGCACGACTACATCCTGTGCTTCTCCAATCGCGGCCGCCTGTACTGGCTCAAGGTGTGGGAAGTGCCTGCTGGTTCGCGCGGCTCGCGCGGCCGCCCCATCGTCAACATGTTCCCGCTGCAGGACGGCGAGAAGATCAACGTGGTGCTGCCGCTGACCGGCGACATGCGCACGTTCCCGGCCGACCGCTACGTGTTCATGGGCACGAGCATGGGCACCGTGAAGAAGACAGCGCTGGATGAATTCAGCAACCCGCGCAAGGGCGGCATCATCGCCGTGAACCTGGACGATGGCGACTACCTGATCGGCGCGGCGCTGACCGACGGCAAGCACGATGTGATGCTGTTCAGCGATGGCGGCAAGGCTGTGCGCTTCGACGAGAACGACGTGCGCCCTCTGGGCCGCCAGGCCCGCGGCGTGCGCGGCATGACGCTGGAGGAAGGCCAGAGCGTGATCGCCATGCTGGTCGCCGAAGACGAGACACAAAGCGTGCTCACCGCCACCGAAAACGGCTACGGCAAGCGCACGAGCATCGTCGAATACACGCGCCACGGCCGTGGTACCAAGGGGATGATTGCCATCCAGCAAAGCGAGCGCAACGGCAAGGTCGTGGCCGCCACGCTGGTGCATGCCGACGACGAGATCATGCTGATCACCGACAAGGGCGTGCTGGTGCGCACCCGGGTGTCGGAGATCCGCGAACTCGGGCGTGCCACCCAAGGTGTGACGTTGATTGCCCTCGATGAAGGCTCCAAGCTCAGCGGCCTGCAGCGCATTGTGGAAAACGATGCAAACGTGGTGGACGCCGAGGCGGACGGTGAAGGTAGTGTGGACGGAAACGCTGACGGCAACGGTTCCGCAGCCCCAGACACGCCTGAAGCCGAAGCCTGAAGCTTGGCACTGCCCTGCCCCGACCGCCCCAGCGGCGCTATGCCAGGCATCGCGCCCAATTGCTATTAAATTTATAGCTACAAACGCTTATTTAATAAGCGCTAGCAGCAGTTTTGACCTATAAATCATGACCCGCCCCTACAACTTCTCGGCCGGACCGGCCGCCATTCCCACCGAAGTGCTGGAGCAGGCTGCGTCCGAGATGCTCGACTGGCACGGCAGCGGCATGGGCGTGATGGAGATGAGCCACCGCGGCAAGGAGTTCCTGTCCATCTACGAACAGGCAGAGGCCGACCTGCGTGCGCTGTTGGCCGTGCCCGCGAACTTCAAGATCCTGTTCATGCAGGGCGGTGGGCTGGCCGAGAACGCCATCGTGCCGCTGAACCTCTCACGCGCCGGCGTGGTTGATTTTGTGGTGACGGGCAGCTGGAGCCAGAAATCGCAGAAAGAAGCGCGCCGGTATGCCGCTGAAGTGAACATCGTGGCCTCGGCCGAGGATACGGGTTTCACGACTCTGCCTGACGCAGCCTCGTGGACGCTCAGCCGCGGCGCGAGCTACCTGCACATCTGCAGCAACGAAACCATCAACGGCATCGAGTTTCACCAGTTGCCCGACCTCAAGACGCTGGGCAGCGATGCGCCGCTGGTCATCGATTTCTCGTCGCACGTGGCGTCGCGCCCGGTGGTCTGGTCCCGGGTGGGCCTGGCCTTTGGCGGTGCGCAAAAGAACCTGGGCCCCGCCGGCCTCACGCTGGTGGTGGTGCGTGAAGACCTGCTCGGCCACGCCCTGCCCGCCTGCCCCAGCGCGTTTGACTACAAGACGGTGGCTGACAACCAGTCGATGTACAACACGCCGCCGACCTGGGGCATCTATATCGCCGGACTGACATTCCAGTGGCTCAAGCGCCAGACTGAAGGCAGCCTGACGGGCGTGGCTGCGATGGAGCAGCGCAACATCGCCAAGGCTGAGCTCCTGTACAACGCCATCGACAATTCGCAGCTGTACGTGAACAAGGTGGCCGCCAACTGCCGCTCGCGCATGAACATTCCGTTCTTCCTGCGCGACGAAAGCCGCAACGATGCGTTTCTGGCCGGCGCCAAGGAGCGCGGCCTGCTGCAACTCAAGGGCCACAAGTCGGTAGGCGGCATGCGTGCCAGCGTCTACAACGCCATGCCGCTGGCAGGTGTGCAAGCTTTGGTCGGCTACATGCGAGAATTTGAGCAAAAACACGCCTGAACACACATAAAACATTCGTTCACGCGCAGCGCACACCACTTTTTCCTTCATGAACACTCCGCAAGCCTCACCCGACCTCTCCAGCCTGCGCGTGCAGATCGACTCCATCGACCAGCAATTGCTGACGCTGCTGAACCAGCGGGCGCTGGTCGCTGAGCAGGTCGGTGAGGTCAAGAAGCGCGAAGGCACCCCGTTCTTCCGGCCCGACCGCGTGGCGCAGGTCATCGAGAAGATCCAGACGGCCAACCCCGGCCCGCTCAAGAGCCCGCACGTGGCCGCCATCTGGCGCGAAATCATGTCGGCCTGCCTGGCGCTCGAATCGCCGCAGCGCGTGGCAGTGCTTGGGCCTGAAGGCACTTTTTGCGAACAAGCTGCGATTGAATTCTTTGGCGGCGCCGCCGACCTCATGTATTGCGCCAACTTCGACGAGGTGTTCCACGCCACGGCCGCGGGCAGCGCGCAATACGGCGTGGTGGGCGTTGAAAACTCCACCGAAGGCGTGGTCACGCGCTCGCTGGATCTGTTCCTGCACACCCCCACGCATGTGGTGGGCGAAGTCAGCCTGCTGGTGCGCCACAACCTGCTGCGCACCAGCAATTCGCTGGAAGGTATTGAAGCGGTGCTGGCCCACCCGCAAGCGCTGGCCCAGTGCCAGGCCTGGCTGTCCAAACACCTGCCGCACGCCGAGCGCCGCCCGGTGTCGAGCAACGCCGAAGGCGCGCGCCTGGCCACCACCAACCCCGGCTGGGCTGCACTGTCGAGCGAACGCGCCGCCACCCAGTTTGGCCTGCACATCGTCTCGCACGCGATCCAGGACGACGCGTACAACCGCACGCGTTTTGCCATCATCTGCCTGCCGCACACGCTGCAGACGCCGCCGCCGTCGGGCAAGGACTGCACCAGCCTTGTGGTGTCGGTGCCCAACCAGCCGGGCGCAGTGCACGACCTGCTGGTGCCGCTCAAGACACACGGCGTGTCCATGACGCGGTTTGAATCGCGCCCCGCGCGCACGGGCCAGTGGGAGTACTACTTCTACATCGACCTCGACGGCCACCCCGCCCAACCCCATGTGGCGCGTGCACTCGAAGAATTGCGCAGCCTGTGCGCCTTCTACAAGGTGCTGGGCACCTACCCGGTCGCGCCATGAGGCCCGTGCACATCGCCCAACGCCCAGCTGTCACCTCCACGGGCATGGCCGCGCTCTCTCGGGGAGAGGCCCCGCACCGCCACCTGCCGGAATCGCACCATGTTTGAACAATTGGGACTCATCGGCTGCGGGCTCATGGGCGGCTCGTTTGCGCTGGCGATGAAGAAGGCCGGCCTGGTCAAGCGTGTCGTCGGGTACAGCAAATCGCCTTCCACCACCGACCGCGCCCGCCAGCTGGGCGTGATCGATGTCGAGGCGCCGTCTGCCTTGCTGGCCGTTGCCGGCGCCGACATCGTGCTGCTGGCCGTGCCAGTGGCCGCCACCGAGGCCACGCTCAAGGCCATCAAGCACCTGGTCACGCCGCAGATGCTGATCATGGACGTGGGTTCGACCAAGGCCGATGTGGTGCAGGCCGCGCGCCGTGCGTTGCGCGACCAGGTGGGCTCGTTTGTGCCCGCGCACCCGATCACCGGGCGCGAGGTGTCGGGCGTGGAACACGCCGAAGCCGACCTGTACAGCGGGCGCCAGGTCATCTTGACGCCGACCGAGCGCACCTTCACCGCGCAATTGCAAAAAGCCCACGACATCTGGACCGCGCTCGGAAGCCGAGTCTCCAGCATGTCGCCCGAGTCGCACGACGCCGCCTTCGCGGCCGTCAGCCACCTGCCCCACGTGCTGGCGTTTGCGATGATGAACAGCATCACAGGCCAGTCGAGCGGTGACGATTTCCTGTCGCTGGCAGGCCCGGGGTTTCGCGACTTCACCCGCATTGCGGCCAGCGACCCCAAGGTCTGGCGCGACATCCTGCTGTCCAACCGTGAAGAGCTGCTGGCCCAGTCCAAGCTGTTCAGGCAGGCGCTGCAGACCCTGGAGCAGGCGATGGAAAAAGGCGATTCCCAGTCGCTGGAAGACATGCTCACGCTAGCCAGCGAAACCCGCGCGCACTGGCGCATGGGAGCAAAACGCAAGTAGCCCCCTGAGTTGCCTGCGGCGCCTTCCCCCAGAGGGGGACGCACCCGGTAGCCTGGCGGAGCCAGTTCCACGTGCACTGGCGTTGGGGGCGCGCCGGTTGCTGAGGGCGTGACGGGCGCGTGGGCACGTTGGCGGCCCATAGCTGACTTGGCTCTGCTTGGGCCGCTTAATGCTCTTTGAGCGCAATGGACGAACCACACTGATGTACAGCACCGCATTCCTAGACCTGCCTCCGTTGCAAACCGCTGTGGGCGAAGTCCATCTGCCGGGCTCCAAAAGCATCTCCAACCGCGTGCTGTTACTCGCAGCGCTGAGCCACGGCACCACCGCTGTTCACGACCTGCTCGCGTCGGATGACACACGCGTGATGCTGGACGCGCTGCGCGAGATTGGCTGCACGGTCAAGGAAGCCGGCACCACGGTCCACATCACCGGCCTGGGGGGGCGCGCACCCCACTCGCCGGCCAAGCTTTTCCTGGGCAATGCCGGCACTGCCATGCGGCCGCTCACTGCGGCGCTCGCGCTGCTGGGCGGGGAGTTCGAACTGTCGGGCGTTCCCCGCATGCACGAGCGCCCCATCGGCGACCTGGTGGATGCCCTGCGCCAACTGGGCTGCGCGATTGATTACGTGGGCAACGACGGCTACCCGCCGCTGCGCATCGCACACGCCAGTGGCATGCCCCCGCTGGCCCTGGCAGCGCCCATCCGTGTGCGCGGCGACGTGTCGAGCCAATTCCTCACCGCGCTCCTCATGGCACTGCCGCTGGCGGCGGGCACGCAACCCGTTGTGATCGACGTGGTCGGCGAGTTGATCTCCAAACCGTACATTGCCATCACGCTGGAGCTACTCGCGCGTTTTGGCATCGAGGTAAAGCATGAGAACTGGCAACGGTTCACCATCGCGGCGGGCAGCCGGTACCGGTCGCCCGGCAGCATCCATGTCGAGGCCGACGCCTCGTCTGCTAGCTATTTCATAGCACTAGGCGCAATAGCAACCAGCGCTGGCGGCCAAAAAGGCATCAAAATTCAAGGTGTCGGGCTGGATTCGATCCAGGGCGACATCCGGTTCGTCGAAGCCGCCCGCGCCATGGGTGCCGTGGTCACGGGTGGCCCCAACTGGCTGCACATCCAGCGCGGCGAGCCGGGCCAGGGCTGGCTGCTCAAGGCCATCGAGCTTGACTGCAACCACATCCCCGACGCCGCCATGACGCTGGCCGTGATGGCGCTGTACGCTGAAGGCACCACCACGCTGACCAACATTGCCAGCTGGCGCGTGAAGGAAACCGACCGCATTGCCGCCATGGCCAACGAACTGCGCAAGCTGGGCGCCACCGTGGAAGAAGGGGCGGATTTCATCCGCGTGACACCACCTGCCCGGGTGCAGGACTGGAAAGCCGCCAGCATCCACACCTACGACGACCACCGCGTGGCCATGTGTTTCTCGCTCGCCGCCTTCAACCCGGCAAGCGTGCCGGTGCGCATTGAGGACCCGAAATGCGTGGCCAAGACCTTCCCGGACTACTTTGAGGCCCTGTTCTCGGTCGCAGCCACTGCAACCGATCACGTCCCCGTGATTTGCATCGATGGCCCCACCGCTTCCGGCAAAGGCACGGTGGCGGCGGCGGTTGCGCAGCGCCTGGGCTACCGGTTTCTGGACTCGGGCGCGATGTACCGCATCACCGCACTGGCCGCCCTGCGCGCAGGCCTGGCCATCGATGCCGCGCACGAGCCGCGCATTGCCGCCATGGCCCAGACGTTGCCGGTGCGCTTTGAAAGCGGCCGGGTGTGGCTTGGTAGCGACGATGTCACCGAAGCCATCCGCACCGAAGAGGCCGGCATGAACGCGTCACGCGTGTCCGCCCTGCCCGCCGTGCGCGAGGCGCTGGTCGACCTGCAGCACAGCTTTCGGCGCCTGCCGGGGCTGGTGGCCGACGGCCGAGACATGGGCACGGTGATCTTCCCCGAAGCCCCTTTGAAGGTCTATTTGACGGCCAGCGCCGCCTGCCGCGCTGAACGGCGCTATAAACAGTTGATTTCAAAGGGTTTTTCGGCTAATATCGAAGACCTTCGCGCGGATCTGGAAGCACGCGACGCCCGGGACAGTTCCCGCAGCGTCGCACCTCTCAAGCCTGCGCAGGACGCTCTGGTCCTGGACAACTCCACCTTGACGATTGATGAAGCCGTCGATCAGGTGTTGGCCTGGTGGCAAGAGCGCCAGCCCTTCGCACCCTCTGCGCAGAGCTGACCACGTGGGGCCTTCGGGCTCCAGGCAAGCCGAAAGGCCTTGCCACAGGCCCACATAGCTCCTCTCGCGCGCCAGCGCACAGGTTGTGTGGATCGATAACCTAACCCGCGGTTCTACCGCAAAAAACCACCGCAAGCAGCTATAAAAACAGTAGCAATAGTGCTACTGGAATCCTGTTTGTGGCAAGGAAACACATGTCCGAATCTTTTGCCGCCCTTTTTGAAGAATCTTTGACGCGCACGGAAATGCGCCCAGGTGAAGTCATCACCGCTGAAGTCGTGCGCGTTGAGCACAACTTCGTGGTCGTGAACGCTGGCCTCAAGTCCGAAGCCTACGTGCCGCTGGAAGAGTTCAAGAACGACAAGGGCGAAGTCGAAGTCCAAGTGGGTGACTTCGTGTCGGTGGCCATTGGCTCCATCGAAAACGGCT
>SDXZ01000176.1 GCA_004210805.1 Acidovorax sp.
GGCAACGACAGCACGCTCACGCTCGTCATGCTGCCGCGCCTGGACAAGGCCACCCGCAGCGGCGCCTGGTTTGCGGCGCTGGAGGCCAACGGCATGTCGATCCAGATCGACACCATCGAGCGCGGCATGCTCCCGCAGTGGATCGCCCAGCGCCTGGCCGCACAAGGCCAGCGCGTGGTGGCAGGCGAGGAGGGCCAGCGCACGCTGCAGTTCTTCGCCGACCGCGTGGAGGGCAACCTGCTGGCCGCCCATCAGGAGATCAGCAAGCTGGCGCTGCTGCACCCGGCGGGGGAGTTGAGCCAAGCCCAGGTCGAGGCGGCGGTGCTCAACGTGGCGCGCTACGACGTGTTCAAGCTGTCCGAGTCCGTGCTGTCCGGCCAGACCGCGCGTGTGCAGCGCATGCTCGACGGCCTCCAGGCCGAGGGCGAGGCCGAGGTGCTGGTGCACTGGGCGCTGGCCGAGGACATCCGCGCCCTCAAGCGGGTGAAGGACGCCATGAACGCCGGCCGCCCCCTGCCCATGGCCCTGCGCGAAAACCGCGTCTGGGGCGCCAAGGAGCGCCTGTACGAACGCATCCTGCCCAAGGTCAGCGACGCCGCGCTGGCGCGCCTGCTGCAGTCGGCCCACACGGTGGACGGCATCGTCAAAGGACTGAAGGTGCCCGATTGGCCGCAGAACGGCTGGCAGGCGCTGCAGCGGTTGGGGTTTCAGATGTGCAGGTTGACGCAGCAAGCGGCACGGTGAGGGAGGCGGCATCCCCCTGACGCCAGCTTCGAGGTCCTCCCTGTGAGGGGGCACCATCGTTGGCGACGTCGCTTCCACGGTGTCGACACCGGCTGGAGTTGCCAAACGAAGCCGGTATTAAGCCAGAAATGGCCCCTAGCGCTTATCTATAAAGCGCTTGTAGCTATCGAAACAGGAGCAAATCGTTCACGCAGCGTCCAGCGCTGTGCGCGCCTTGTCCACCCACATCTGCAAACTCGCCACCAGGTCCTTCTGGCTGAACGAGCAGCTTTCCTCCGAAAACAGCGCGCTCGATTCCAGGCGGTCCAGCAGGTTCAGCAGCACCTCGGCGTAGCGCGGCGGCAGGGCGGCGAGCGCGGTGGTTTGCTCGCGTGCCAGGGTGCTCAGGTGGGCAGCGGTGCAGTCGCCGCGCGCGAAGGCCTGCAGGGCCTCGGACAAGGTGGCAAGTTGGGTTTGGGGTGTGTCGGTCATCGGCGGCAGACGAATTTTTAAGGCCCAAGGGTAAAGCAGCCCGGCGCCGCGCCAAAAGCGGCCAAGGCCAAGTGCGGCAAAATCGCTGGATGAACGCCCTCAACGTCGCTGACTACACGCACACCCTCGGCCTGCAGGCCAAAACGGCCTCGGCGCTGATGGCGAAAGCGCCGGCAGCTATCAAAAACAAAGCGCTCAAGGCGCTGGCCCGCCTGCTGCGCGATAACGTGGATGCGCTGCAGGTCGACAACGCCCGGGACCTGGACCGTGCCCGCACCGCTGGCCTGGCCGAGCCCATGGTGGACCGCCTCAAACTCAGCCCCAAGGTGCTCGAGACCTGCGCCGAAGGCTGCGAACAACTCGCCGCCATGCCCGACATCATTGGCGAGATCCTGGGCATGAAGCAGCAGCCCAGCGGCATCCGCGTGGGCCAGATGCGCGTGCCGATCGGCGTGTTCGGCATGATCTACGAGAGCCGGCCCAATGTGACCATCGAGGCCGCGTCGCTGTCCATCAAGAGCGGCAATGCCTGCATCCTGCGTGGCGGCTCCGAGGCCATCGACTCCAACAAGGCCCTGGCCAAGCTGGTGCAGCAGGCGCTGGCCGAAGCCGGCCTGCCGCAAGACGCTGTGCAACTGGTGCAGACCACCGACCGCGAGGCCGTGGGCCAGCTCATCGCCATGCCGCAGTTCGTGGACGTGATCATTCCGCGCGGCGGCAAGGGCCTGATCGAGCGCATCAGCCGCGATGCCAAGGTGCCCGTGATCAAGCACCTGGACGGCAACTGCCACACGTATGTGGACGACCCCTGCGACATCGCCACGGCGGTAAAGGTGGCCGACAACGCCAAGACGAACAAGTACAGCCCCTGCAACGCGAGCGAAGGCCTGCTGGTGGCGCGCGGTGTGGCGGCCGACTTCTTGCCGAAGATCGGCGCCGTGTATGCCGCCAAGGGCGTGGAGATGCGCGGCTGCACCGAGTCGCTGGCCATCTTGAAGAGCGTGCCCGGCGCCCTGCTGGCGCAGGCCACCGAGCAGGACTGGAGCGAGGAATACCTTGCACCCATCATCAGCGTGAAGGTCGTGGCCGACGTGGACGAGGCCATTGCGCACATCAACCGTTATTCGAGCCACCACACCGACGCCATCCTCACCACCAACCACGTGCACGCCCAGCGGTTTTTGCGCGAGGTGGATTCGGCCAGCGTGATGGTCAACACGAGTACGCGGTTTGCCGACGGCTTCGAGTACGGGCTGGGCGCCGAGATCGGTATCAGCACCGACAAATTCCATGCGCGCGGGCCGGTGGGGCTCGAAGGCCTGACCTCGCTGAAGTACGTCGTACTGGGCGAGGGTGAGGTCCGGAACTGATGTGCTATTGAATTAATAGCTTATAGCGCTTATCAGTCAAGCGTTAGAGGCCAATTCAGCATGAAAATCATCATCCTTGGAGCGGGCCGCGTTGGCCAGAGCGTGGCCGACAGCCTGGTGTCCGAGCGCAACGACATCACGGTGATCGACACCGACGCTGCGCGGCTGCGCGACCTGGAGTCGCGCTACGACCTGCGCGGCGTGGTGGGCAGCGGCATCGAGCCGAGCGTGCTGGCCGAGGCCGGCGCACAAGACACCGATCTGCTCATCGCCTGCGCCGCGCAGGACGAGACCAATCTGGTGTGCTGCAGGTGGCAGTGCGCGCCCGGGCCGGCGCCCCCATGGTGGGCCAAGTGATCGGCGACCTGCGCGAGAACTCCCCCGACCTGGCGATGCGCATGGTGGCCATCTACCGCCGCTTCGCCGACGAGCCCGACCGCTTCATTGCCTGCGATGGCCGCACCCGCATCGAGCCGGGCGACGAGGTTTTTGTGCTAGCCGCGCAAGAGCACATTGCCGCCGTGCTGGGCGCTCTGCACCGTCCGGGCACGCAGCCGTCCCAGCCCGTGCGCCGCATCATGATTGCGGGCGGCGGCCGCGTGGGGCTGCGCCTGGCACGGCAGCTGGCACAGGCTCCTGGGCGCTTCAACATCAAGATCATCGAAGACCACGCAGACCGCTGCGTGGAGCTGGCCTCGGCCCTGCCCACCAACGTGCTGGTGCTGCAGGGCGACACCACCGACGAGGATTTGCTCGGCGATGAAGGCATCGAGGAGGTGGACCTGTTCCTCGCGCTCACCGACGACGACGAGGACAACATCATGTCGTGCCTGCTGGCCAAGCGCATGGGCGCCAGCCGGGTGCTGGCGCTCATCAACCGGCGCAGCTATGCCGACCTGATGCACGGCACGCAGATCGACATTGCACTGTCGCCCGCGCAGGCCATGCTGGGCGAGCTGCTGGCCTATGTGCGCCAGGGCGATGTGCAGGCGGTGCACAGCCTTCGCCGCGGCGTGGCCGAGGCGCTGGAGATCGTGGCGCGCGGCGACAGGAAGAGCTCGCGCGTGATCGGCCGCAAGGTGAGCGAGCTGCAGCTGCCGCGCGACGTGCACATGGGACTGATCGTGCGCGGCCTGCCCGATGCGACCGGTGCCACGGAGGGCGCCGTGCAGAACCTGCGCGAGCCCGAGGTCATCATCCCGCGCAGCTCCACCGTCATCGAGAGCAACGACCACGTGGTCTTCTTCCTGCCGCACAAGCGGCTGGTGCGCGACGTGGAAAAGCTCTTCCGCGTGAGCGCCACTTTCTTCTGATCACCTGGCAAGGCATACCCAATGACGGACATGTTTCCCGTCCTGCGCGTGCTGGGCATCCTGGTCATGATCTTCTCGCTGTCGCTGGGCGTGCCGCTGGCAGTGTCGCTGTGGACGCGCGACGGGGTGTGGCATGTGTACCCGATGGCGATGCTCGCCACGCTGGCCGTGGGCGCGTGGCTGTGGTGGCGGCTGCGTTTGTTCCGGCAAGAGCTGCAGCCGCGCCACGGCGTGATGCTGGTGTCGCTGGTCTGGCTGCTGCTGCCCTTGTCGGCCGCGTTGCCGCTGATGCTGGCGGGGCACCACATCGGGCGGCCGATGTCGTTCACCCATGCGTACTTCGAGGCGGTGTCGGGGCTGACGACCACGGGGTCTACGGTACTGGCGGGGCTCGACACGCTGCCGGTGTCGCTCAATGTGTGGCGCACCTTCTTGCAGTGGATGGGGGGCATGGGCATCCTGATTCTGGCCGTGGCGGTGTTGCCGCTGCTCGGCGTGGGCGGCAGCCAGCTCTTCAAGGCGGAGGCGGCCGGGCCGCTCAAGGATTCCAAGCTCACGCCGCGCATGACCGGCACGGCCAAGGGATTGTGGGGCGTGTACGCGATGTTCTCGGTGGCCTGCGGGGCGGCGTTCTGGGCCGGGGGCATGCAGCCGCTGGACGCGCTGATGCACATGTTTGCGACCGTCAGCCTGGGCGGGCTGTCCTCATACGACGCGAGCTTCGGGCAGTTCCAGTCCCCGCTGCTGGAGGCGATCTGCATCTTTTTCATGCTCGTGGCCAGCTGCAACTTTGCGCTCTATTTCGTGGCCCTCAGAAAAGGACACTGGGGCGGGTTCTGGGGCGATCCCGAGTTGCGCGCCACGCTGTTTTCATTGATCGCGGGCGGCTTGCTGGTGTCGCTGCTGCTGTGGGCCAAGGGCGTGTACGAGCCGCTTGCCGCTTTGCGCCACGGCATGTTCAACACGGTCTCTCTGGCCACCACCACCGGTTTTGCCACGGTGGATTACCTGGCCTGGCCGGTGTTTGCACCCGTGTTCATGCTGCTGCTGTCGGGGGTGGCTACCAGCGCGGGCTCCACGGGCGGTGGCATCAAGATGGTGCGCATGCTCATCCTGCTCAAGCAGGCGCGGCGCGAGATGAACCGCCTGGTGCACCCACGCGCGGTGCAGCCGGTGCGGCTGGGGGACGCGGTGGTGGACAACCGGGTGATCTTCTCGGTGCTGGCCTTCATGCTGGTGTACGGCGGCACGGTGTTTGGGCTGTCGATGGTGATGTTGCTCACCGACCTGGACCCGGTGACCGCGTTTTCGGTGGTGCTGGCCAGCGTCAACTGCGCAGGGCCGGGGCTGGGCCTGGTGGGGCCGGCCTCCAATTACGCCGTGCTCACCGATTTTCAGATCTGGGTGTGTACGCTCGGCATGCTGCTGGGGCGGCTGGAGATACTGAGCTTCATGGCGCTGCTGACGCCCGCGTTCTGGCGCCGTTGAGGTGGCGTGAGGGCGGTGTGAGCGGGGTATGAGGGCCGCATAGGAGTGCGAAGAGCGCGCACCGCCTTGCGAAATCGGGCGGCGGCCCCAACTCCCTACAATTCGTCGCAATTCGCTTGCCGAGGGCATTTATGGTTCCGCATCTCATCACGGCCCTCACCGGGCCGATCAACGAACTTGAACAGCGTGTGCTGGACTCGATGCCCGCCATCGAGCGCTGGTTCCGCCTGGAGTGGATGGAGCACACGCCGCCGTTCTACACCTCGGTGGACATCCGCAACGCCGGCTTCAAGCTGGCCCCTGTGGACACCAACCTGTACCCCGGCGGCTGGAACAATCTCACCAAGGAGATGCTGCCCCTGGCCGTGCAGGCCGCCATGGCTGCCATCGAGAAGATCTGCCCCGAGGCGCGCAACCTCTTGATCATCCCGGAGAACCACACGCGCAACACCTTCTATCTGGCCAACGTGGTGCAGCTGCAGCGCATCTTCAACATGGCGGGCCTGAATGTGCGCGTGGGCTCCATCAGCCCCGAGATCAAGAAATCGACCCTGATCGAGCTGCCCAACGGCGACACCGTGACGCTGGAACCGGTGGTGCGCACCAAGGGCCGGCTGGGCCTCAAGAACTTCGACCCCTGCACAATCCTGCTCAACAACGACCTCTCCGCCGGGCCGCCGGGCATCCTGGAAGACATCCACGAGCAGTACCTGCTGCCCCCGCTGCATGCCGGCTGGAGCGTGCGCAGGAAAAGCACCCACTTCAAGAACTACGAAGAGGTGGCCAAGCGCTTCGGCAAGATGCTGGGCATCGACCCCTGGCTCATCAACCCGATGTACAGCCAGTGCGACGGGGTGGATTTCACCGAAGGCACGGGGATGGACAAGCTCCAGACCTCGGTCGACGCCCTGCTGACCAAGGTGCGCCGCAAGTACAAGGATTACGGCATCAATGAAAAGCCGTTCGTCATCGTCAAGGCGAACAACGGCACCTACGGCATGGGCATCATGACCGTGCGCGACGCCAAGGAACTCGACGCGGTGAACCGCAAGACCAAGAACAAGATGGCCATCATCAAGGACGGCCAGCCGATCAGTGACCTCATCATCCAGGAGGGTGTGCTGACGCAGGAGCGCGTGCACGAGGCCGTGGCCGAACCGGTGGTCTACATGATGGACCGCTACGTGGTGGGTGGCTTCTACCGCATGCACGCCGAGCGCGGCGTGGACGAGAACCTCAACGCCCCCGGCGCGAGCTTTGTGCCGCTGGCGTTTGAGCACAGCACGCACATGCCCCAGCCGGGCATGCGCCCGGGGGTGAGTGCGCCCAACCGGTTTTACATGTACGGCGTGGTCGCGCGCCTGGCGATGCTGGCGGCCAGCTACGAGCTGGAAGCCACCAATCCCGACGCCGAGGTTTACGACTGAGGCGTGTCGACGCACCTGTCGATCCCACTTGCCGTCGCGCTGTTGCGGTAAGCCTGGGCTCACTTCGGGTTGATCCGGCTGGAAGCTCTTTCCTATGAGGTTTTCCCTCTAAAGAAGTCGACCAGCGGTGTCTGGGTAGGCTCCCTGCCACGTCTGTCAGAGGCGCGCCAGAGGGAAGTTGCTGCGCTGCAACATGCCCTGCGCTGGTGCGCTGCGGCACCCGCACGGGAGCACAATAGCGTTCCCAAAAGTAACGGAACCCGGCAGCCCCCACGTGCCGGCGCGGTCAGTGCAAAGCTCCAAATCCTCGCTCTCAGCGCTTACGCTGGGCGCCATCGGTGTTGTGTATGGCGATATCGGCACCAGCGTGCTGTACGCCGTCAAGGAGGTCTTCGGGTCCGGCCATGTGCCGTTCACGCAGGACAACATCTACGGCATTCTTTCCATCTTTTTCTGGACCCTGACGGTCATCGTCTCGCTGAAGTACGTGGTGCTGGTGCTGCGCGCTGACAACCACGGCGAGGGCGGGCTCATAGCCATGCTGGCGCTGGCCTCGCAGGCCGTCAAAGACAAGCCCCGGCTGCGCGGGGTGCTGCTGGCGGTCGGGATCTTTGGCACCTCGCTGTTTTACGGCGATGGGGTCATCACCCCGGCCATCTCGGTGTTGTCGGCGGTAGAGGGGCTCGAAGTCGTCTCGCCGCACTTCAAGCAATACGTGATCCCCATCACCCTGGTGGTGCTGTTTTGCCTGTTTGTGGTGCAAAAGCGCGGCACGGGGGGCATCGGCAAGTTCTTCGGCCCCATCACCTTGATCTGGTTCATCAGCATCGCGCTGCTGGGGGTGTCGCACATCGTCGGCCACCCCGAAATCCTCTGGGCCATGAGCCCGCACCACGCCCTGCGCTTCATGTGGGCCAACCCGGGCACGAGCTTCATCATCCTGGGTGCTGTGGTGCTGTGCGTGACCGGTGCCGAAGCGCTTTACGCCGACCTGGGCCACTTTGGCAAACGGCCCATTCGCTTGGCCTGGTTTTGTGTGGCCATGCCGGCCTTGACGCTCAATTACTTTGGCCAGGGCGCGCTGCTCCTGGCCGAGCCCGAAGCCGTCAAGAACCCGTTCTACATGATGGCCCCCGACTGGGCGTTGATCCCGCTGGTCATCATGGCGACCATGGCCACGGTGATCGCGTCGCAGGCGCTGATCACCGGCGCGTTCAGCGTCACCAAGCAGGCGATCCAGCTGGGCTACCTGCCGCGCCTGAACATCCAGCACACCAGCGTGCGCGACACGGGCCAGATTTACATGCCCCTGGTCAACTGGGGCCTGTTTGCCGCCATCGTGCTGGCGGTGGTGATGTTCCGCTCGTCCAGCAATCTGGCAGCCGCCTATGGCATTGCCGTCACGCTCGACATGCTGATCACCACCACGCTCACGTTCTTCGTGATCCGCTACGGCTGGGGCTACCCGCTGGCGCTGTGCATCGCCGCCACGGGCTGCTTCTTTGTGGTGGACCTGGCGTTTTTTGCCTCCAACCTGCTCAAGTTGTTCCAGGGCGGCTGGTTCCCGCTGTTGATTGGCGGCATCGTGTTCGCCTTGATGATGACCTGGAAGGAAGGGCGCCGCCTGCTCAACGACAAGCTGCGCGCCGACGCGATCGACCTCAAGGATTTCCTGGAATCGGTGTTCGTGAGCCCACCCACCCGCGTGGAAGGCACGGCGGTGTTCCTTACTGCCGAGGCCGGTGCGGTGCCCAACGCGCTGCTGCACAACCTCAAGCACAACAAGGTGCTGCACCAGCAGAACCTGTTCGTCACCGTGCACAACCATGAGACGCCGTGGATCGGGCTCGACAAGCGGCTGCAGGTGGAGCCGCTCGGCCATGACTGCTGGCAGGTGGTGATCCACTACGGCTTCAAGAACGACCCGGATCTGCCGCGCGCGCTGGAGCTGCTGCGCGGCCGGGGCTGCGAACTGGAGCCCATGACCACGAGCTACTTCCTGTCGCGCGACACGGTCATCCCCACCATGGGTGGCGGCATGGCGCCCTGGCGCGAAAAGCTGTTTGCCCAGATGCACCACAACGCGAGCGGCGCGGCGGACTTCCTGCACCTCCCGAACAATGCGGTGGTGGAGCTGGGTTCGAAGATTGAAATCTGATCAATATCCGAGTCTTTTTGGGCTCCAGCGCTTGTCTATAAAGCGTTTATAGCTATAAAAATTATAGCAATTGAGCCGCGGGCGGTTTGAAGGCGTTGTCAGAAGTTGCGGCGCTGGCGCGGTGCCAGAATCCAGCCCATGCAATTTTTCAAAGACCTGAGCCTGTCGGCCTTCACCGCAGGCTTCGTGGCGGTGCTGGTGGGCTTCACCAGCTCGGTGGCCATTGTTTTCCAGGCCGCGCAGGCCTTTGGCGCCACGCCGGCGCAAATCACCTCCTGGATATGGGCGCTGGGGCTGGGCATGGGGCTGTCCACACTGGTGCCATCGCTGATGCTGCGCAAGCCCGTGATGATCGCCTGGTCCACGCCCGGGGCGGCGGTGCTGGCCACGGCGGGGCTTGCAGGCGGCTTCAGCATGGGCGAGGCGGTGGGCTCTTTTATGGTCAGCGCGGTGCTGGTGGCACTGGCGGGCATGACCGGCTGGTTCGAGCGGGTCATGAACCGCATTCCGATGGAAATCGCTGCGGCCCTGTTGGCAGGCGTGCTCGCGCGGTTTGGCCTGCAGGCGTTTGCCGCGGCGCAGACGGCGTTGCCGCTGGTGCTGACCATGCTGGTGGTGTATCTCTTCGCGCGCAAGTTCGCGCCGCGCTACGCGGTGGTCGTCACACTCGCAGTGGCGGTGGTTTTTGTCGCGCTGCAAGGGCAGATGGTCTGGTCGGCCGTGCGCATGGAGTTGGCCCTGCCGGTGTTCACGGCGCCCGAATTCAGCCTGGCGGCCGTGATCAGCCTGGCCATCCCCCTGTGTGTGGTGACCATGGCGTCGCAGAACCTGCCAGGTGTGGCGGTGATTCGCGCATCGGGGTACGAGCTGCCCATATCTCGCCTTCTCACGCTCACAGGCCTCGCCACCTTGGTGCTGGCCCCTTTTGGCGCGTTCTCGCTGAGCTTCAGCGCCATCACCGCCGCCATGTGCATGGGCCCGGAGGCGCACGAAGACCGCCGCCGGCGGTACACGGCCGCGGTGTCGTGCGGGGCGCTGTATGTCTTGATTGGCCTTTTCGGCGCGGTGATCACGGGTTTGCTGACAGCTTTTCCCAAGGAGCTGGTGGTGGCAATTGCGGGGCTGGCCCTGCTGGGAACCATCGGCAATGGCCTCGCGGCAGCGGTTCGCGACGAGTCGCACCGCGAGGCGGCGCTGATCACCTTCCTCGTCACGCTCAGTGGGGTGGTGATCGGCGGTGTGGGGTCCGCCTTCTGGGGCGTGGTCGCGGGCAGCTTCGCGTTATTTGTGCAACAGTACAGGCGTTCGCCGGCCCGAGGTGCCTGACGCGAGCCCGGGTTGCCACTGGCATCGCGGGTGGACAGATCAGGTTTTTGAGGTTGCCGTGTTTGTCTCTCTATATTAGATAGGGACGCGGCCCAGGCCGTGTTCCTAGCGCTCGCTCTCTGATCCGACACTATGAAACTGCTTTTCATCGCCGACCCCCTGCACAGCTTCAAGATCTACAAGGACACGACCTTCGCCATGATGCGCGAGGCGCAGCGGCGTGGGCATACGCTGGCGGTCTGCGAGCCCCAGCACATCTCGTGGCAGCGGGGCGGCAAGGTGACGGCGCAGGTGATCGACATCCGCCTGACAGGCGATACCACCCACTGGTACGAGGCGCAGCCCGAACGCACCGCTGCGCTGGTGGAGTTCGACGCGGTGCTCATGCGCAAGGACCCACCGTTCGACAGCGAGTACTTCTATGCCACCCATCTGCTGGAACAGGCCGAGCGTGAAGGGGCGCAGGTGTTCAACAAGCCCAGCGCCTTGCGAGACCATCCAGAAAAGCTGGCGATCATGGAGTTTCCCCAGTTCATCGGACCTACGCTCGTCACGCGCAACCCGGAGGACATCAAGCGTTTTCATGCCGAGCACCGGGACATCATCCTCAAGCCGCTCGATGGCATGGGCGGCATGGGCATCTTCCGCGTGGGGCCAGACGGGCTCAATCTCGGCAGCATCACGGAGACGCTCAATCGCAATGGCGCGCAAAGCGTGATGGTGCAGAAGTTTCTGCCTGAGATCGCCGAGGGGGACAAGCGGGTGCTCGTCATCGGCGGCAAGCCTGTCCCTTACTGCCTGGCGCGGATTCCGCAAGGCACTGAAGTGCGCGGCAATCTGGCGGCGGGTGGCAAGGGGGTGGCGCGGCCGCTGTCGGCGCGGGACCAGGAGATCGGTGACGCTCTGGGGCCCATCCTGCAGGCGCGGGGCTTGTTGCTGGCTGGTGTGGACGTCATTGGCGATTGCGTGACCGAGATCAATGTCACCAGCCCAACCTGCTTTCAAGAGATCTTCGACCAGACGGGCTGCGACGTCGCAGCCCTCTTTATCGACGCGCTGGAAGCTGCCATGGAAGATCGGGCAGCGGTGTAGGCCAATTTCTACGCTCGCTGTAGCGAAGCGCTCAAAAACGGTGCTATAGTCGAGGGCTTCGCTACTGACGCGGACCTTGCAGATTGCGGGGTGTGTGAGTGGCTCTGGTGGGTGATGGGGCTGAGGCTCTGGAGGCTGCGGGAGTTGGCGGTG